>CAOKJJ010000074.1 GCA_948468465.1 uncultured Eubacterium sp. | reverse complement strand
AACATTCTGGAGTAGGAGCCGAAATCCAGGCCCCGCCCCTCATCCAGCGTCCGCACAGCCACCCCCTCACTCACTGCAGCAACCGTTTCACTAATTTTACACAATCCGCTGCATCTTTGGAATAGCCGTCTGCCCCGATTTCTTTTGCAAATCCAGGTGTAATTGCGGCGCCTCCGATCATTATTTTCCCATTATAATTTTTTTCTTTTGCGAGTTCCACGACATCCTGCATACGCATCATTGTCGTTGTCATTAATGCTGACAGGCCAATGATTGCGGCCTGTTCCTGTATGGCTGTACTTACTATTTCTTCTGCCGGGACATCTTTTCCAAGATCGATGACATGATAGCCGTAATTGCGCAGCATCAGTACGACCAGGTTTTTGCCGATATCGTGAATATCGCCTTCCACCGTTGCGATGACAATCGTTGCTGCTTCTTCTTCGCTGCCGGTACGCTGGATTTTTGGCTCCAGATATTCAATGGCTGTTTTCATCGCGTTCGCACTGGCAATCAGCTGAGGCAGAAAATATTTTTGTACATTAAACAGTTCTCCTACTTCATTGATCGCGGGAATCAGATATTGGTCGATGACCTGTTCCGGTTTTAGGCCATGTGATAACTCTTCTTCTGCGTACTGTACAATGCTGTTTTTTTCGCCTTTTAAAACAGCCTGGTATATGGCGTTAGAACAAAGCTGTTTGTCTGACGCCGGCGTCTTTGCCGCATCCTGCACTGCGTTATAATCCGATTTTACGTTATAATCCGATTTTACGTTATAATCCGATTTTGCGTTATGATTCGCTGTTTGCTGCTGTAGCTGTTCCTGTTTTACTCTTTCCATTTTCTGCTGATACGACTGCATCCTGTTAATATATGCCAGGTCGCTGCCTGCTTTATGCATCAGCAGATCCGCCGCGAACGCAGCGTTCATTAAAAGGTCCTGGGAAGGATTTGCAATCGCCATCGTAAGGCCATGTCCGACAGCCATTGTTAAAAATGCGGTGTTTACAAACATGCGTTCCGGCAGTCCAAAAGAAATGTTAGATAATCCGCAGATCGTTGCGAGGCCAAGCTGGCTGCTGCAGTAGTGAATCGTATCAAAGCATTCTAATGCTGCCTGCGGATTTGCTCCTACCGTTGCAACCAAACCATCTACAACGATATCTTCTTTCACGAACCCTTGCCTTAACGCTTCGTCTAAAATCGTATGCACAATCTCCCGTTTTTCCTCTGGTGTCTTCGGAAGCCCCGCATCCGATAACGGCAGCAGGATAAACATTGCTCCGTATCTTTTCGCGATCGGCAGCAGGCGTTCGAACTTTTCTTTTTCCAGCGAAATGGAATTGATCAGTGCACGGCCCGGATAAATACGCAAAGCCGCTTCTATTACTTCAATATAACTGGAATCTATACAAAGCGGGCAATCCACCGTCGTTGTTACTTCGTAAATCGTTTCCAGCATCATCTGTTTTTCATCAATGCCATTCATGCCCATATTAATATCCAGAATCGAGGCGCCGTTTTCTTCCTGTTCTCTCGCCATCGAACGCACCCGTTCCAAATTGCCTTCCCGCAGCTGCTCCTGCAGCTTTTTCTTTCCCGTCGGGTTAATGCGTTCTCCAACGACTTGAAAGCTGCCATCCAAAGTGATTTCCACAACTTTGCGCTCTGACGCGAGTACACGCCGATGTGCACTGCGGATTTCACGTCTGGTACAGCCTCTGGCTGCGGCGGTAAGCGCTTTGATATGCTCCGCAGTCGTTCCGCAGCAGCCTCCGATCAATGCTGCTCCTGCTTCTATCAGCTTTGCCCCCGCTTCGGCAAATTCCTGCGGGCTTGTCTTATATACCGTTTTGCCGTCTTCCAGCTGCGGCAGGCCAGCGTTTGGCTTGGCCAAGATCGGGATATTCGCATATGCATGCATCGTTTCTACCGTTTCGATCATTTCCGTCGGGCCGGTAGAACAGTTCAGGCCCACCGCGTCTGCGCCAAGGCTCTGCAATACCACAACAGCTGTCTGCGGATCCGTTCCAAACAGTGTCCTTCCGTCCGCCTCAAACGTCAAGCTTGCCATAACCGGCAGGCTGCATGTCTCCTGAATCGCAATGACAGCAGCTCTTGTCTCCTGCAGGCTCATCATCGTCTCTACTACAAACAAATCCACGCCTGCCTCATACAATACTTTTGCCTGTTCTTTATAAATCTCCACTAACTGTTCAAAGCCCAGATCGCCAAGCGGATAAAGCTGCTGCCCTGTCATGGTCAGATCACCTGCTATATACGCGGCACCGCCTGCGGCCTCTTTTGACAGCTGTACAAGCCGGGTATTGATATCCGCAAGCTGGTCCTGTAGCCCATATTCTGCCAGCTTGATACGGTTTCCGGTAAATGTCGGCGCATAAAGTATCTGCGTGCCGGCAGCTATATAGCTGCGCTGAAGATCCAGCATCACCTGCGGATGCTCAAGAATCCACTGTTCCGGGCAGACATTCCCCGGCATTCCAGCCTTCTGCAGATTTGTGCCTGTCGCGCCGTCCAAAATAACAACACCGCTGTTTATAAGATTTTGAAATTGCTGTTTTGTCATACCATCCTCCCCTACATATTAAAATACTGATACCATCTGGCAATAATAGTATCACGATTCGCCCATAAATATTTTTGTATCTTTTTCAAATCATTACCAGGGATATTGCTTTTATTATGAACCAATTCTATATCATCTCTTTTTATCCAAAATTTAGTTGCATTCTCTGTCTGTTTTCCTTTAGAAACATGAATATGAATTGGTTCACCATTTTCATTAGACCAAAAATAAAAAACATATCCCATAAAATCAAGTAACGGTTTAGGCAACTGTAACACCTTCCTTTTCTCTTGCAATTTCCCATATTAAAAAACTGTTGTTTCTTAAATATCTGTCAAGATCCAACAATTCATCTTCTGAAAAACCAAAGCATTTATAAAAGATATTATTCGGTAATTTTCCTTCGGCAAAATCAAATCCATGCTCATTGGGACGCTCAAAACGAACAGTTATTTCTTCAAAACCGTTTCTCTCTTCTATATTGGAAAAAGTTAGCACAATATTATCTACTGTACTATAGTAATTTTTCATCAAAACACCTTCTTTCTGCACTATCCTTATTATATCCGTTTTTCACCTATTTTCAAGACAGAAATCACCATACATATCTGACGCTGTGAAATGTTGCATAAAGCATGAAGCATATACAGAGGGCTCCTTCTGTGTTAATATGAATCAAAACGGAGAAACAATGCCAGAGCGTGTCTTAAAACTGCTTTTCGCAAGATGCGCGGAAATGATCGACTGGATACAGATTACTTTTAATTTTAATAAAGAAGAGATTTTTGATGAAAATGTTCATCCAACAATTTCCTATGCCATAAAAAATGCTCTTATTTTTCAAACATACATAAAAGATGCAACATTTCTTATAAAAATGTTGCATCTTGCTTACACCATATATATCGTCTGTCCATGGAAAAACTTAACCCCATTTTTCAAAAAATCATAAATTTATTTCTAAAAATATAGAATCTCTTTCATCCTGACTGATTCCAAGGTATTTTTTCGTTACCCGATAGGACGAATGATTATAAATATCCATCAGAAGGGCAGGCGGTGTTCCCTGTTTCCATGCATGATAGCCAAACGTCTTGCGCAGGGAATGACAGCTGATGTTAGGCTCCTGCTGTGTCTTTTCCGCTGCCCTGCGTACAATCCGATAAGCCTGACTGCGGCATAACGGTTCCTGATAATCTGCGCTTTTTGTAAAAATAAAATCTTCGCCGGATGGCTGACGCTGCATGCGGTAAGCTTCTAACGCTTCGATCAGCTGGCTGTTTAATGCGATTACCGTTTCTTTGCCTGTCTTTTTTTCCCTGATGCTTATATGCTCCAAATAACAATGTCTGTCAAAATCATAAATCTGCGACCAATGCAGCAGCAAAATATCACTGATCCGCAGCGCCGTATGCAGGCCAAACTGAATCAGTGCATAGTTACGGGGCATTGGCTGTTCTTTCTGATAATAATCCTTGAATCTTTGAAGCGCTTCTTTGTCACGAATTGGCTGTGTTGTTCCCATAATCATCATCCCTTTCTTTTCTCTTAACGTATGTTGCCGTTCCTGCCGGCGGACTGTGCATGCAACATTATTATAAGAAATGTTGCAAATGAAAAAAGCAAGGAACATAAACAAGGAGGTTTTTATGCTGAAGCTGACACTAAAGCCAGGAGAATACATTGACATCGGGAACGATATTAAGATTATTTTTTCAGGCGGCTCCGCAAACAATATCCACCTGCTCGTGGACGCCCCAAGAGAATTGAATATCGCCAGAAGCTCTGCCGCAGGACAGCGCGGTAACTCCCCTTATTACCGGGAATCCGGCATCTCTGACGCGGCAAAGGAAGAAATTAACCAGATCCTGCGCAGAGAACGCCGCAAAGCTGTCAAAGCGCTTTAAAGCCTGATAATAACAGGCCGCACCAAAAGCATTTCCAAACGATGCTCCGGGCGCCTGCTTTATTATATAACTCCGGGAACGGAATCCCGTAAAAAATTATTTCATCACATGGAGGTATTATTATGGTAGTACAACACAATCTTTCCGCAATGAATGCAAACAGAATGCTCAACGTAACAACAAGCGCACAGTCCAAGTCTACGGAGAAGTTATCTTCCGGTTATAAAATTAACCGTGCCGCAGACGATGCAGCCGGCCTTTCCATTTCTGAAAAAATGAGAAGCCAGATCCGCGGCCTGAACAAAGCTTCTTCCAACGCGCAGGACGGTATCTCCCTCATTCAGACGGCAGAAGGTGCATTAAACGAATCTCATTCTATTTTACAAAGAATGCGTGAACTGGCTGTACAGGCTGCCAACGGCACAGAGACAAATGACGACCGTGAAGCAGTCAATAACGAAATCTCACAGCTTCAGGAAGAGCTGACCCGTATTTCTGAAACAACCGAATTTAATACGTTAAAGCTGTTAGACGGCTCCCAGTCAGGAAGCAAAGCTTCTTCCGGATCCGGCCCGAAATTCGGTGTTGTAGACGCTACGTTAGACGGCGCTTTGGTAACATCCAATATCGCCGGCATCAAAGTGGCAACAGCCGCTACCGCTGCTACAAAATCAGGACAGGAGACTGCCATCTGGGATGCGACAGGCAAAACATTGACCTTAAACCTGTCCCTGAACAAAGTATACAGCCAGTCTGAGATTGACGAACTGATTGCGAACGCAAAGCAGGAAGACAGTACCGCAAGCGGCACTCCTGCAGATGTAAAAGTAACGCTCAAAAACGGCGTATTTAACGCAGACGCGGCAACTACAGCAGGAACCGCAACAGCAGCGGGTATCAAATCCGTATCTGACGAAGGAACCGCAACCAATTTTGTCGGTGCGAATAAGGTAGTCTTTACATCTAACAAATACGGCGCAGAATTCAACGATACCGTTTTTCATTTTGCATTTGACGCGGAAACCGGCAAAGAAAGCATGGAAACAAATACAGCCATTACCTACAGCGCTGTAAATGCAGTCACATCAGGTGAGTACACGATTCATCTTGCAGCCGGCAAAGAATATACAGCAGAAGACCTCGAAGATATTCTTGCAAAAGGAGGCTTTGATTTTGACGTTACCTTAAGCGGCGCAACACCGGATGAACCAAATACACTGTGGGTAACATCCGCGGGAGCAGTCAGCGACGTTACAATGGGCGATACAGCCGGCGCCGGCCTTGGCAGCGCAAACGCATTGTGGGGCCAGGTCGGATACGAAAGCTCCTCCGCAAACGGCGGCATTACACTGCAGATCGGCGCAAACGAAGGCCAGACAATGACATTCTCTATGGATGACATGAGCGCACGCGCACTTGGCGTAGACGGCAACAAGGTTGATCTGAGCACACAGGAAGGTGCACAGAAAGCAACTACGACGATTGACGATGCCATTAAGAAAGTATCTACGCAAAGAGGACAGCTCGGCGCCGTACAGAACCGCCTGGAGCATACAATCTCTAATCTGGATACCGCTGCTGAAAATACGCAGAATGCAGAATCACGTATCCGTGATACAGATATGGCAAGCGAAATGGTGAACTACAGCAAGAACAACATTCTGGCACAGGCCGGACAGTCCATGCTGGCACAGGCAAACCAGTCCAACCAGGGCGTTTTATCATTACTTCAGTAATATATTTATATTATACCATCCTATAATATGTTATTGCATGACAGAAAAAGACCGGAACCCCACCGGTCTTTTTCATGTTATCTTTCCCATTGCACTTTAGTTCCTAATATAACATCTTATTCCATTTCCAAAACCTCCCGCAGCAGCTTTACATTCTCCTCCACTGCTTCCGCCGCCGTGCGTATTTCCTCCCATGTCGTAGCTTCTCCAAGCGTCATCCGCAGCGTTCCAAACGCCAGTTCCGGCTCTCTCCCAATCGCTGTCAGCACATGAGACGGTTCTGTGGATCCTGTGGAACATGCCGACGCCGCCGACGCACAGATATCTTTCGCATCCAGCAACAGCAGAAGTGTCTCTCCTTCGATATTTTCAAAGCTGAAATTCACGTTATTCGGCAGCCTCGCATAACGGTCCCCATTGAGCCACGCGCCGGGAATTCTTTTTTGAATCGTGCGAATCATCCAGTCCCGCATCCTTGTCTCCCTGTATATCCGCTCTGACATCGTACGCATTGCGATCTCTGCCGCTGTTCCGATTCCTACGATGCCCGGCACATTTTCCGTACCGGCGCGCCTTCCCTGTTCCTGTCCGCCGCCGTGAATAAAAGAAGCCGTTTTGACGCCATCACGGATATACAAAAACCCGGTTCCTTTCGGCCCGTAAAACTTATGTCCGCTTGCACTGAGCAAATCAATCTGATAAGCATCCACGTTAATCGGAATCTGGGCGTATGCCTGTACCGCATCTGTATGAAACAGTACGCCGTGGCATCTGGCAATCCTCCCAATCCGGGCAATCGGCTCGATCGTCCCGATCTCATTATTCGCAAACATAACGGAAATCAAAATCGTATCCGGCCGAATCGCCTCTTCCAGCTTATTTAAAGGTACAAACCCCTGCGCGTCAACCGGCAGATACGTCACCTCATACCCCTGCTCCTCCAGATATCTGCAGGTATGAAGTACCGCATGGTGCTCGATCTGCGTCGTAATAATATGCCTGCCCTTTTCTTTATAGGCTTCTGCTGTTCCTTTTAACGCCCAATTGTCTGACTCACTGCCTCCTGCTGTAAAATAAATCTCATTTGTACGTGCATGCAGAGAACGTGCTACGACCTTCCTGGCATATTCCACCGCATGTCTGCTCTTTTCTCCAAACTCATATATCGTAGATGCATTCGCATAGTCTTTCGCATAATAGGACTCCATACTGTCAGCTACCTGCCGCGCCATCGGTGTTGTAGCCGCATGATCCAGATATATCATAACATCCCTCCTCGTCTGCCTGGCCGCCTGCCGCAAAAGCAAATGCGGCGCATATTCTCCTTCCGGCCGCATATATATATGGATAAGATCAAACAACCTGATAGGAATCCGCCTATGCCTAACTTATCCACTCTGAAAAAATACGCCGGCCACCCTGTTTTGCTTGGTACCGCCCTGCTTACCGCCACCGGTCTTGCCAGCCGGATTATTGGCTTCTTCTATAGAATATTCCTCTCCCATACAATTGGTGCACAGGGGGTTGGAATTTATCAGCTTATTTTTCCGGTCTTTACACTTGGCGTAGCATTTTGCGGCGCCGGCATTCAGACTGCCATTTCCAAATATACAGCGGAAGCAGCAGGTGCCGGGCGCTGTCCGCAGACTTATCTGTACGCGGGACTGCTGCTGTCTGTCAGCCTGTCCGTCCTTTGCACGCTGCTCATTTACACAGGCGCGGATCAAATCGCTGCTGTCATCTTAGATGAGCCAAGATGCGCCGCACTGCTTAAGATCATTTCCCTTTCCCTGCCTCTGGCCGCCATACACTCTTGTATCAACGGCTATTATTACGGCCTTCAGAAAACAGTTGTCCCTTCTGTCTCACAGCTTTTAGAACAAGTCTGCCGCGTGCTGTGCGTTTATATCATCTACCGCGTCTGTGAAAGCCAGGGACGAAGCGTCACTGCCGCGATGGCTGTCTGGGGAATGGTATTTGGCGAGCTGTCCGGCGCCCTGTTTTCACTGACTGTCGTCCGGTTTGCAAAATGCACAGAAAAACTGTCCTCCTGTCTGCATCAGGTGTTCCTGTTTTCCATACCTCTGACGACAAATCGTGTGCTGATCAACTTTATTAACAGTACAGAAGCCATTCTGATTCCCATCTGCCTGAAATCCTATGGCTATTCGAACGAGGATGCGTTAAGCCTTTTCGGCATCCTGACCGGTATGGCAATGCCGATGATTCTGTTTCCTTCGGTATTGACAAACTCTGTATCTGTTATGCTGCTTCCGTCCATCTCACAGGCAAAGGCACAAAAAAACCAGACACTCATCCGCCGTACGATCAGACGTACGATCGAATCCTGTCTGGTGTTAGGATTTGCAAGCACTTTGTTTTTTCTGCTGACCTATTCTTTTATCGGACAATATTTATTTGCAAACACACTCGCCGGCATCTATATCCGCACGCTCAGTTTTATTTGTCCGTTTATGTTCCTTTCTACTACCTTAAACAGCATTTTACACGGCCTTGGCCATCCGACCGCTACTTTGATGCTGAATTTAAGCAGCTGCCTGCTGCGCATTACCGTTATCCTCATATTTGTGCCCGTTCATGGCATCCGCGCCTATCTGTACGGCATGCTTGCCAGCCAGATGCTGTCCGCAGGCTGCGCCATTTTCCTGCTAAACCGTTCCAAAGATCTGTAAACAAATTGTCAGATACAGCAGCAGGTGCAGCACATGTTCATAAAAACCATCGACATACAGAAGCGGCTGAAGCTTTCATACGGCCTTCCATAGCTGTCTCCCATGCTGCTGTACCAGGTACCGCCAAAATTCAGCTGCTGCATCAGCTGGCGGTACTCGATATTGCTCGGCTCCAGACGTACCGCCTGCTCCGCGCATTCACACGCTGTCACGTTATTTCCAATCCCTGCATGAGCAATTGCACAATAATAATACCACCTTGCACTGTGATCGGTAATGTCGTTGAGTACATTCAGCGCCTCCTGATAACAGCGGTTTGCCAAGTAATTTGCAGCCGCCTGCATCTGAGGCGTATTTTGTGCCTGGCGGCTGTAACTGCCAAATCCAGCAGAACCATATCCGGTAAAGCTGCTTGCGCCCTGCTGCTTTTCCTGCATAATCTGATTATATGCCTCCTGAATTTCCTTGAACCGTTCTTCGGCCTGTTCACGATTTGGATTATTCACATTCGCATCCGGATGATATTTACGGCTTAATGCACGATATGCTTTTTTAATTTCCTCGTCAGTTGCGCCTGGATGAATCCCGAGCACATCGTATGGATTTCCCATGACCTGCAGTTTCCTCTTTTCTACTCAATATATCAGAAATATGTTTTTTTTCTTTCTTTTCTTTCTTTTCTTCCTTTGCCTGTCTTTTCATCCGCACATATTCATACTTTGTCCAGACGCCGGAATACAAAATGTTTCTTAATATTTCTGCATGAAGCAAAATCGGAAGCCGTTCAAATGACTTTGCACACTCCGAAATCATACTTGTCAGTATCAGTCCGGAGAATGTCTCAAAATCCTGTTCCGTTTCGTGGTGCATCAGATTAAACACATTATAACAGTCTTTTTTGTCGTCTTTTCCGATATCTTCATAAGCATCCATCAGGTAAATAAACTTACCCATATAAAATCCAAGGCAGCGCAGTTCATCCGCCCAGACATCCTCTTCCTTCCAGGCAAAAAGCTCGCCCAGCATTTCTCCCGTCAGTCCTGCTACCGCATCCACATTCGGTTCTCTGTTCTTTTCCGCCAGCTCCAGTTTTCTAATATACTGGCGGATGGCACGTCCCTGCCTTGGATAACACAGCTCAATTCGTTCATAATCTTTTTTAAACATCTGCGACAGCGCTTTTTTCGTATAGGAATGATTATCATTCCAGTCATCTTCAAAATTTTTCGTGCAAAGCAAAACATTCATCGCCGCCGCGTACTTTGTCGCTTCATTGATACGGGCGGTCTGCTTTTTCGCAGGATGCACCGCACAAATAAACTCGGTCTTTTTATCTTCAAGCTCATACAGTCCGGTAAGCAGCAAGATTAAAAACGTCATATCATAATTTAAAAGCATCTGCCCTTTTCTGCCAAAATTTTCCTTTAGCATCTGACAAAGCCCGCAATAGTAAGACTGGTACATACTACGGTCTTCCAGACTCAGTTTTTCCCGGTTGACATTTATATATCCAAACATAGTATCAGCTCTTTTTTATAAATTCTGCATGGCACTTCGGACAGGTAATCGCAATTTTCCCTCTCCCCCGCGGCACCCGGACTTTCTGCTTACAGCCTGGACATTTGTAAAACCGGTACTCTTTGCTCTGCGCCAGATGCTTTTTTGTATTGTTGTATTTCACAATTCTTTGGTAGCGCCAGTTTAAAAACTTTTGATTCTGCGCTGCCATTTTTGAAATATCTTTGGAAAACGAGCGGTAAATACTGTAAATCAAAAGCAAAAGACCCGCCACATAAAAGATTGCCAGATCAGTAAATAAATTCACAATCAGGCAAACGATTGCAAGCCCCAGATACAGCTTTGACAACTGATCATTGCCATACCTGCCGTACATAAACCGCGTCATTCTCTGCCGTAAACCATTCATACTCCCACACTCCTATTCTTCCTGTAAACAATGTTCTTCTGTATATGGTATCTTCCAAACTTTTTTCTGTCAATGGGATGAAGAATGTTTTCAGAAAAAATTGAGAATGTTTATATTTTCTTAATGACCTTGCGGTGTTTATTATAACAGAATGGCAGAAACTTTATCTAAGATTTCCGGCTCTATGATTGTGCTTTATGCGTTCCGTTCTGCTTTCAGTTGATTTACTTCTTCAAGGGAAAGCCCTGAAATATTCGCAATTTCTTCTAAGGCATATTTCCCAGCAGCTAACATACGGAGTGCTGCTTCTTTCATACCTTCTTTTATTCCCTCTTTCAGGGATTCATTTCTCATATCCTCCATGATGCGGCACATCTCACTCACTCCCTTCGGATTTTCTTTCAGATATCGTGTCCGGTCTGCCATCAGTTCAAAATTCATATCGGATGCCTGTGTACAGTTAAAATCGTGCATGAGCTTTCCAAGATTGGATTCGCCCCGGTATTCCCCATTCACATATAAGATATGTTCTCCATCTTCAAAGGATTTACCCATGGCAAGGTTGATCCTCTCAATCGGATAGACCGGCTCACCTTTTCCGTAAAAATCTTTCTCAATAATGAAGATTGTATAGGTGTCCGGCAACTCTTTAAATTCCTGCCCGGAATGGAGGTTCTCTACATCCATCACGCTGGAATGGTATCTTGCCCTGTGCGGGTCTGCCCCCTTTTCCTGTCTTTGGATTTCAAGATCGTATTTTTTCCCGTCCGGGTCCGTCCCGTATGCGTCCAGGCAGATAGAGCGTGCCCCGGCCAGCCTTTTCATGTCCTTTTGTGTTTCGCAGTCAGTGATAATCAAATCCTGCTTACCCGTGATAATGCGTAACACAAATTCTGCCAGTGGAATGTTATCTTTAAACAGGCAGCGCATAAAATCATCGTCGATAGGGCGTAAGTCACGCAGGCGCTGTAAATCCTCCTGGTGCTGTTGTTCCGTCGCTGTCAATATCCCCACCTGCCTTTCCTTTCGTTTTCGTAGTTCCATACTACCACAAACCTCCTGATTTTACAAGCTGGGAACAGGTGCATTTCGCCGCAGGTATTTCAAATATTTCAGGAACGCTCCAGCTCTTTATAAAATGTCCGCAGCAAATACGTCGGTGTACAGCTCCACGCGTGACAATAGCTGTTTACCATCGTGCTTGCGTATGGTGACTCGTGTCTGTTGTCAGGATTATATACCTCCCAAAAAGTGTCCGCCCCATCCCTGATCATTCCGCCCCAGTACCGATGCATTTCTTCCAGAGCCAGTGTTTTTTCTCCGCACCAGATTAACGCATCCAGGTAATGATGATACATATAAGGCGTGACCATGCGCACTTTTGGATTTACCTGTCTCGTGTGCAGCAGAAGCTTTCGGCTCTTTTCCTGGTCAAATATATGCGCCAATACCATCCACACCTGGCTGGCCCATGATACCTGCCGTTTGCTACCGCTTACGAACAGCTGCTGTGACTCGTCCCAAAAAGCGTTTACTGCTGCCTGTTTTAATATTTCCATCTGTTTTTGCAGACATTGTTTTCTGCTGTCATCTCCTAACGCTTCTGCAAGGCGGATGCCATAGCGCATGGAATAAATGAGTACTGCCTGTGCTCCTGCCTGTTTGTTCAGGCCTTCGCCCCAGTCCAGAAAACACCAGAAGGCTTCGCCCTGGTCGATGACTACATGATTTTTGTCAAGCATTGTCTCCATACAGATATCAATCTGAGCCATTGCCTGCGGGTACAGTTCTTCAAGCGTCTGCGCATCGCCGGTCGCTTCGTAATAGTCCCACAGAACCGGGCCGAAAAACAGTGCATAATCCATGAGGTATGTATCATCTACCTGTAAATCCGGTTCGTGGAAAAAACAGGCTCCGATCCGGCCATCCGCAAATGTCATTCCTGCAAACAGATAAAGACATCGTTTTACCAGATCGTAGTTTTGAAACGTTACGTAATTCGCCCTTGCCTGCAAGCGCAGATCCCCCAGCCAAAGCCTCCGGTCACGCTTTGCGCCGTCTTCAAATACTTTCTGCATGCAGTCCATCAGCGTTTTTACACTTACACGGTCTATTTCATTCAGTCTCTCATCCGTAAAGCGCAAAGGCTCTGCCTGATCTATATGCACGGCAGACACATAATTGCAGGTAAGCTTGTCAAATTGCAGGGCATATTTCGGTGATGTGTCAAGCACTTCTATCTGCATATAGCGAAATGCATACCTTCTTGGCAGATGGAGCGTACATGGCAAAAGATCCAGATGCAGATGCTCTTCCTGGATCCATGATTTACTCAGCCATCCGTCATAGGCGCTGGAATCTTCCAATAACTCATCCGCCGCCTCTGCAAATGTCAGTTTGATATAAGCAGGGGCATCGTAATGGCTCCCGACGGGAACCGCCTGAAAAGAAACGTAACCTACCTGATGGTCCCCAAAGTCAAAAATGACTTTATCGCCTTTTTTAAACCGCATGCCGGCAAGCTCTGACATCTTCGCATACGGCTGAATGACCGGCTGGCAGCTCTCATTTTCATGTATCTTATTTGTTATGTGAACAATACCTGCGGCGGCTACTGCTGTCTGATGCAGCACAGGCTCTAATGCCGCGGCTTTTTCCAAAAACGCCTGATTTGTTTTTACCTGAAAATCTTCTATAATATTAAATGCTGGCATGTGCTTACTCCTTTAATGGTATCAATATTTTTACTTCAAACCAATTATTTTTAAGTCCTGCAACGACGGAGCCATTGTATTTTTTTACCGCGCTTTGGATGCTTTTCATACCGTATCCGTGAATGCGCTTATCCTTTTTCGTCGTTACAGGCATTCTGTTTTTAAAATGAATCTCTTCCTCACAATAGTTTTCCGCACAGATGCGCAAAAACTGCTTTTCCTGTACGACATAAAGCCGGATCAGACGCCGTTCCTTTTCCGGCAGTTTTTTTACCGCCTCAATCGCATTATCCAATATGTTTCCGAATAGCGCACTGATATCCATATCGTCCATAAAGCTTAACAGGCTTCCTTCCACTACGCTTTTCAGCTCGATCCCTTCTCCCTGGCAATAAACGCTTTTGCTCGTCAGTACAATATCCAGCACTTTATTTCCCGTTTTGTTTTGCGCTTCGTATATTTTTACTTCCCGTTCGAGCTGTTCTAAATATCGCACTGCCTGCTGCGCGTCTGTTTCGGCCTTGAGCAGCGTAATCTGATGCTTTAGGTCATGGTATTTTTGATTCACCATATCTATGCTTTCTTTTGATATCTGATAGTTATTGTACTGCATCTGCATAATATTTTGCAGCATATCCATCTCGAAACGTGTCTGCACTTCCTTTAGCTGGATATGGTATGCATACAGCAGCACAACGCCGCACAAATCGACCAGTGTGCGGATAATAAAAATATCCTTTGCCAAAAAGCTGCTGAACAGCCAGTCCTGATTCAAATAGCTCATATTGCTGACGCAGTAAACCAATAATACGATCAATAGCGTTGACAGAAGTTCCCGACCTGTTATCTGAAGCTCCTCCAGATTTTTCCGCAAATAGTGTTCCATCACGTACAGACCAGTAAAAATAACGCCATAAATCAGTATGATACAGCCCCATCGCCAAAGCCTCAGATATCCAGCCGGGATTTCTGCAGCATAATTATAATACACCTGCCAGCAAAACGAAGCCGCAAATTCCGCATTGATGACTATTTTGCCGCCAAAATATCCTGTTTCCAGCATGCTGAACGCACAGCTTTTGCGCACATACCACAAAACGACAGACACAATCAAAACCATGGAAGGAATAAACAGGCTCTTCCTTATCCCATCCGTCAGACACATAAACAAGAGCAAAAATATAAATACCGGGCCGCCTAATACCAAGCCTTTGCGTCCTTTCTCCCTGTCCCTGTATATGCATGTGACCACAAACGCCGACAGCCAGTAAGCGATCGCATAATAATACCCTGGTGTATTCAGCATCTGTGCTTTCATTTTCCTTCTCCGTTCATATATTCATTCAGACTGTCCAGGAACACCTTCCTTTTGCTGCGGCTGACCTGAATCGCGTCCCCGTCTACATACACAGTGTTCCCCTGATAGTTGTCCACATAATGCAGGTTCACCAGATAACAGCGGCTGCAGCTGAAAAAATGGTATGGATCCAGCTGGTTTTCCGCGTCACGCAGCGTCCCTTTCGCAATAAATTTACCTTCTGTCGTATGATAAATCAGCGTATGGTCCAGCACCTCCACATAACAGATCTGGCTGACATCCAATCTCATCTTCCCGCCTTTGGTAGCAATCACGACATACTGCTTTTCTGCGTTTTTTGCCCTTTTGATCGCTTTGCCCATACTCTCGGAAAAGGAAAAATACGAGATCGGTTTTAACATATAATCAAGCGCGTTTACTTTGTATCCCTGGATCGCATACTGCGGCATATTTGTAATAAAGATAATGACTACATTTTGATCAGCTTCACGAATTTTTTGCGCCGCTTTCATTCCGTCCATAAACCGCATTTCGATATCCATAAGAATAATATCATAATCCGCTGTATAATCTGTCGTGATATCCTCCCCATCGGAAAATTCCACGACAGCAAACCTCTGCCTGTTCTCCTTTTCATACTGCATCAGGCATTTTTTTAAGCGTGCCATATCATGTGCATCATCTTCTACAACGGCAATGCGTATCATCTTCTTTCACCTCCGCCCGCATCTTATACAACGATTATATCAGGAAACCAGCGCAGAAACAACTTCCTGATTCAGGAATCTTTGCGCGCGGCTATCTCCGCCTGTTCCTGCGGAAGCTTTTTTTCTATTGTAAAAAAGAAAATAAGAACCGCGCACACGATATAGGCAATCGTCTCTACCCAAATATAGCTGCCTGAAATTGCCGCCTGCGTTCCGGCCGCCTGTGCCGCGGTGCCAAGCGCCACGTCCGCTTCCTGATTGTAGCCGCTCATATTCAATACCGCACTGAAAACCGCATTGCAGACAGGTGTTCCGGCTACCATAATCGAACTGTAAATGGACATGGTCAGCCCATCGGTACGGATATGGCTCTTATATTCAATATGGTCAATAACATCGGCAAGCATAGCCAAAATCATATAGCAAGCCGGAGAAGAGCCCAGGCACTTGACCGCCACGCCAACTGCTACCGGAACAATCCGGCCATTGCCTAAAATAGCAATCACACCGCCCGCAGCGCCTAACGCCATGCCGAGCATGCAGATCAGACGCTTGCTGTATTTATTGCACAAAGGCACGACAAATACCGCTGCCACAGCCATCGGCACTGCCCCCATAATGCTGAGCAGCGACTGAGACGCACCCCACGCATCCGCGTTGCCAAAAAAAGTGTTGTCCAGCACCCATTTACAGTAATACGACATCGAACCATTCTTCATCGCTCCGCTCCATTGAAATCCCATATAAAAGAGCATCACAATCCACCACATTTTTTCCCTTGTAACAGCTTTCAGCTGTGTGCCCAAAGAAGCAGTCTTTTTTTCTTCGGATGCGCTGTCCTTGCCCATAAGCTCTTCTGTGACACGCTCACGGGTGAACATAAACTGCAGATAAATCGTCAGTGCGGAAAATATGGCAATCGCAAGCATCGCAAGCAGCCACCGCCCCTGATCTTCTTTCAGCGCAAACGATACAAGGATCGGGAATACCATAGATCCTGTCCCCATAACCCCAAGGCCCGCGACATTGGTAAAAGACGCCAATGCTCCGCGCTGTTTGCTGTTTCTCGTCGAAACCGGGATCAAGGTCGAATTTGCCGTATTATAAATCGGATAAGCGACCACATAAAACAAATTGTAGGCAACCGCAATCCAGATCATCTTAGCCGTATCCTCCTGAAACGGCACAACAAACATTAAGACACTTGCCACAGACAAGGTCAGAGCCGACAATAAAATCCACGGCCTTGCTTTTCCCGCCATCGTTTTCGTCCGTTCTATCAGCTGTCCGACGATTAAATTCGCAAGCACTATCAATATCGTTGAAAACAGCTGCAGCGTCGTTAAAAAGGTCAGATTCAGCTTCAGCACATCTGTAAAATAGTTCTGTAAAATGCTTGTAAAAATTCCGGAAGACAGCAATGCTCCAAACGGGCCGATAAAATAACCGATCAGCATCTCAGGCATGCGTACTTCGTCCGTCTTGATTCTGGAACCGGCAAGCGGACTGTTCCAGAAATCACGTTTTTTTTCATTCATAGAATCCCTCTTTTCTAATTTTTTTGCCATTATTGTAACAGTTCAGATAACCCTTAAACTGTTACCCATTATTGTAACAGTCCAGATAACCCTCGAACTGTTACCCATTATTTCAATTCAAAAGAGTAAAACTGAAAAGCCCCTTTCCCTTCGAATTTAAAAAACAGCGCCTGTTTTTTTCCGGACACATGCAAATCAGCCGAAAACCCGTGCTGTTCCCTGGAAGGCTGTATCTGGATCTTCGCTGCCGGTTTTCCATGTTCCTGCGTGCTGACCAGAACCGTTCCCGCAGCGGTGCCTTTGATATTGATACGGATTTTGCTCGTATCCGATAAATCAAAATATTTAAATCCTGCCACCGCACCATCGCCCATATTCGCTATGTACTGATCCGGCCCTCCTTCCCGATCTTTCCCATCCTGTGTAAAATAAGGATATCCCTTTTTGGAATGCTTGATCATGCTCAAAAAGCGCGTGCCTTTCTTCCCATACAAATTACAGGCGATGTAAGACGGATAGGTTCCTTTTCCGTCCAAAGGTTTTCCATTCAGTCCGCAGCTGGTAAGCTCCGCCTGATAAAATTTTCCGTTTTCAAAACGTATCTCCTCCGCCATCGCCTGTCTGGAAGACTGCTTCCGATTGCTGTGGCGGTGATAAAATACATAATACTTTCCTTTGATTTCTATCAGGCTGCCATGCGTATTGCCCGTGTAGTTTTTTGCATGATTCACATCCGTAATCCCAGGCAGGCCGATATCACCAATACTGACTAAAATTCCTCCATACGCGAATCCGCTTGTCGGATTGTCACTCGTTGCGTAGCAAAGCTCATGACTGTTCATGGAGCTGTAAATAAAATAATAAGTATCGCCAAACTTCCTCATGGAACTGGCCTCTAAAAAAGGATGTCCCTCATAAGGCGTGCCGGCTGCTTCTTTTTCTCCCGCGATTCCGATATAATCCGGACCGGACTTCACCGTCAGCATATCACCCGGATCCAGCTCAAAGCACATCGCTCCATGTTCCGTAGGTTTGGAACCGTCCAGCAGTATCGGATTGCTCGCCAACGCAAATCCCGTATATAAATAAAGACGTCCATCGTCATCTTTAAAAATGCCCGGATCAAACTGAAACGGTTCTCCCTTCTTCCCAATCGGCGTTCCGTCCGCGTACTTTACATATCCATAAAACTCATATTTTCCAGCCGGACGGTCGCAGACGGCCACCGAGATCATCTTCGTGCCGCCCATAAAATAATACAAATAATACCTGCCATCCTCTCCAACTGCCATATCAGGAGCCGCAAGCCCGTTCGTCAGACGGATACGCGGCGCGGCCGGGTCCTGCTCCCTTTTATATATGCATCCCTCATACTTCCAGTTTCCCAGATCATCAACGGGAGCTGACCAGCAGACATAGTCTCCCAGACAAAAATTCAGTCCGTTAAATATATCATGGGAACCATACACATATACACGGTCCCCTACTACATGCGGTTCCGCATCCGGAACATATTCCCAGCTCGGCATATACGGGTTAAAAGCCTGTCTTATTTTCATATTTCCTCCTTTGAACAATTTATCTTGTTTCTCTCACTTTATTTTGTGCACTATTATATCATTTTCCGGTTCCAGTAAATCATATTTGCGCAAAATGTCATTTTTTCAACGTGGACAGCGCTTTGATTCTGTCTGAATAGACAAACCAAAAATAATTGATCCGATATGCAGACAGCGCTTCATCCGGAACATAGATAAACGCATCCGTCCCATCCAGCAAATGTTTCCCTGCCATACAGGCGGAAGGGTTTTCATTTTCCATAATAATCGCCCGAAGGCTCGTACATCCGTCAAACGCATAGTCTTCAATCTGACAAATCCTTTCTTCCACCGTAACCGTTTCGACTTTCGAATTACCGCGATAGCGGTCCGCCTCCAATATGCTGCCCCTTCCCTCACCTTCTTTCGCATAAGCCATTGCCGGCTTTGACACAAGCGCCGGCTTCGTATCGGTGCTGTCGCCAAGCATCGCCTTGATATCCTTAATCAGCTGCACCGTATGGACCATTTTGCCGCAGGCATTCAAATGAAAGTTCGTATCATAAAACCATTCCGGTTCCATAATACTATTTGCCGGATTGCCGATCACCGGGAAATCCAGTTTTTCTGACAACATTTCATAATATGCGGCCACCTCAGATACCGGATCTGCTGCCAGCGCATTTACCGGGCAAAACCGATACCATACGGACGCTCCTTTTCCTCTGAGCTTTTTTGCATAAGCATTCATATACCGCACAAATGTATCATCTAAAATCTCCTTTATATAGTGCACCATCGTATTGGCATCATATCCAAGAGGCATTATATTCCTGCTGCAAAGGTCATAGCGGATGTCTCCATAAGCGTCAAATGCACTGCAGCTGTATACACCATCCTGCGCCGGTTTTGTCCCATTTATAAAATATTGAAATTTTTCCTGCGCAAACTTTGGAAAACTCCCTGCCATCCGGCCAAGGTCTTCCCTTTTCAGACAAAACAGCATAGAAAAATCTCCGTCTGCCGCCTGCCACATTGCTTCTGCGTTAAAATATCCGGACAGCGTCTGTGCATCCTGTTCCGGCGATAAAATAACGATATCGCCTTCGTGTATATCCCCTTCTGACAGATCCAGCATCACTTTGCTCCCAAGTCCGGCAAACATGCCAAAATTTACAACTCCATACTCCGGAAAAGCTTCCGCAATCATCCGGCTGTCGCAGCCAAACGCCACACTGCTGCCGCCAACCAGCACAATCCGTTTGCCCTGCTCCTGTTCCAGACGGGCGCATTTTGCCTTTAATTGTCCGAGGAAGCTTTCGCTGTATTGTGGGGGCAGAAAAAATGCGCAGATCATCCAGATGATGGGCAGCAGGGAGGGAGTTAGGCAGGTGAATGCGGTGAGGAAGGTTGTGAATTTTTTGTTCATTTTACTGATTCCTTTCTTTTTGGCCTCTCGGACGCCGGATGAGGGGGCGGATTGGTTTTTGGCCTCTCGGACGCCGGATGAGGGGAAAATGGCCTGGCTTGCAGTTCCTATTCCAGAATGTTAAGAAGTTCTAGGCATTCTGCATGAACGTAGTGGCCCCGTCCGGTCGCGTCGCGTAGTCCGCCCCTGGCTTACAGCCAGTGGCTAAAAGCGACGCTGGGCTGCGCCCCTGATTTACAGAGCAGAATGCCAAGAACTTCTAAACATTCTTCCAACGTCACCGCAAGCCAGGCCATTTTCCCCTCACCCGGCTGATTTTCTCAGACTATACATAAATTCGTTAACATTTGTGAAAGAACCTACAATTTTAAATCTTGCAGAGGATTCATATGATTGTGTAAAAAGAATACCATTTGTAATATTTGCAAAGATCGGCTGGTATTCTTTCACGTTATTGTAATACCTGATCAGTGAAATTATAGGAATATGCAGCAGTTTAACGCTATGATTTCTGTAAATCCAGCGTCCGAATAGCCAAAAAAACGCAACACAATGTCAATCCCGTTGCACAGTATCAAAAGTCGGGTGTTGGGAAATCCAACCTCTGCCAGCAGCCTATTGTTCTAAAATGAAAAATAAATAAAGGCATTGCCCCCGTTTTCTGCCAATTCCACAAGCCATGACAGCGCAGATACCGTCACGATGCAGAAGACGAAAAACGCCGCGGCCGCTGTTTCTTTTTGCTGCATGGTCCTGTATGCGTGAACTGGCAGATGTTCCAGCAGGTACAGGCAGAAAAATACTAAAAAAAGCCGGCATAATTCTGCGGTATTCATATGAAAAAAGGACAGCAGCTGCGCAGGATGTATGTCGCAAAAGTGAAAGAATATCTGCCGGAGCAGGATGCATGCGTCTAAAAGACTGTTGGCTCGGAAAAATATCCATGCGAAGCATACGGCGGCAAAGGTCGTAATGCGTGACAAATATTGGTGCGGCAGTCTGGATAATCTGTTGTTATTGCCGGTTCTGTTATGACTGGTATGAAAACGGTCTGTTATATGCCAGATCGTGAAAAATATTCCATGCAGCAATCCCCAAACAAGATAATGCAGGGAAAGCCCGTGCCACAAGCCGCTGACTGCAAATACTGTCATTCTGTTGCGGCACGTATGAAAAAATCCTTTTCTGCTTCCTCCAAGCGGAAGATACAGATAATCGGTGAGCCATTTTGTCAGGCTGATATGCCAGCTGCGCCAAAACTCTTTTATATTTTTTGCCCGATAAGGATGATCAAAATTTTCCATTAATTCTATTCCAAGCATGCGTGCCGCACCTCTTGCAATATCTGTGTATCCAGAAAAATCGCAGTAAATCTGTACCGCGAAAAAGAGCGTTGCTATGACTGACGCTAAGCCGCCTGCCTGTGCTGGAGCTTCGTATACAATGCTGACAAAGCGTGCCAGATAATCTGCAACCGCCAGTTTTTTAAAAAATCCGCGCAGCAGCAGCCAAAACCCATCCAATAAATTATTTTTTTTGATTGTTACAGGTTTTTTTAGCTGCGGCAGAAGATCTTTTGCACGTTCAATCGGCCCCGCTGCCAGCTGCGGAAAAAAGGACACATATAATGCATAACAGTGAAAGCATGCTTCACTTTTTGATTTTTTATGATATACATCCAGCACATACGATAATGCCTGAAACATATAAAAAGAGATGCCCGGCACTAAAAAATCTTCCTGCTTGAAGATTACAAGGCAGGCCAGGGCGTACAGGCATACGGAGCACATCCACAGCTTTTTTACCGTCTGATTGACAGCACGCTCGATCTGACGCGCGGCCATCCAGGAAATAACGGTAGAGAAAAACAGCAGCAGCCCAATCCATGAAACACCGTTCATATAAAACATATAACTTGCAATTAATAAAACCATGCGGCATGCATTGGCAGGCAGTTTCCTGCAGATAAGCAAAACAATCGGAAAAAAGAGCAAAAATTCCATTGTGATAAAATTCATGTTCCGGTGCCTCTCCCTCCTGTAATACGAATATATATGTACAAAAGACAGACTGCAGACAAAGCTAACATACCCACCAGTATTTCCTCCTGCGAAACTCCTGACAGAAAAGCAGCTATCATGCCTGCCTCAGCTGCCAGCATACATAGGCAGCAATATATTACAGCTTTCATGTTATCCTCCTATTTATCTTAAATTCCCGGGTATATGTTGTCACTACGCCCGATAATCGTCGTGCT
>CAOKJJ010000073.1 GCA_948468465.1 uncultured Eubacterium sp. | reverse complement strand
CGCTATCGGAGAAAAAGACAAGTAAATTGCAAAGTTATTTTTTCACAGTTCCTTACGATTACTGACAGGAATATCAGCCGATCTGTGTAGATACTACAGATGGTATTTTTTACTTAATCATTTGAATCTCCTGTGAGACTATAACAGATGCAGATTCATTCATAAACGTTCACGAATTTCCACGTAAAGCCAGAGAAAACCAGCCGGGTGAGTGGGAAATGGCCTGGCTTGTGGCGACGTTGGAAGAATGTTTAGAAGTTCTTGACATTCTGCTCAATAAATCAGGGGCGCAGCCCAGCGTCGCTTTTAGCCACTGGCGTTTAGCCAGGGGCGGACTACGCGACGCGACCGGACGGGACCACAGAGTTCATTCAGAATGCCTAGAAATTCTTAACATTCTGGAATAGGAGCCGCAAGCCAGGCCATTTCCCTCTCATCCAGCGTCCGCATAGCCAACAAATAAACGTAACACAATGTCAATTCTGTTGCACAGTATACTTTCTCAGATAATTCAATACATCCCAGGGACAATACATAGCGGTGCCTCCAAACCGATAGCCGTCATACCACTCCTGAATCGCATCCTGATGTTCCTCCATTCCGTAATACTGCAGCATGTGACTGACTTCGGCCTGCGTAAATCCAAAATATTCACTGTATTCTTCATCTAATACAGAATTGACAACAAAATTATTCAGTCCCGTAAAAATACTTTCCTTTGCAATTCTAAGACATCCTGTCAACACCGCAAACTGCAGATTATCATTGGATTTTAATATGCTGCTCAAAAGATTTCGAAAAACACCCAGCATCTGTTCATAATATCCTTTTTGATACGCATAATCCAACGGCACGTCATATTCATCCATGAAAAGGATGACCTTTTTGCCGCATACTTCTGACAAATATTGGAATACTCTTTTCAAGCAGGCTGCCATTCCCTGCTCCTGTTTGCCCGCCAGAACGTTTTTTAAATACACTTTATCGCTTTCTAATAAAATGCTGCTTTCCAAAAGGGCATACTTTACGCATATCCTTCTTACTTCCATCCCTGTCATGCTTTCAAAAGCCTTTTCTGCGGATTCGTAATCATTCCCCCAGACATCTTTTAAGCTTAAGGAAATAACCGGATATTTTCCAAAATGCTCCGCACACAGATCTTGAAAGCGGAAGATTTCCAGTCCCTCAAATAATAAGGGATCCGCGCCGATTTCAAAGAAATTTTTCATCATGTCTATATTCAGGGATTTTCCAAATCTTCTCGGCCTGGTAAACAGGCTTACTTCACAAGCTTCGTCCAGCAGTTCTTTAATGATTCCTGTTTTATCGACATAATAGCAGCCGGTTTTTCGAAGCTTCTCAAACCGGTCTATGCCGATTGGTAGTTTTTTCCTTTTTTCGGCCATCGTTTACGCCCTCCTCCGATTTATTAGAAAATCCCTTTTGGGCGATTATATCATAATCAAAGAATTATTCAACAATTAATTTTTGCAGATGCATCCATACCGGGCAGCGTAATCCGCTGCAATCTGGTCCGCTGCAATCCGAAGCGAATGCTCCCCGGAAACACCTTCAAAAGATGCAGCCGCCGAATAGCTGCCATTTGATGGATAACTGGTATAGAGCATTACGTTAGGCACACCCAAAATATCCGATGCCATGGTACCGGCAATGCCCGCGAAGGATTCATATTTTTTCAGTGAAATTATCTACATAATTTTAAATGTGGCAGAGAAGTAAATATTGAAAAATGGATGATTATTTGGTCATTTTACGTCACAATTATGGTCAAAAAGAAAGGATGTAAATCATGCCACGCAGAGGAGAAAATATTTATAAAAGAAAAGATGGCCGCTGGGAAGTACGTTATATTGAATTTTATAATGAAAAAGGACGGGCGCATTATAAATCGCTTTATGCGAAATCGTATATGGAGGCAAAGAATAAGAAACAAAAAGCATGTCTGTCAGATATACCTGTAAAAACAGTGCCAGAACAGGTATGCTGTTCTGTTAGTGAGGCGTGCAGATTATGGCTGGACAGTATTCAGACAAATATCAAAGAGTCGTCCTATGTAAAATACCGGGGAATCATAGATGCATACGTAAAGCCTGAATTAGGATCCTTTAGCTTAAAAGATATCAATGCAGCATTATTAGAGCAGTATTTTGCGGGCCTGCTGGAGCATGGGAAGCTGGATGGTACCGGACTGGCAACCAAAAGCGTATCGGATATTAAGTCTGTCATAAAAATGGTACTGGCTTTTGCAGAACGTGAGGGATGGGCAGACAATGTCGGTCTGGATGATATTGTGATTAAGCAGGGCAGCAGGCAGATCCGTGTGCTGACGCAGGAAGAACAGGGAGATTTAGAAAAATATTTATTAGCGGAGATTTCAAATATTCATATGGGTATTTATATCAGCCTGTATACAGGCATTCGGCTGGGCGAATTATGTGCGCTGCGCTGGGAAAAAATAGACATGAAGCAAAAAATAATTACAATAGATAAGACAATGCTTCGTATTAAGGATTATTCCCAGTCATCAACAAAGAAAACGAAAATAATTGAAACTCTGCCGAAAAGCTCTTGCGCAGTGCGTACGATTCCAATCCCGGATTTTCTGCTGAAATTGCTGCATGCAAAATCAGAAGGTATGGAAAACCAGGCATATCTTTTAACAGGACGGACAGATAAATATATGGAACCAAGGTTAATAGAATATCATTTTCAAAAGATTATGCACAAACTGGGGCTTTTAAATGTGAATTTTCATTGCCTGAGACATACCTTTGCAACAAGGTGTGTAGAACTGGGGTTTGATGTTAAAACGTTAAGCATGATCTTAGGGCATGCAACCATTCAGATCACGATGAACCGGTATGTACATCCGACCATGGCTATGAAGCGGAATAATATGGATAAGCTGCAGAGCCTGGTTCATACAGGGGAATGCTGCCTGCATTAAAAAATGTAATATTACGGATGTACATTTACCGTCAAAAAATGGCCAGAATTGGCAGGATATAGAATAAGAAAGCATTTGCTGACATCTATCGCAGAGCTGCATACTCTGCGAAAACCCGTATCGCTAACAGCCTGTCTGATCGAAGAAAACCCTCTTTACACCGCTGCCTACAAACGTTATAATGGCTGTATCAGCAAACAGCTGCATCAATCGAAATAATATGCATCACAAAGGCGGTGGAAATATGGATGTAATAGCAATGGCAGAAACAGAACAAATGCAAAAAAACGTAGAAGAGTTTGCAAGACTGCAAAATTACATGGTATTAGCTGAAAAAGATTCTGCAAGCTATAAAGCCATGAAAGGACGCTACATTGAATTAAAAGTAATATTAACCGCATCCGGCATTAACCTGACTGAATTGGATATTATCAAAGAGTAATGATCATAATCACAAAACCAAAGTGTAAAGCTGATCGAATTTCCAATGAGCTTTACACTTTTTCTTAAATCTTCGTATCCATACAAACCCGGCTGTAATATTCCGTTTTCACGCAGAACAGCACTCTCGAAGAAAAATCCTGCGCAATTGCTTTAAGTTATTTACATACAGTTCCTTGTTTGTTTATTTTCTTAAAGATTCAGCCAGCATCCTGCTCCATTCCTGCATCATTCCTGTCGCCCCAACGATCTGGTCCGCGCGCTGATACGCAAGTTCCTGATAGCTAAAAAAGGATGGCGTCACATGTTTGATCATATAACCTTCCAATTCTGCCGATACCGTATCTTCTCTATGAAAAAAACGCTGATTTTTTTCATAAGAATACCCAATATCAGGAAAAGCCCTGCTCCATCGGGCAGTCAGCAGATCCTTTTTTGACTTTTCAGATTCCGGCCCCTGCATAACTGACAGCATGCGCTCCTCAAGCGGCTTCCATGACGCGTCTGTCCAATGGCTGATTCCCTGGCAGTCACAAAGGATATCCAGTATATTTCTTGCGCACAGCATAAACCATTTCCTGTTGTCACGGGCAATATGCAAAGACATTGCCGTATCTTCCCTGTTCCTGCGCATACGCAGGTCTATGCTGCAGACGCACAAATCAGGCGCCGTTCCTGCGGTTCCATGGCCAATCGGCGGCAGCTGCTGGAACATTTCACGTTCTGCCCACTGGATTTCCTCTTTTTTTGTCGTCTCGTTCAAAGCCTTTTCAATTACTGCGCGGTTCTCCCATCCTTCCAGCCCAGAAAAGCCGCAGTGCGCATAGGTATCTGCATAGGTATGCAGCGCCATGCCTAACTGCATTAGGCTTGTTTCCTTTGTGTTATCATCCAATTTCCTTACGTTCTCTGCCGCCTCTTCCACAATCTGGCGTATCAGCCCTGCCTCACGCTCATTGCCTGCGATGCAGCGGTATTTGCTTCTGGCTTCTTCCTGTATGTCCAGCTGTGTGATCGCTTCTTTCGGTATAAAATGAAATGCGGCAAGCGTTGTATGTCTGTATTTTTTTCCAAGAGACTTTAACATATCTATGCCGGTCGGATGCGGCATTACCATCCATAATTTGTCCGTCAGTTTGCCTGCATACCGATGATCGAGCAGATATTCCGTGGGCTCTGTATCGGTAACAATCGGCGCATCCAATATAAAATCATCCACCTGCTGGGAATAATATGCAATTGTCTGCGCCTGAGGCTCTGAAAATCCCGCGGCACGACAAAGCGTTTTGATTACAAAATAATGAAAATTAATATTCAACGGCGTCCTCCTTTGCTGTTTTCCTGTTCATATCCTTTTATTGCAGGCTTATGCATACCTGCGCGCTCACAACAGGAATATCCCTCTGCCTCTCATAAATGTGCGCCTGAAAATCAACTTCCGCCGGCCTTTCATCTGTCTGCAGGGACAATAACCACCGCTCTAACGCGTCAGACACCTCTTTTGGCCCAGCTGCCTGCGGCAAAAATACAGCTGGCAGGCGAAGCGGCACAGACCGCTGCGGCGTTGTTTCCAGCCGAAAGCTGCAGGCTGCTGCCACAGACGGCCTGGCCGTATCCGATATTTCAAGCAGCTGCCATAGCTTTTCTGCCGCCTTCTGAAAATCTGCCGCTGATTCTTTTAACGCATAGTCCGCGCAAACAGTTAACGGCTCCAAAAATACCTCTTCCGTGCGGAAAATAAACGCTGGATTTAACGTAAACTCCTTTTTTCGCAGCAAATCTTCATTTTGTATGATCCAGGCAGACGATATTACCTGTGGACAGCAGTAAATCGGCAGATTTGATATATTTACCGCAAACACAAGCTCCTCGCCTGCATGAAGCTCTGACAAAATATCCGCTGCCAGCTGAATCTTATAAATGTCCGCGAATTTTTTACTTTCCTCATCATAAGGTTCTGCACATATAGTAGAAGCAGCGGACGGATTTGACAAATTTTGAAAAGCAAGCTTTACAGTAAATTCTCTGCATTGTTCCGCAGCTTCTTTTTCACCTGCTGCGCATACAGCCATCTGCTCCATCGCTTGATTTAACTGCTTTGCAAAATCTCCCGCCTGCCTGTATGCACTGACAAATTCACCATCCATATCCGCAATATGCGAAAGCATCTCCTCCCGTTTCCGGTCATAAACCGCAAGCGTCTCAAATACCGGGTCCATGCCTCCTGCCCTGCTCCTGTAATCCGATAAAAAGCGCAGCCGCAGATAAACCGTATCTTGTTCCACTGCCCTGCATGACATGCGTACGGTATAGCTGTACCGCAGCAGCGCGGACTGTTTCGAAGAACAGCTCTGCGCAAGAAGCACCGGACTTTGCGGAAACAGCTTACGCGGATGCGGGATGCCAAGTTCTGCTTCAAGGTCCATACAGATGCGCTCTCCATCCGGACGAAGCGGATTTACAAAACGCAGCCATTTGGAATCCTCGTATCCATACAAGCCGGGCTGTATCTCATATTCAAAATGAAGAAATGATAATTGAAGATCCTTCGTATCTGAATTTTTTTCTGCATTTGATTGTGTAGAATACACACAATAATAGTCCTGCTGCGTATCCGCTTTGCCGGCATGCAGCGTATCAGAACCGCTTAACACAGATTCCAGCCTGCAGTTTTTACTGCATTGAAATGCCGCCTGATAAACGCACATGACATCCATATCATACACATATTCCAATGATTTTTTATAAAGCTGCACGGCTGTTTCCCGCGCCGTCTGCATACCATCCGCTGACAGTTCGTTCACAAGCGGCACGATGCGCCCGGCAAACTGCTGCGCCAGCTTTCCTTTTGTCTCAATCAGCTGATCTAATTCCTGCGGACACAAGACTGCTGCCTGTGCCAAACGCTCACCGCTCAGCAGCCGTTCCATATCTTCCAAAAAACATTTCATCCATGCTTCGATATCTATGTCTGTAAAAGTGACGGCCTCTTCTTCCACCTGTACGGTGCCTGTCACCAGGCCAGCGGAAAACGGCGCCGCCGCATACAGTTCCGGCGACCGCACCGTCTGTCCGCCTGCCTCATAAGAAAACGGCGCTATGGAAAATGATGCAAAATAAACCTGCTTTGGAATGCCGTACAGTTTTCCGTTTCCTTCCGCCAGCAAAATCTGCGGTATTGCTTCCGCAAAACAGGATGCAAACGAATCCGCCCGCGCGATCATGCACTCTGCGTACTTGATGCCGCTGTCCCCGCATTTTGCCAAAGAACGCGTAATTTTCGCCGTTAAGGCGATCTCAAACAGCTCCTGCGGCAGTTCCAGCTCCTTGGCACCGCAATCACATAAATCCCATACAATCAATACTTCCCTCTCAGCTGCCCCGCACATGCCGGATGGCTGGCAAAGCGCGTCGCAGACCGCTTTTGTAAAGCTTCGGTAAGCCGTCATATCATCCGCATTTAATGTATAGCCGGCCTGCATGGCAAATGTCGGCGTAAAGCAGATTTCAATCTCACAAAATGCCTGCTGCATCACGCGGCGCGCCTGTGCCTGCACGGCGGACGTGATCATTTCCCTTTCCTGCGGGCCGGAAATCGAAAAAGAAAGCCGCACGCCAGCCTGAATCTTAAATCCGTTCTTTTTTACAACATACTCTGCGCTTGTAAAAGGAATCTGATTCAGATCCAATAAAAAGTCATTGTAATCCGGCGTAATGGTAAGCGTTCCCGCGTCTGCCGTATTGCCAAGCACGTCTCTGCGGAAAAAATGAAGCTGAAATGTTTTTCCTACCGCCGCATAAACAGAATCCGTATGTCCGCAAAGACGGTAAAGCGGAACTCCCGTCCGGTAGTACATGCCCTGCTCCGCATCGGCCGGCGCGTCCTTCTGCTGCTGCGGCAGCACAGGCATAGATTCCATCATACGACCATCCGCATCCGTCACCGTATATCCCAAAATCTGAAACAGCTCCTGCATGCGGCTGCCCTTTGAAGCCTCTGTCTCTCCATAAATGCCGACGCTTCCCGCCGGAAAATCAGGAACGCGCATGCGCTGTGCATTCCCTTCAAAGACGAGGCCGCAAGCAGGCTCACATAGTACTGCCCGGTTCAGATAGCCGCCGGATAAAACATGCGGTGCAAATTCCGTCAGCATATAAATGCTGCCCCGGCCATCCTCCTGAAAAATGCTGTCTGGAATATCGCTGCATACGATCCAAAATCCGCCGCCTATGACAGAACCTTCCCAGACAAGGAGCAAAAACTGCTGTGGGTCATCCATCCCTGCCATATGGCTGAACGCGTTCGAACGTGCCGCCTCAAAATGCGTTTCGGTAGATAAATCCGAACGGACAATCAGACAGTTTTGTGTATCTATCTGTGCATATTCCGCCTGATTCGTATCCAGTCTGGATGTACGGCATAAAAAACGAATGCGTGCGACCGGATTGTTCAAAAACGCATACAGCTCGCGCCGCTGCTGTACCGCGGCTCCCTGAAAACGATAACTGTTTTTTCCCGCCCGCACAAGAGGCAGTTCGATCAAAGATGCCCAGGAAACATCGGTCCGCTCCTTTCCCGCGCATTTGAGCACGACAGAATCCGTACTGTTTCGTTCCAGGTAGATACGCAGATCCTGCGGGATCGCGCAAAGCATTTGCGGCATGTTTTTATTTAATAGAATCTGTGTATCCGTAACCGACCAGCATTTGGCCGCTTCCGAAAAATCCTCCAGTTTTTTAAGCACAGACAGCTCCGCCAGCCTGCCTTCCGGAAGCGCTTGTTTCAGCTTTTCGCCGCAAAGAAACACTTCGCCGCCAGATACGCCGTCTGTCCAGACGCATGCGGCATCCGGATTTTTTTCAACGGAAAATCGAAAGGCATCCTCCTTAAATGTAACGTCTATCTGCTGGCGCAAAACCTCAAACAGCGGAGACATCTGCTCACTGTCCGGCGCAGGAACACGAAGCCCCTGCAAAAAGAACCTGGAAATCATGGCGCCTGTTTCCGTTATTTTCTCACTTGTCAGCACAAGGCTTTTGATTTGTGCTTTCGAAAGCTTACACGGAACAGCCGTTACCGTCTGAGCACATGCCAGATCGGCAGTATGCGCCGACAGCGCCTGTGCAATCTCCGTTATGGGCATTCCCGCCTGCGCCGGCGTTACATTTTTAAGTCCCACTCTCGCATCTGTCAGCAGCACATCCTTCCACGGACTGATCACCGGCTGATTCCATAACACATTTTCTTCAGAAAATTCCGTAATATCCGGACATATCCGAAGCAGCAGCTCCTGCAGCGTCCGGTCTTTGATAGCAGCAGTTTCATTTATGTCATACTCCGCTGCCATCTTTGGATGATCCTTGCAAAAACGTTCCAAAAAACTGTTCCAGCCGTCTGCCGCTTCTCCGTTTACAAGTGCCGCCGCCTTTGCGACGCGTACCACGTTATCACCAGCCAAAGCCGTATATTCCCTGCTCCAGCCAGGCACCAAAAACCTGCGGCTTCCATACCGTTCGCTGTACCAGTCCGCCTCCATCGCCTGATCTTCCACCAGCTGCCTGGCATAACGGGCGTATGAAACCTGCGGATCATACAGACGTACAAAAAATACCGCAGCCGCTTCTTTTACGGTCATCTGCGCAAGGCGATTGTCAAACACATACTGTTTTATCAAGACAGACTGGCCATACGCAGGAATCACAGCGTTATGCGCAAGATCTTCCCACAGCTGCCTGGCATCCAGCGCAAACCGCTCCTGGAGATCTTGCAGCGTATCGCCCTGTACCGTAACATATGTGTATTTCGCCAAACGATCAATATGAAGCAAAAGATTCGGATTGTTTTCCAAAAACAGCTCTGCGTCCACATCATATTGTTCTGTAATCCGGCCAAAGCTGTCCGCCTCCATCGTAATGCCCTGAAACTGCCTTTTCACATCCGCTAGCAGCTGCGAAACGATCATTTTAATATAATCTGTAAAAACTGCCTCATTGATTGAAATTGGCATGCTGTCCTCGCATCTGTCCTGTACCTGAACTTCATGGAACGGATCTGCATTCAGACTGGCGAAATATTCATTGATTTTTTGGCAGTATTCCTCTGTCACAAAGTTTTTGCTGTAGCAGATTTTAGTCCCTTCACAAGTCAAATCCAGACACGGAAGCATCGGGAAAAACACGCCTTCTGAAAAACCGGCTTCTTGCGCATCCGTTTGTGTATCGACCGTGATATGTATATTTTTTGCAAAAAACGCATCCAGCATTTCATACGATAATATTTCCTGCGCCTGCTCCGGTATCGTCTTGGCATCTTCTTTTGTTATTTCATCCTGATCAAACGCCGCCAGTATCCACGCCAGCAGCAATTGCAACATGTCCGCAAAATACGCTCCGGAAACAACACACAAAAACGCCGCGCAATACGACGGTTCACGCTCCATGTCCGGGTGCTTTACAGAAAAAAGCGGCAGCAAAGAAACACGCAGCTTCCAGTCTCCTACCGTCACACAAGGAAACATCTTAAGGCTGCCTGCCGCAGGCACAGAACGCGTCTGCTCCTGCATAAGCTCCCACGGCGCAAGCCTGTCTTCCCCAAACGCAAACGATACCTCCTGCTGAAACGTAAACGAAAAAGAAATTTTGATAAACAAAATTTTAATCGAAGCCGCCAGCCTTAAATATAACGAAACCCGCAGAACCGACTGCCGATAGCTTTCCATGCAAAAGCTGCACACAGCTGAAATCTCCGCCGCAGCCGATATGGAAATGATTTTAAAGTCCACGCTTAAAAATAAAGTCCCCCGGATACCCGCAGCCGCACTGACACGATAATAAACGGCCTCTTTCTGTGAAGCATCCGAAGGATGAAAGACCGCAAACGCTCCTTCTAAAATGCCCGTGACCGTCAGCGACACGCCGCCTTTGACCACACCAAGGTCAAAAGAACGGCCCACCCCGATGCAGAGACCGATGCCTAAAAGTACAACTGGTGTAAACGCCCCATTTTTCGTTTCCGGAACCTGTTTTACCGCGTCCCCTTCCAATACGCCGAAGTAAACGCCGCCCCGCCCTGTAAAAATTCCATACTCCAGGCCGAACGATTTTGAAAAATCACCATTATGCGGAAATCCCAGATCTATCAAAAAGCTGCCGTTTGTATATATCTCCACGGAAATCTGTCCAAGCATCACCGTCAGCACGCCCAGCTCCAGGCGTGACATTGTCTTTGGCAGCGTTACGCTGCAGCGAAACATGCCAACCGTATCACTAATTTTTTGATAAACAAGCTCCAGCGCAAGACCGTTAAAATAAAAAAGCGGCGACTTTTCTGAAACATCAACCGTAATGGCCGCCCCATACAAAGCCGGATCAATCAAAACCATCTGCAGCCGGAATAAATCACCGATCGTTATGTCCGCACCAAACATCCAGTCATTTTTGTCACTGTAGGAAATATCCGGAGCGCTGGAACCTGAGGGTTTTAGCTGTTCTTTTAACTTTTTGAGCGCTTCTGCAACAGAACCGGACGACGTATCCACCTGTAAATGGCTCCCAAGCCCAAGATACGATACCTTTGTCTTCGTCTCGCCTGCCGCCGCATGCTGCGGAGGCGCGCCGTCCACCGCGTCCCAGGAAATGGGGTTTCCTATGTCGTATGTCTGGTCCAAAAGGCTGCCCGTTACAATATACGAGACTTTTTGTTCTTTTTTTTCATATTTGACGCCGATGTCTTTGATCTGCATCAGTCCGGCAATCGAAATATTAATATGGTACAGTACCGCCGCCGTTTCCTGCGTGGCGTTGATGACCACTTCAATATCAGACAGGTTTATTTTATTGAGGATATCCCACGGCGAAGACAGATAAGATTTCGCGTTCGGATTCAGTAAGTGAATAAACGCAAGCACAAGATCCCCAAACGTCATCCCTCCCAATGAAAGACGGACGATCTCATCCCCCTTTTCTTTGGAATAAATGCCCTGCACATACACTTTATGAATAGAAACGCGAAACAAAAACCGGATATGCTCTGTATAAAAATCATCCGCCTGTACAAGAAAATGCAGCGCGCCGATATCCAGATAAAATAACGCCGAAGCAGCAAGCGAATCGTCCTGTTTTTTTACGATTTTTACTCTGCCTCCAAGCTTTGGCCGAATTCCAAGCACCTCAAACCAACAGATGCCAAACGAAGCAAACAGGCGAAGCTCCCCTGTAAACGGCGCAAATGAAACAGACAACCCGTCGATGATTATGTCCGCTGCCGCAGGCGAAACAGCCGTCTTAAACATTGCCGCAAACAGCTTTGCGATACTGATTTTCCCTTCTGTCAGCGCACCCGAAAAAGTCCAGTACTGATCATAAGACGCATTCACTTCAAACTGAAAACGATCCTCCCCAGTGCCAAATCCAAACAGGCCGCTAAACGAAAACTCGTTTCCCGCAGGATGCACTTTTGCATCAACCATCACACGATCTATCGAAATCTTCAGACTTCCGATCTGTATCGAAACAATCCCCTCCGCAGAAGCCGTCAGCTCATACGAATGCTCCAGCACCTTCGCATAAATATGAAAGTCCGCTAATGGCTTCGCCCACGCATCCGGCACCGGAGCCTGAAAATCCCCGGCCAGATCCGCAAGCGTCAGCTGTTCGTGCTGTTCTTCGTTTTGATAAAGCGCCAGAGATCCTTCATATTCCTGCTGCGGGAAGCATCCTTTCAGCCTTCCTTTGATGCAGTAAGCTCCGAATGTTAAAGATGCCGCGGCGGATACCGTAAGCGTCGTTATCTGCTGTCCTTCCCACAGCGTCACTTCTGGAAATACGCCAAACTCATCCAGCTTTAATCCCTGTACCGGCGTATCCCACGGCTGATCCAGGCAAAAAGCCATTTTTATATTTTCTAACTCAAATCCTTCGGTCAGCTTTGTTCCTTTCCTATTTAGCCGAAGCTCGATTTTTTGCAAACCAAAGTTACTTACAGCCGCGTCTTCCGGCAGCAGCAGGCTTTCGCCTGGAATCCCGAACAAATCCCATACATAAGTTTCCACATTCGCAGGCGTCAGTACCGGATGAAAATACGCGGCTGCAAAACATTTCTTGCTCATGCGGGTCGAAACGGCCATCTGAAATTTCATTCCGGCGCCGCGCCCGCTGTGAATTTCAAATAAAAGATATGCATATGCTTCCGGCTCTGTTTGAAATAACGGCTGCGGATTCATCGTACGCATCGCCAAAACAGCAGATGCCTGACCAAGCGGCAGCACAAAGTCATTTTTTCCTGTCATAAAATTGATCTGGCAATAATTTTGTCCATAAGCCTTTTGCACATTCCCTGTAAACGGCATGCTCTCAGAAATCAGTCCGATCACTGCAACCAGTCCGTGACTGACGCCAATGCACGCCGTTCCTGTGATCTGATAACCGCCTTCCGATACAAACTGATCCGAACAGATATGAAGAACCGGATACTGTATGCCAAACCGCGCAAACAAGCTGTCCTCCTCCATATGTATCCCTTGTGCACGGCACAGCTCCTTAAGCATGCCGCAGCCATTTACGACAAGCTGCGCCTCATATTTGATCTGGTCATTTTCGATTCGAATGACCGCGGAAAAAGTCTGAGGCCCGAACGAAGCATACGGCCGGACCTCGGCCGCTCCATGCACGGTAATCTGTCCGCCTCCCAGCTGCGCCGTACAGTCCGCAACTGTTACAGCCTCCTGTGAAAGCGACCGCAAAAGATGTGCAAACAGGCCATTGCATACATCCTGACGAATCGTTAGTGTTTTGTCTTTTATCGCCCGGCAAAGCTCCTCATAGATCTGTTCTATCTTTATTGTATTCATTGCGTTCATTATGTTTGTCCTTTATCCTTTTACATAAATAACCGGTCTGGCGGCAATCGCTTCTTTTCCGCTGACATCCTTGTCTGCGCATGGGAAAAACTTCCTGCTTCCGGCAGCGGAGGATCCCGCATCAGATCTGCTTCAAAATAATCATAACAGGCATCCGCGGATATGCATAAATTACCCGTATTATATACACTGTCCGTCGTATCATATACCTGATGGCTCAGACGAGAAGCACTCGTGTAACAGGAAATGCTGTGCAGGGGCACTCGTCTGACCGCATAATCAGACGCTTTCACCAAAAATTCAGCACGCGGAAGGCAATAGCTGTCATTCGCGTAGCATTCGCTCACATAAGTAATTACCGGCGCTATTTTGGAATACAGCATGCATAACGGCTGTTTGTCATCCGTCAGCATCTTCTTTTCCGCGTCAAATACAAACGTCGTATGATAAGAACCATGATGCGGCGCTATCATAGAAGTAACGCCCGCTGTTACCTCCACTGCAATTCTGCTGAAATGATGGGCTGTTGTATCCGCGGGAAAGAGCACGGATTGAAAACCCGCATAAACAAATTTGATGACCGTGGACGTCGCGTTTTTCTCCACGGCGTCTCCGGCTTCGGAAATCGTTCCAAAGACCGTCATCGTACCTCCCTGCATTTCCCAGACAGACGCACCGTATCCTCTGTAATCTGACTGACTTTTCGTATCGACAATTTCTCCTTCCCTGATCGTCAGAAACGTATAATCGTCATATCTCGCAAACATGCCGCCCGTCATATTGGCATAATTGCATAAAAATGCGCTCAGGTTGCTGTAAGTACTCCCTTCGCTTCCTCCTCCCAAAATAATCCGCTTAACCGGAAACTGCACCTGATAATAATGCCCCTGAAAATATTCCGGATTCATTTTCCCGTTTTCCATATAAAACTGCCTTTCAAATTCCGCAATTCTTCTTTGAATAAATTTTCCGATATAAGAAGCAAATATTTCATGGATCTGGCGTTCTTCACATTCTGCCTTTACGTCCTCGGACAGCTGCCTGCACCTTTGCGCAAAGTCAGGACTTCCGTCCCCATAATAAAAAGGCATTCTTTCCCTCCCATAAGCGCAGGACACAACAATAGCTGCATCCATCAGCAGCACCTGATCATCTTCAAATCTGCATGCGATCTCGATCTGAAGCTCAAAATCCACCAGTTCCGTTCCTGTAAAAACGGCATCTTTTTGATAAACGGTCATTTTCATATGATTGGTAGCAGAGCTGTCATAAATTTGTTCATACTCAATCCGTTCCAAGTCTCTTACCGCCGTACATGTATATTTTTTTTGCTCCCCTGAGATCTGTATTTCCCTTGACGTATGAAAATACGTATTTAACATCCGCTGACACGAAAGGCCAATCCATGTATCCGTATCATTTTTCGGCGTCCTTCCCCATCCGTTCAGCCTGTTTAACAATTCATAAATAAGATTATTATGATCGTCGTCCTGATGGGAGCTTACGAGCAAGTCCAGATGGCTGCTGCCGTCTTCCCTAATTTTATTCACAATATCCTGCACGGCCGCGGTTGTATTGATCACACCTGCCGAAGCTCCTTGCGGCGCGTTATATTTTATTTTGCGAAGCTCCTTCCTGGATCCGCAGTCAATAACCGCGTGATACGGCTCTCCATCATCCTTCACGCCATACAGCAATACGCACAGCCCATGGCCCAGCCGGTAAATCCTCATCGAACATGACCTCATGCTTCCACCCCTTTTGCATCGTTTCCTGCATATCCAAAATACCAGCCCACTTTGCCTTCCTCGCCGAAAATATATAAATCCGCGCTTTTCGGCGGCACCGGCAGTCCCAAAATCTTAAGCGTAACGCTGTTCAGTTTAAACAAAAGCTTCTGTTTGTCCGTCCGCATCAGGGAAACGCTTGAGAATCCAACGCCAATTAAATTCTGCACGGAAAATTCCCTGGAAAACACCCCCTGCAGGCGCACGCCAAAATAAAATCCCCCATCCTTCCATGCAGCAATAAAATCAAACGACAGCGCCGCGTTAGAGCCTAACTTTCCCGCGTTTCCAAGTGCAACCTCAAACACAATCCCATTCCATCCCGCACACATTTCCTCTTGTGCAGCCGGGGCCGTTATGGAAAAAAAACCAAGCGCATCCGGCGATACCGCAGGGCTGTTTACGATATACTGCTTCGGAAAAGCGCCAAATGCCTGCGCAAACGAATCCTTTCTTGCCTCTGACGTCCGTGCGCCAAGCTTGAAATCAGCCAAAAATTCCTCACCCGCATTGCCTTTGACAATGACCTGCACGCCGTCAAACGCAAGCGCATCATACGAAAAAATATCCCCGCCTTCCTCCTTCGCCAACGCAATGTTTCCGCAAAGCACAAAGCGGCTTTCTTTATCATCCGCCGACATGCTGACACGGTCAATCCGAACCGTTTCCACCGGTTTTTGCAAGACCGCATAACAAACCGGCTGTTCCAGCGTAAAACGATATACCGAAACGCCATGTTGCATTTCCTGCCTGCCCGAAAGCACAAGGCTGTCGGGCGTCAAAAACGTTTCTCCAAGCATCCTTTTCGGCAAAAGCTCCGTACGGCTGGAAAAATCCGATACCCGGCTGTTTTGCAGAACAGCCGTTACCCCAACCGTCCTGCACGCAAAGGCACTGTCACTGCCCGCGGACATCACACCCTGCGCTTCAAAGAAAATCAGCGCGTCTATATCAGATGGCAACACCTGTATCTGACTGTCCCTGACAATCACCCGGCTGCGTTTTACCGCCGCATAAACGCAGTCCAGGCTTTCTTCCCCCGTCATGGCAATCACCGCGCTTACTTCTTTGGAAAGCATCTGCGGATCCGGCTTTGCTTTCACATTTAGCAATACAACCCCTTCAAATTCTTTATCAGAAATTGTCTGTATAAAATTTATAAAAGGCTCTTTTACCTCGCTTTTTCTGTACGCGCGCGCAAGCAGACTTTGAAACGCGGCATGATCCGACAATTTCTCCTGTATAGATTGTGTCCGGCTGTATTTAAAAACCACTATCGCCTGCCCCCATTGCTGCGGGTCTAACGTCATCCGCCAGCCGTCCACCGTAAACCCGATACTGCCGGACGCAAACGCTTCCCATTCTTCTTTGGAAGAAATGACAATAAAACAATCTTTTTGCAAAAGCTTTTTCCTGGCCGCCGGCGTGATCCGCCGTATCCTGACATCCGGCCATGCCTCTTCCGAGGTCTGAGCTATCCCGATCCAGTTCCAGGACGCTCCTTGTATTCCGATACAAAGCCCGTTTGCAGTTACCGCCGCAGTTTCTGCTGTTTGGGCTTTTTCCACATCAGCTCCTGAAACTAAAATTTTAAACCGCCTGCGGTAAAAAAGGCTGTCCGCCACTTGTACCTCCAGCGTCTCCGGCAGCACGGCATGCCGCCACGGAAAATAAGGAACCGCATCCGTCTGCTGCGCAAATGCCGCCACCGGGCATTCATATGGCCTCAGCGCTCCGTTTGACGCCGTATAAAGCGGCATACTCTCCGGCATGGAAAAATAATCCCCGGTAAAAGAAACCCAGGAAGTCGTCGCATACGGCTCCGTATCCGGATCATCCTGCAAAAAAGCAGGATATCCCGCATGAAATTCCATCCGGCTGCAGCTGCCCATGTATTCCATGCCATACAGCCCAAGCAGAATACGTGCATCCGCCGCAGCCCGAAATCCGCCCTGGTAACACAGATACACCTGATGCCCGCCGGTCCGCAGCTTTTTTGTTATCCTGCTGCGGCTGACCGAATGCGCGGTACGTGCAAACACGAGGCAGGCGTCCGCCTCCGGTGACAGCATGTAAGGCCTGCCCAGCCGGTCTGTCATATTGCTCTGAAAGTTTTCAGGCGGCAGGGCAATCCGTGTCTTTTCCACATCCCAAAGCTCAGACGGGGACAGCGTTACCTCAAAACGGGCGTTTCCCTTGTAAGACAGCAGCTGGTTCGAAATCACCTGGGCGCTCTTTTTATCTGCTATCTGTCCGATATTGTCCACAGCCGCCGGGATGACATACTGTATCCTTGCCCCCAGCGCCTGAAACAGATCCGTATCCTGCGGGCAGGCAATCGAAAACTTTAAAATGCCCGTCTCCGGCGACAGCACAATTTCCGATGTATCAAACACAACCTTCCCGCACATAAAAGCCCCGTCCGCCGTCCATTCCTTCCCTGCGCCTGTCCTTAGCTCCCTAAAATATAATTTATACGGCCCGACAGCCAGACACCCCGGTATATTGGCGGATATCCAGCGCCACCGCCGAAACTCGTCCTGCGGATTTTCAATCCATAACAGCATCGGATGGTAGTATTTTCTAAACGCTTCTACTTTTTCATAAAAAGCCGCATCCGGCACAAACCGCTCTGGAAAAAATTCATACATACGCTACACCTTAATTTCTACTTCTTTATCTCTACTTTTTAACCTCTACTTCTTAATCTGGATGCACCAGAAAAGCAACATTTTTGACATTGTGGTGCACGGTATTAAAATTTCTACAACTGAACACGGTCGCTGCCTTCTAAAAGAAACGCATATCCTGTTTGCAGACAGTCGAAAAACACAGGCCGGTACTTCTGCTTTGCGTTTAAGCGGAACAGCCGGTACTGCTGCGAAGCCGGAATGCCCAGCTGTTGAAACAGCATGCGGACCGTTGTCCCGACCGGAACACGGTACATCTGCCCATCCACAAACACCGGAATCTGTATCATCAGTGTACTCCTGCCTCGGAAAAACGCTATATTTTCCTGTGACTCATTCAGACTCTGCGGATTTTTTACAATCGCTGCCGCCTTCTCCTGCAGCGTATCATACGTATCCGCGCCAAGCAGCAGTATATTTTCCGAAGGCTCATAGCTTAACGGCAGGTCTGACGCATAATAGTTCGCCGGATAAATGACTTCCAGAAACGGATACCGGATATTCTGCGACAAATCCAACACGCCGGCCTGCAGCCACTGCGGACGGACATCCGCCCCGCCGGCCCGCGACATTCCCTGCAGCATCGTATCCACAAACGGATGGAACATCAGATAACCGCCGCTTTCCTGAAACGCGATTTTATACTCCTGCGTATTCGTCAGCGTATATCCTGTAATATCCTCCGTCTGCGGATCTATCTGGCTCGTGTAAAGCTCTGTTTCCACCAAAAGCGAATCTCCCGGAAGCACTCTGCACGAGCGCAGATCCGGACAAAACTGCCTGGACAACAGATGCACCTTTTGCATATCGTATCTGCACATCCGCCAGAGCGCATCCGAAAGCAGATAAAATCCTGCGGGCGTTATCTGGTTTGCCTGCTCCTGCTGCCTGATCTGATACAGTTTCTTATAAAACCCATTTAATATTTCTAACGTAAGCGCACAATCCGTATGCACCTCCAGCGTATAGCCGCCATCCGCCGCTCCATCCGGCTTTATCGCAATGACATGTCCATCCGCCGCTACCTCTTCCGTTAAGTGTGCTGTAAACAGTTCCTGCTGCAGCTGGCAGCGCGCCACCCCTTCTGTCCCGGAATTCTCCCGATAATAAACAACCGTTTTTCCCTCTTTTGTTTCGCAAAAAAACGCTTCACAATACACGGGCACAGCATTCGACGCCACACCCAGACAGGTTTTTCCGCTCTGTCGAAACACCGGACGCACACATACAGCCTCAGAACTGTTGTTATCCTTTACAATCCTGCTGCCATACACTGTCTGTCCCTGCATGTCCTGGAATCCGCATAACGGGGCACAGACGGCATAATCTACAGAAACAACCGTATGCTGGCTCGTATATTCACTGACGGAAAGGACCGGGGCCTGAAGCGGCAGGCAGGAGATTCCTTCCCTTACGATAGAGCATGCCTTCCCATAAACAATGTCCACACTGACACATGCCTGTTCCAAATATGCAGGCTGTATCTCTTTCGCAGGGATTTCCGCAGACAGTCTGTACATATCCCCTTCAGCTGTAACCGTCTGCACCGCCCCCTGGAACAGCACCGATTGATTTTTTACAATGCAGATGGCTGCTTTCAGATTTTTTTTGTCGCTCTCACTGCACGGGAACTGAAACTGAACCTCTGCCAGTGTCTTTTCCGGATCGTTTGCGTATACACTTCCATTACATGGCAAATCCTTCTGCGGCATGATCACTTTCCGGTCCACAGATGTAAGCACAGCCCCCATCGGAAAAAACCGCAGCGTACTGGCAAGGCCAAAAAAAATACTGCCATCCGTCAGATAAAGGCGTACCTCAAACGGATGCTTCCGATCTAAGAACGGCAGCTCCAGACACGCATTCGTAACGCCCGCATCAAATTCATATACTTTTTTATACCCGTCCTCTTTTTGTATTTCACAAAAATAATACCAGTGAAACCCATCCGGCTTTTCCCACTCCAGATTTACCGCCCCATGTTCATAAGTCCCCTGAAAAGATGCGATTTCATCCGGAATAAACGCAACCTCACTGCTCTCAATCTCCTTGCCGCTGCTGGTCGTACAGATCGTAACCGAATACTTTTTCCCCCCTTCCAAAGGCCCCAGGCTGACCGTTCCTTTTAATTTATTTTCAGCGCCCACTGTTATTTTTTCTGAAACAGCCGTTTTCTTGTGGTCCTCATACAAATTTGCCTTGTATTCGCCGTCATAGTCATAGACTCTGCCAAAATTAAGCGTCCACGTCAGTGCAAGTTCATATTTATTCCCGCTTTCCTGGCCCGTCTTCGAGACGACGACAATTTTTTCTATCCCGATATTGGTAATTACCGCATTTCCTGTCATTTTCTCCTGCATTCTTGTCAGTACCTCCTCTGTAAATGCCAGCCGGCTGATAGAGAAACGGCCTGGTTTTTACGTAAAATCAGTGATTGATCGGTTCTTAAGGTTTTGAAAACTGGCCGTTTTGCGCGGAAAAATCCCCCGTCTGCAGCCCATTTGCAATCAGGATCGCTGGCTCTTCCAGTTCCAGATTATATACTTCATGCATCTTACTCGTATTATTTACATCTGCCACAAACCGAACCTCACCATCTGCCGCCAGCATCTGGTCCCCTTTCTTTAGATCACATGCGTTTTTCCATCCGTCCGCAGTCGGAAACGGATGATTGCCTGTAGCAATGATGCACTGTCCGTTTGTAGTTGTAATTTCATAACAGCTTTCTTTTTCCGTACCCTTCCATATATTAGCCACTCCGCGGCTGCTGCCGTCCGCCGCGGCAATCCGCTCTCCGATGACGATCTCACTTATTTTTTTCTGGCTGCCGTCCGCCATCGCAATCATCGTATCTTCGTCCAGACACCCCCACTCGATTATAATATAGGGAGCAGTCCCCTGCAAAATATCCCCGTTTACCATCCCGCCGGACGCAACCGAATATTTGCAGCGTAAAATATCTCCGTGCGGCTCCGTCTTATAAAATCCTTCAAAAATCAATGCATAGCTGTAGCGGAACTGTCTCCAGTTTCCCGGCTGCATATACCCTTCTTCCCAGGAGCCGGTCAGATCATAGGTAAGTCTGCTGCCGTGCAGCTCATATGCAACATCATGCTGGTACTCCGTCTGCGTATCTTTGCCTGTCGCAATCACCTTTGCGCCGTCAAACCCGTCACCCGTAATGACGCAATATAAGTTTGACAAATGGCTGCTGTCCTCATAAAACTGCCCGATGTCAATGGACAGCTCCCCTTTCACCGGGAGTCCTAAGATCGGATGGTCGCCCTTTGATGGATCCATTTTCCCAAAATTACAAAGATAATCCAGATCATCCGTTTTGCTGGGAAGACGCCACAAAGCAATCTTTACATCTTTCCCGGCCTTTTCAAAATCTTTGGACTCTTGCTGATTTACAAATTCTTCCGGCGCATCCATACTGCTGCCCTTGCCGAATACGACAAAATGCTCCTGCTTTTGCGGATGTTCCATTATATGTGTAATTTCATATCCCTGTTCATTCTCATAGGCTGTGACTTCCACACAGCTGCCGGACTCTTCCACAAGATCCGCATAAACCAGAACCGCAGCCGTGTCTCCAGGGGCAAATTTTTCTTTAAAATTTCCATCTGTCCGGTACTCCATATGTGATGTATGTTGTACGGTTACCGGTTTGAACCTGTTGATCAGGCATTCCCTTTGCACATCATACAAATCCGCGTACATTGTAATCGTGCGGCATTTTTCCGCAAATGCAAGGTCCGCTTCCAGCTGGAATTGTCCGGTATCATGATGATACTGGAAGGTATGGATGTGCAGGCTGGAATAGACACCGCCTGTTACCGGTTCCCCTTTATTTTCACACAAAAAGGGAGTGCAGCTTCTGCTTACTGCCTCCCTTTTTACTAAAATATTTGATCCCGATTCGTTCAACGCACGAAATAAATGATGCGGATATTCTGTCGACAGATTTTGTTTTCTCATAGACTGTCCTCCTTTTTGATTGCTGCTTTCATTATACAAACAGAAACTACATATTTCAAGGTATTTTCATGCGTTACTACATTTCCGGTGCAAATGCTTATGTCGGTAAAATAACAAGTAATCTATTCTGCAGTAAAGAACATGCTATATTGGTTGACAATCACAGAGCTATTCCAGTATATTTAATTCATAAAACAGGCAAAATCGCAGAAGGCTTGTACCGGATTGGAGGGAACGCCAGACAACATTTTTTAGAACCTATGCACGTCCGATAGAGATAGAAAATAATGTCTGGATTGGCGGCGGCTGTATTCTTCTGCCGGGAGTTACCATAGGAGAAAACAGCGTAATCGGAGCCGGAAGTGTGGTAAACCGCCCTATCCCGCCTAATTGTGTTGCAGTAGGGAATCCATGCAGGGTGATACGTCATTTTGATACAGACAAAGAAAGGCGGCTACATGAAATATAAGCATATCGTTTTTGACATTGACGGTACTCTGATTGATACGGAATATGCTGTCTTACATTCCTAAAACACAGCTGCAACTGCCAGTTGACGAATTTCCATGCCTAAATGGTGGTTATGCAACCAATGGTTATGCTATCATTTCATCAAACAGAAAGGAGTACTGACTATGAATATGGCAGACAGAATACAATATTTGAGAAAATCGAAAGGTTTTTCTCAAGAAGAACTTGCGGACAAAGTAGGAGTATCAAGACAGGCAGTCTCAAAATGGGAAAGTGAACAAAGTACACCCGATATAGAAAAAATTATTATTATGAGCGAACTTTTTGAGGTCACAACAGACTATATTCTCAAAGGTA
>CAOKJJ010000072.1 GCA_948468465.1 uncultured Eubacterium sp. | reverse complement strand
ATTCTGGAGTAGGAGCCGCAAGCCAGGCCATTTTCCCCTCACCCGGCGTCCGCATAGCCATCCAAAAAACGCAACACAATGTCAATTCTGTTGCATAGTATTAAAATTTTGCCATTTTGCGCAAGAAATTGTTTTTAAGTTCCAAAATCCGTAATATTTAAAATTTCCTGAGGAATATAACATTCCCTCTCCAATAACTGTTTCATATGGTCGACTGTCTGTTCCGAAAAAAATGCAAAAAATGTTCCTGACAGATTTCTGTTCTGCTTTTCTTTTGTATTGGGAAGCTTTTTTACCGCCTGCGCTTTCTCCAGCATTTTTTCATAGGCCTGCGTAAACGGCTGTATGATAATCTCCTGCCGCTGAAACAATTCCGCCAGCCGTTCATAAATGCCAATCCCTTCATAATCCAGATCCCCGAAATAATAAATCCTGTTTTCCTTCGCCTGCATATACGGCTCCACACAAAAAGAAAAATCCTGAAACGAACGCAGGATTCCTTTTCCGGCACCGTAGATCAGCGTCCCAAAAGGAATCCCGAAAATCTCTTTTTTATGATCTTCTCTCTGATCAAGAAGGTGACGGCGCATGCTATAAAATGTATCTTTATTTTCCAATATCAGCAGGTTCTGCGGTATCTCACGGTGCGTACTGTAATAAGCAAGCGGCTCAGATGTTTCGTAAAAAGCAAGCTGAGAGGCAGAAACGCCGCAGCGTTTCAATATTTTCCTTCCCTGTTCCTGCTGCAAAAACTTTTCCCGGCCCCATATTTGAAAGCTGCGTTCATTTTTCGAAACAGGTTCCGGATTACTGTCCCGTGTGTCCAGAAAATACTGGTTCAGCTGCCACACCCATTCCCGGTCCGCCGCATACTGAGCCAAATGCCGCAAATAATAATCCGCAGAAATCTGCATGCTCATTTTATATTTCAGTTCCTCTTCATACGCACTGTAATCCGTATCTGTATCAACGATCCAATATTGCTGATACAGCGCCGGCTTTTTGCCATTTAGCCCAGACGCCTTTACCGGCTTTAAACTGCCGTTTTCTATCTGCCTGTAGACATATCCGCAAAGCTGTTCATAAGACTGCGTATGCAGCTTTTGTTCTATTTCATTTAAGGAGAGCCGTTTCATTTATCATCCATCCTGTCTGTTCTCTAGAGCGTGTTTGAAAAATGCTTTCCGTGAGATGTGCTTCACACTTTGTGAAGAATTTATCCCAAATTTATGAGGCATAGCGGGCTATGTTGATTAAATTTGGGATAAATTCTCCGCAAAGTGGGGAGTGCAGATCGCGGGAATGATTTTTCAAACACGCTCTAGGATATAGTATACCCTATGGATTCATTTTTTTCAAATATTTTCTCATCTTCCATCCGTTTTTCTATGGTCTCACGTTAACGTCATTCTGAATAAATAGCATCAGGCTTGACAAACCTGATTTTTTGTGATATTCGTTTTTTGATGTTTTATGCTGCGATGATATCTGGATATTGTTCAGAGTAAAGGAGGTTTTTCCATGCGGATCGCCATTGTAGATGATATTGCGTCAGAACGGGAAACCTTAAAGAAAAGGATCACCGGACAGGCTGTCCGTCTTTCCCTTGATGCTGCCATACTTGACTATGCTTCCGGGTCGGATTTCCTCGCCGACGCCGAAAAAGAACATTTTGACCTTGTATTCCTTGATATCTATATGGGAAGTGAAAACGGTGTGGATACGTCAGAAAAGCTGCGCCGCTTCGATAAGGACTGCCTGCTTGTGTTCACCACTGCCTCCGCTGATCATGCGCTGGACGGCTTCCGTGTCCGGGCGCTGCACTATCTGGTGAAGCCGTATAAAGAAACTGACCTTTCCGCATTGTTTGACGAAATCGCAAAGCGTTTTCCCGTAATGGACAGATATATCGAAATAAACACCGCCGGCGGCATTGTCCGGCTCCGTTTTCAGGACATTCTGTACGCGGAACATTACCAGCATCAGATCTACATATACTGTACAGCCGGGGAAAAAATCGTGACACGCCTGACTTTCCGGGAATTTACCGCCTCCCTGACAGACGGGCGGTTCTTCCTGTGCAGCCGGGGTGTCCTCGTCAACATGGAACACGCGGAAGATTTTGACGGCATGGACTTTATCCTGAAAAACGGGAAAAGGATTTCTGTCAGCCGCAGCCTTGCCAAAGCTGCACGAATGGCTTTCGGTGATTTTCTGTTCAGAAAGGGGGATTAAATAATGGAACTTATCATTTTTCTGCCCGGCATGCTGGTTGCCTATCTGCCTATGAAACATCACCTGCGGCTCCGCCCTGCAAAACTGGCGGCAATGACAGCCCTCCTGATCCTTCTTCTATGCCTTGCCGGGGAAGCTGCGGGCTGCCTGTTCCATATCGACATCCTCTGGCTGTTCTTCCCTGCTGCAGTCATCTCAGGCTGTTTCTATGTACATACGCTTAAGGTTTCACGCTGGAAGTCTGTCAATGTTTTCCTTTCCATATGCGGCACATTTTCCTGTCTTGGAAATGCCGCCATCGGTATAAGCGGAGAAACTACGCCGCCGTTTCCTCCGCGCACCGCAATTCTCTGGTTCCTGATGTGCTGCATCCTTACAGCCGCCGCATGGTATCCCGCCACCCATGCCGCAAGGAAACTTTTAGAGGACGATGCCTTTGCGCAGACATGGTATGTGTTCTGGATACTGCCGCTTCTGTTTCTTAGCCTGAATATTTTTATCATTCCAAGGAATCCAGGCATCTTAGAACAGGGACGGCTCCGGCTGCTCTACATCCTTTTCAGCTTTTTGTTCCTTGCCCTGCTCCTTTTATCCTACCTGATCATTTACCTCATGGCGGCCAGCCTAAACCGCATCAGTCGCCTCCGGCTGGAGAACCAGCTTCTCTCTATGCAGCAGGCACGGTACAACAACCTCCTTGCCACTACACGGCAGATCCGGCAGGCACGGCACGATATGCGCCACCATTTCCATGTCCTGCAGAGCCTTGCTGAAAAAGAGAACCTGGAAGACATCCTGAAATATCTGGCCAAAGTGCAGGGGGACATTCCTGCCGGCGACCTTGGTCTGTGTGAAAATGCGGCTGCAGACAGTGTGGCAAGCTATTTTACACTGATGTACCGGGAGCATGGGATTCCATACACTTTCACGCTTGACCTGCCCCGCGAGCTTCCTGTCCCGGATACCGACCTGTGTTCCGTGCTGTCCAACCTCCTCGAAAATGCATTGGAAGCGGGCCTGCGGACAGTGCCTGAAAGACGGCAGGTGAAGGCGTCAGCCCACTTGCATGCAAAACATATGGTACTGTTGTCCGTTGAAAATAATTATGACGGGGAAGTGACCGAAAAAAACGGCACATTTCTCTCCTCAAAACGTCCGGGTGAAGGCATCGGCTTGCAGGCTGTGCGCCATATCGCAGAAAAAGACGGCGGATACTGCCGGTTTCTTTACGGGGATGGGATATTCTGCGCCAATGTTATGCTGCGGGGCAGAAAATAAAAGCTTTCCAGGCTTTGAAAATATTTAAATTAGTAGAGCCAATGCGAAATTTATGCAAAAATGATTTGAAAAACAGTTGTTTATAGAGTATACTGATACAAAACACTTGAAAGGAGAAGATTTATGCAGGTAACAATTTCAGATGCGATCAAATACATTGGTGTAGACGACAGAGATCTTGACTTGTTTGAGAGTCAGTATGTCGTACCGGATGGAGTGACGTATAACTCTTATTTGATTTTAGATGAAAAAACAGCGTTAATGGATACGGTAGATGCCAGAGGGATGGAAGAATGGGAACAGAAGCTTCAGGCGGCTTTGGATGGAAGAAAACTGGATTATCTGGTTATATCTCATCTGGAACCGGATCATGCAGGAAGTATTGGCAGACTGCTGGAGCTGTACCCGGATGTAGTGATCGTAGGAAATGCCAAGACATTTAATATGTTGCCGCAGTTTTTCGATATTGCTTTAGATGACCGCTCCATTGAGGTCAAAGAAGGTGATACGTTATCGCTTGGTTCGCATACGCTGAATTTTTATATGGCTCCGATGGTACATTGGCCGGAAGTTATGGTTACTTATGAAAGCAGCGAAAAAATCCTGTTTTCTGCGGATGGTTTTGGGAAATTCGGCGCAATGGACGCCGAAGATGATGAAGGCTGGTCATGTGAAGCAAGAAGATATTACTTCAATATCGTCGGCAGATATGGTGCATCCGTACAGGCTCTTTTGAAAAAGGCGGCAAAACTGGATATTGCGATGATTTGTCCTCTGCATGGACCGATTTTAAAAGAAGATCTGGGCTATTATATTGGCCTGTATGATACATGGAGCAGCTATAAGCCGGAAAATTCAGGCGTACTGATTGCGTACGCTTCGATTCATGGCAATACGGCAAAGGCAGCAGAGAAGCTTGGTGAAATGCTTCGTGAAAAAGGAGTGGAAAAAGTAGTCGTCAGTGATCTTGCAAGAGAAGATATGGCGGAAGTGATTGAGGATGCTTTCCGCTATGACCGCATGATTTTAGCGGCTGCAAGCTATGACGGCGGCGTATTCCCATGCATGCAGGATTTCTTACATCATCTGCAGAGCAAGGCTTATCAAAAGCGTACCGTCGGCATTCTGGAAAACGGCTCCTGGGGCCCGACAGCCGGAAGAACGATGAAGGCAATACTGGAAACGATGAAAAATATATCTATTGTAGAACCGCTCGTTACGATTAAGTCTACATTAAAAGAATCAAATATGGCAGATTTGGAAGCACTGGCAGATGCCATTGTGGATGCGGGAGTATAGAATATAAAAAAGACATATGCTTTGGGCATATGTCTTTTTTATCCGGTTAAATCTTATTCATACAGCAATGCTTGTACTTCTTTCCGCTGCCGCAAGGGCATGGATCGTTTGGATAGATTTTCTTGCTCTCCCGTGTCTTTGGTTTTGCCGCAGCCGAATCATCTTTGTTCGTTCCTGTGACTTTTGCTACTTCCTCGCGTTCCACTTTTTCTTCCAGTCTTACATGATACATCAAACGCAGCGTATCTTCCCGCATATTCTGCGTCATTCCGTCAAACATCTCAAAGCCCATCAGCTTATATTCTACCAGCGGATCTCTTTGTCCGTAAGCCTGCAGGCCGATACCCTGGCGAAGCTGGTCCATGTCGTCCAGATGCGCCATCCATTTCCGGTCAATGACCTTTAATAAAATCACACGCTCCAACTCGCGGATTGCTTCCGGTTCCGGGAATTCCGCTTCTTTTTCTTCGTACAGCTTCACTGCCTGTTCTTTTAATTTGTGCTTTACTTCCTTGCTACTCTTGCAGTCTTCCATATTTTCCTCTGTCAAAGGCTCTAAAGGAATGACCGGTATCAGCAGCTGGTTCAGTTCTTCCAGATCCCATTCTTCGCGATTGACATCGTCTGACAGGCATGTATCTACGGTTGCTTCCACAAAATCTACAATCATCTTATAAATGGAATCGCGCATGTTTTCTCCATTTAATACTTTCATACGCTCTTCGTATACGATTTCTCTCTGGTCGTTCATAACCTGATCATATTCCAGCAGGTTTTTACGAATGCCAAAGTTATTTCCTTCAATTTTCTTCTGTGCTTTTTCAATCGCATTTGTCAGCATTTTATGCTGGATTTCTTCCCCTTCCGGCACGCCCAGCGCGTTAAAAATATCCATCAGCTTTTCAGAGCCGAACAAACGCATCAGGTCGTCCTCCAGGGAAATATAGAACTTGGACTCTCCCGGATCTCCCTGACGGCCGGAACGGCCGCGCAGCTGATTGTCTATACGTCTGGACTCATGACGCTCTGTGCCGATGATTTTTAACCCACCGGCAGCTCTCGCTTCATTGTCCAGTTTAATATCAGTACCACGTCCGGCCATATTTGTCGCAATCGTAACTGCCCCATGTTCTCCGGCATGGCTGACAATTTCCGCTTCCATCTCATGAAACTTTGCATTTAATACCTGATGCTTAATTCCTCTGCGGCTAAGCATCTTATCTAAGAGTTCAGAAATCTCAATCGTAACCGTACCGACCAGTACAGGCTGTCCTTTTTCATGGCTTGCTTCCACCTCGTCGCAAACCGCATGGAACTTTTCTTTCTGTGTCTTGTATACGGCATCCTGATGATCGACACGCACTACCGGCTTATTTGTCGGTATTTCAATAACGTCCATTCCATAAATATCACGGAACTCCTGCTCTTCTGTCAGGGCAGTACCCGTCATACCGGCTTTCTTTTCAAATTTATTAAAAAAGTTCTGGAAGGTAATCGTTGCTAATGTGCGGCTTTCCCGTTTTACTTTTACATGCTCTTTTGCTTCGATCGCCTGATGCAGGCCGTCCGAATAACGCCGTCCCGGCATAATGCGTCCTGTAAATTCGTCTACAATCAATACCTCATCGTCTTTGACAACATAATCTTTGTCCCTAAACATCAGATTGTGCGCCCGCAGCGCCAGTATGATATTGTGCTGGATTTCCAGATTTTCCGCGTCCGCCAGATTTTCTATGTTAAAAAATTTCTCTACCTTTTTTACACCTTCAGCTGTCAGGTTTACGACCTTGTCCTTCTCATTGACGATAAAGTCTCCGTCTTCTTCCACTTCAACGCCCATAATGGCATCCATTTTGGTAAACTCACCGTCGCCTTGTCCGCGTTTTAATTGCTGTGCCAGTATATCGCAGGCCTCATACAGTTTTGTAGACTTGCCGCTCTGCCCGGAAATAATCAATGGTGTACGTGCCTCGTCAATCAGAATCGAGTCCACCTCATCCACGATCGCATAGTGCAGATCTCTTTGCACCAGCTGTTCCTTATATATTACCATATTATCTCTCAGATAATCAAATCCGAGTTCATTGTTTGTCACGTATGTGATGTCACAGGCATATGCTTCCCTGCGCTGGTCATTATCCATACTGTTTAAGATGCAGCCGACTTTCAACCCAAGAAACTGATGCACCTGGCCCATTTCGTCCGCGTCACGCTGTGCCAGATAATCATTTACCGTTACAATATGAACGCCTTTGCCCTCTAATGCATTTAAATAAGCAGGCATCGTCGCTACAAGCGTCTTGCCTTCTCCTGTCTTCATCTCCGCAATGCGGCCCTGGTGCAGAATAATGCCGCCGATCAGCTGTACGCGAAACGGTTCCATATGAAGCACACGCCTGGATGCTTCTCTGACTACGGCAAATGCCTCTACTAAAATATCATCCATCGTCTCACCGGCTTCCAGACGTTTTTTAAATTCCGGTGTTTTTGCCTGCAGTTCTTCATCAGAAAGCGCCTGCATCGCTGGACGCAGGTCTTCGATCTTATCTACCAGTGGTTTTATTCTTTTTAACTCACGTTCGCTATGAGTTCCGAATATTTTTTCAAATGCTCCCATACAATCTCCTATCATTGTCGTATACTTGTCATGTATCACAAAATTGGTTCTATTATAGCACTACTTGGATTTTGAAACAATAGATAATGCGGTGAACTATTTGTGAATATTTTATTAACTGGGTTGATGTTAAAATTTAGTCTTTCCATCATATAGCAGAACCATGCGTTTCATTCTAAATATTACAAATGAATTGTTTTAATTATCTGAATATTTTATACTTTTCCATTATATTTCTGCTTACTAATAATTTTTTTATTTTTTTTCAAAATAATTGTTGACAAATCTCCTTTTGTTTGATATTATAATTACAACAAAAAACAAACGAAACAACAAAACCAAAACAACTCGTACACTCATAGAACTTTCAAAACAAACACCACCTGTTTTAACAAAAAGTTCCAGCAAGAGTTACTAAAAGGTTTTTATCGAAAATCTTTTCATCGAAATTCATAGTGTAAGAGTTAAGAGAGGGGTGAGTCCGCCAGCATAAGTACGAATTATCCAATATTTTATGAAATGAGGTACAGACCAATGATTCCATAATAATCATACCAATATTATAATCTGATGAAATGGAGAACAGACCAATGGAGATCGTTATTTAAGCCTTGTTTGTTTTTGTAAATTAAACGAAAGCGAGGACAGTCCAATGGAGGTAATCATTTAAACCCGATATCTTTTGAATTCAGATCGTGATGGTAAAATTCTAAGAAAGAGGGGTATGGACCAATGAAAACAGAAGTTTAGGCCCGGATTTTTGTTAATATACACAAGCTGTAATATTGAATGAAAGTGGGGTACAGACCAATGGGAACAATTCTCTAAACTCAAATTTTTATCTACATGATTTGCTACAATACGAAAGCGGGGACAATCCAATGGATAGTATATCTTAAATCCACCAGTTTATTTTAAAGTCTTAAGGAAAGCGGGGTAAACTCCAATGCATGATTCAAAACTTATTAACGTTTTCAGATTAGTTACATAATATGCAGAAGACACCGTGAAGACAACACTTTAAAGTGGTCGGAGATTCAGTCGGGTACATTCATATATGGATCCAGATCAAATGCATTCAAGGAAAACAGACATGGATATTGAATGGACTAAGCTGAAGACATAACATTAGATTAGAACGAAAGTAATAAACAACATTTCATTCCTCATTTAAGATATCGTTGTTAGAAATATGAAAGAAAGGCATGGTATAAACCCATGGATATAGCAGTCTAAAAGGCGTCAGCAATTTAAAGAGTTAAGTTGTTGGCGCCTTTACTTTATATAGCGGTTATGCTTCACGCATCTTGTTTGCAATATAATAACCGAGATTTTCTTCTGCGTTCACCAGCCGACATCCATAGAAAAAACTGCCTCCTGGCATTTCTTTTTTCCACACGCCTCTGGCTTCTACTTTAATCTCTTCTTCATCATCCCTGTCTTCATCAAAAAACTGGATATACAAATGCCGAATATCCTGTTCTTCAATCTTTACCGGACATTCAAATCCGATTCCGTTCACACAAAGATCATGAATCATAATATCTACTGCATCCGCCATATTGCTGATCTTTAATTTACCTGGTTTGTTCAATACGATTCTGGCAACTTTACGGCGATTCACTTTCACACTCGTCTTTGGCGCAGCCAATGCATGGTACTGTCTGCCATCTACCGTTCTTCTTTGAATTCTGCAGTTTGTCCATGCTTTTGGCATATCCTGGCCATCTTCATATATTGTGATAATCTGTACATGCGGGCTGGAAAAATCTACGATCTGTCCATCATGGCGGATCAGTTCCAACAATACAACCTCAGAACGCACTCCTGCCACATGGGCTTCCATATCTACCAGCAACGTCTTATGCTTGCAGCGGATTGTTACCTTTTGTCCTCTTTTTAATTCTGATATTTTCAAACTGCCACCTCCGAACTTTTCCTTGCTTGCTTTTATCATAAATTGAATTGCGCGAAAAGTCAATGAAGAATTTTGAGCACCCTTTCCTAAAGACGAAATTTGCTAACTTCCATATCCAGATTATGCGCGATACTCCTGTTCGCACCTGCTAATTGTTCTATATTCTTTACGTTGTCATTCATATTTGCCGACATCTCAGAAACGCGGCTGACTCCAAGAGCGCTCTCTTCCACAGAATGGTTCACTGTTTCCATCACCTGGCGTATCTCATCCATATTATTCTGCAGCTGCTGTGCCTGATCGCTGAACACCTGCATCATCCCGTTAATCTTACCGGATTCTTCGTTATATTCTTCACTTGTCCTGACAAGATCTGAATACCCTTTCATCGCAACCTCTTCTACAAATTTCACCATACGGGATGCTTCTTGTGCCAGTGCATTCACAGCTTTTACTACAACCGCGCTCACCTCCTGTATTTGTTCTGCCGCAGAAGCCGAATCTGACGCCAGCTTGCCGATCTCATCCGCCACTACTGCAAATCCTTTCCCTGCCTCTCCTGCTCTTGCCGCTTCTATACTCGCATTTAGGGCAAGCAAATTCGTCTGGTCTGTAATATTAATAATGTTCGCCGTCAGTTCACCGATCTTTTCTACTGCTTTTGACTGTTCTATTTTCGTATGTACACTCTCTGTAATTTCTTTTGTCTGCTGCTTTGCCGCCTCCTGCTCGGAAATCGCATTTGCCTGAATCTTCTGCGCACTTTCTTTTATCTCATCCGACAAAACGCCGCCATCTCTGGAACGACTATTAATCTGCTCAATAAATTCAAATACTTCATTGACCGACTCATTGATTCTGCTTATGGATGAACTTGTCTCTTCCATTGTTGCCGTCATCTCTTCCATTGTAGATGATACTTCCGAAACACTTGCTTGCGTGTCTTTCAAATGAAAAACTACATTTTCAGACGACTCATTCAAATGATTGGAATTGTCTGAAATGCTTGTCATGATCTGACGCATATAAGCAAGCAGTTCATTGACATGCCCCGCAATGGATTCTATCTCGTCTCCGGTCCGAATCTGTACCGTCTGTGTCAGATCGCCATTGCTGTTGACAATATCATAGATCCTGTCGTCTACATTCCAAAGATTTTTTGTAATCCGGCTGATAATCAAACTGAACAGGACAACTGCCGCCAAAAAAAACGCAACCCCGATGACCACTACATTTCTCATCGTTTCATTTACGGCTGTTACGATACTGCTCGCTTCATAATCGCATCCGATTGCGCCTACAATTTTCATTTTATTGTTGTACACCGGCACATAAGCAGAAATAATAGACGTACCCCCATCTGCTTTTTCAATATAATCACTTTTTACAACTTTTCCTTCCTCAAACACAGGCTTTAACAGCGAATATGGTTCACTGAATTCGGTTCCGATACTTTGTCTGTTCTCAGCGTCCACATCTACGCCATAATACACCTTCCCATTTTCCGCATATAACGTATACATATATTTTATCACCGAATCTTTGATGGTATCTGTCATCCCATTTACAATCGCCTTATACGACGCCGATGTTTCTCCTCCCGGCACAAGATTCTCCAGCAAATTGCCATTGATCTTATCCTCCGCCAGACTTCCAACATAAACCGCGATATCCGCCCCTGTGGAAATCATATCGTTCTCCATTCTTGTTTTAAATAACAGTGCCATACAGCAGCAGATAATTGCCACCATCACTGCTGTCGGTACAAGTACTTTTGCCCGAATGCTGAGTTTTCTCGTTTTGTGTCTGTAACCGGCTGCTTTTTGTTTTTTGTCGATTTGTGTCTTGTTTCCTTTATCTTTCTTTATACTGCCCATTTCTATCCTCCAATTTTACCTGTGCACGCCTGTCAGTAAAAAACCATATTTATTCTATCACATTTCATGCTTTTTTGCTACCTGTATAATTATTTTTATTTTCAGTGCGATTTTTACATCATATTAGACTAATTTGCAGTATATTTATCGCAGTCCTTCCTTTCTGATTTTCCAATCGGGCAGTATCTGCTCTACAAAATTGTAAAACGCTTTTGAATGGTCAGAATGTATAAAATGAGAAAATTCATGTACTACAACATATTCAATACTTTCTATCGGTTTTTCCAAAAGCAGGCTGTTAAATGTAATTTTGCTGCGTGCCGGAACACAGGAACCCCACCGCGAACGCATTTTGCGAATCGTTATCTTGGGATAAGCAACTCCCCATTTTTCGAAAAACGGATAATACTGCCTGCTGATCTGTTCACATAAACTGCCGGCCTGAATTTTTTGCCAGTCATCATAAAGCTGCTGGTTATATGCCGGATCATCAGCCTCCGCTGTATACAGGCACAAACATCCATCTTTGCAAAACAATGCTTCTCCATCGTTATTTCTGGAGAAATTTGTAATGCTCCCCTGCTGCAATTGTTCGATCCAGACAGGAATCTGACGTCTGTCGGCTTGATATACCAAAAGCATAAGGCTGCTTCCAAGGTACGGAACCCGTTCGCCAGTCAAAAACTGCTGGTTTAACTGTTCTTTCCTGTTTTGTTCCATACTGGCCTGCGCCTTTTGAATAAATGATTGTTTTGACCTAACAAAATCGTCAATGTACTTTTTCGGAACACGCGGATTGGCTGATACAACAACGCTTCCGTCCAACTTGACGTGCAGATTGATATTTTTTACGTTTTTTCGAATTAATATGTAGGAAAGCTCCTGTTTTTCTGTCATTTTGTATCACTCCCTTAACTTTGGTGTATCGGCAGACATGGATCGGCTGTTTTATTCTAAATATAGTCTTTTTTATTGAATTGTCAATGTGCCATTTGGCGTCTGACATCACAACCATTATAATTTTTTTAATAATCTGTATATTTTACTAGGAATATTTTCCAGTTTATGCTACAATTAGTACAAAGTTATTCATAACTTTAGTAAATGAACGGAGGGGTGATTATATGCGCATAACAATCAGCGGCAAAAATCTTGACATCACAGAGGCTCTGCGCTCTGCAGTGGAGGAAAAACTATCTCGGCTGGAGAAATATTTTACACCTGACACAATCGTGAATGTTACACTCAGTGTTACAAAAAAACGCTATCAGAAAATGGAAGTCACTATCCCGATCAAAGGACATATCATCCGTGCGGAACAGGAAAGCAATGATATGTACGTAACGATCGACCTGGTAGAAGAAATTATTGAAGCACAACTCAAAAAATACCGGCAGAAACTAATCAGCCAGCAGCAGGGCGGCGGAAGCTTTAAACAGGAATTCATTGATGCCGAGGCGGCCGAAGAAGAGGAAGTCCGGATTATCCGTTCCAAAAAGTTTGGCATAAAGCCAATGTTTCCGGAAGATGCATGTGTGGAAATGGAATTGTTAGGACATACTTTCTTCGTATTCCGTAACGCTGAAACAGATGAGGTAAACGTTGTATACAAGAGAAAAGACGGTAATTATGGACTGATCGAAGCAGAAAACTAAAAATCCTGATCAGACACGCTTCAGACAGCATAGCTCTTATATGGCTATGCTGTTTTCGTGTTAAAAGCAATACTATTGTGCTATTTTTTTCGAATCCTGACAAATTACGTACAATACGACAGAAAATCAGACAAACTGACACTTTTAGATTGTGTTCAAATATACTACAATAGTATGGAAGAGCCAGGAAAGGAGATACATGCAACACTATTATTTTCTAATGTCAGCAGATAAAGAGCTGAACATTAAAACTTTGAATGATGTAGCCGTAGAATATTTTGAATTGGGCCTGCAGTACGCAGCTTATCAGATTTGGGATGAATTGTATCATGAAATCCAGTGCAGTACAGATGGTTTTGAACAGCTGCTGCCGGTCATCAGCTGCAATATGGGGAATATGCTCAGAAAAACCGGATATTATGAAGAGGCTTATCGTGTTTTAACACAGGGACTGAAAAGATGCTTTGGTACGGGTTCTATTTATGCCTTGCCGGAGCTGCTGACACAGCTGTCCATACTCAGAATGAAATCCGGAAATACGCAGGAGGCCCATTCTATGTATTCTTTAGGAAAAAATATATTTCTCTGGAGCAGACAGATAGATATTGGACAGTCGATCGAAGAAGTAATGGACCGGGACTTTTTATTATATAGCGAAACATCGAAATAAATTTACAAACAGTTATAGTGGCACTTCATAAGCAGCACGAATGCAAGCGGGCTGCTTTTTTATTTTTTACAGGAATCTTGATATTTTTATTGTCATGGCAGGATAAATAGTTTACTATAATACAAACAGCATTCATACTATGAAAGAAAGGAAACTATTATGAAAATTGTCGTTTTAGCCGGCGGGCTGAGTACGGAACGGAACGTATCTCTTTCAACCGGCAGCATGGTAAGTATGGCTCTCAGACGCAAAGGGCACCAGGTACTGCTTTTGGATGTATATATGGGCTATGAAACAGCCGATGATGATTTGACAACTATTTTTGACACAGCGTCAGAAAATACGATTGATATATCCGGGATTCCGGAAACAGCTCCAGACCTCGCAAAAGTAAAGGCTATGCGAAAAGACCAGTCAAATTGCTTTTTCGGCCCAAATGTCATCCCATTATGCCAGATGGCGGACATTGTGTTTTTGGCCCTGCATGGAGAAAACGGAGAAGACGGCAGAATACAGGCAGCCTTTGACCTGTTCGGCATCCGTTATACCGGCAGCAATTATTTAAGCAGCGCCATCGCGATGAACAAAAGGCTCAGCAAACGTTTTTTTGCCGAACAAGGTATTCCGACGCCAAAAGGCATCTCCATGACAAAATCCGAACGTATCATGGATATCCGCCAGACGGGGCTGTCACTGCCCTGCATCGTAAAACCATGCTGCGGCGGTTCCAGCGTCGGCATCTCGGTCATTCGCACACAAGAAGATTACAAAACGGCTCTGGATGAAGCGTTTCGCTGGGAAGAAGAAGTTATTCTGGAGGAATATATACAGGGACGCGAATTTTCTGTGGCCGTCATTTCATCTAAGGCGCTTCCGGTCATTGAAATCGCACCATTAGAAGGTTTTTACGATTACAAAAATAAATACAAAGCCGGCAGCACCATTGAGACCTGTCCGGCTGATTTGAATCCTGCCATTGCCGGACAGATTCAGCACTATGCCGCAGCCGCGGCTAAAGCGCTTGGACTGGATACCTATTGCAGAATTGATTTTATGTTAAGCGAATCCGAACAAATCTACTGTCTGGAAGCAAATACTCTGCCCGGCATGACACCAACCAGCCTGCTGCCGCAGGAAGCCCAGGCTGTCGGTGTGGAATTCGAAGACCTTTGTGAACAGCTGATTGAGATTTCTTTAAAAAACTATAAATAAGGGGTATACAGCAATGAAAGATATGACATTAGATGCTATGGCAAAAGCATGCCATGGTCAGTTAGTTGGGGCAAATACACGGCAGTTTTTAAATGCGCAGGGCATTGTGATTGACAGCCGGATGGTACAGGAGGATTATGTATTTATTGCCATTAAAGGTGAACACACAGACGGCCATGCATACATAGACCAGGTTTATGCAGATGGCGCGCTGGCTGTAGTTACCGAACAGCCGTTAACCGTTCCAAAACCATATATCCTCGTAGCATCGACGAAACAGGCATTAAAGGATCTCGCCGCGTTTTATCTGAGCAGGCTTGATATAAAAGTCGTTGGCATCAGCGGCAGTGTCGGTAAAACAAGCACAAAGGAAATCATCGCGTCAGTACTGTCGCAAAAATACAAAGTGCATAAAACAGAAGGTAATTTTAACAATGAAATCGGCCTCCCGCTGACAATTTTTAAAATCCGTGAAGAACATCAGGTTGCTGTTCTGGAAATGGGCATTTCCGAATTTGGCGAAATGCACCGGCTGGCTTCTGTTTCCCGTCCGGATATTGCCGTACTTACAAATATCGGTCTTGCACACTTAAAAACACTTGGCTCCAGAGAAGGTATTCTAAAAGCAAAGACGGAAATGTTTGATCACCTGCGTGATCAGGCAGCTGTCATCTTAAACGGAGACGACGATCTGTTAAGCACCATCTCACAGGTTCAGGGAAAATGCCCTGTATTTTATGGCATCGAAACAGAAAAACCGCAAAATGCCGTATATGACAGCAAAGCCATCTATGCCACCGACATTATCAATCTGGGTTTAAAAGGGATCCAGCTTAAGATTCATATCGGCGAGGAATTCTTTACCGCAAGAATTCCGATTCCGGGAACACATAACGTATACAATGCATTAGCCGCAGCCGCTGTCGGCAGACAGCTTGGCCTTACCAACAACGAAATCCGGGCAGGCATTGAAACGGCCCGAACCATAGACGGCCGGACAAATTTAATCGAAACCGGCACCATGACAGTCATTGACGACTGTTATAACGCAAATCCACTTTCTATGAAAGCTTCTATCGACGTACTGGCCACCGCACTCGGCCGTACCGTTGCTGTTTTAGGTGATATGGGCGATCTCGGAGAAAATGAGCGGGCGCTTCATTATGAAGTCGGAACCCATCTTGCCGCAAAAGGCATTGATATTTTATTTTGCGCAGGCAGCCTCGTCCAGGAACTTGCAAGAGCGGTACAAGAACACAACCCAAACTGTGATGTACATGTATTTGCCACACGGGATGAAATGCTCAAAGAACTGCTTCCATATTTGCGCCAAGGTGACTCCGTACTCGTAAAAGCCTCTCATTTTATGGAATTTTCAGAGGTTGTGGAAGAAATTATTACAATATAAGCCACGCAGCAAACAACAAAAAAACATCTGTCCTGCCATCAAATAAATAAGCAAAAAGGCTGCCTGGCTGCGGCAGCCTTTATCTTAATCTATAATTATCGCACTCACTCAAGATTGCTGCATGATGCAGAAACCTGATTCATTTTAAGCTCCTCTTCCAGCATTTCACGGATAATTCCCTGTACATAACCGCCTAAATGCTTCCTTTTGTCTTTCTCCAATTCTTTCACATAAATCGGCTCCCCATACATTAAAACCACCCGCGTCCGCTTAATAAACGGAACATGTTTTTCAAAAATGTCCGCTGTATGAATCATAGCCATTGGAATAATCGGACAACCTGTTTTTTCCGCCATCTTAAAGCTGCCTTCCTTAAACGGTAGCATCTCTATCTCGCTCTCAGCCAAGCTTCTCGTTCCTTCCGGAAAAATACACATGGAAATATCGTTTTTAATCTGATCAATACCGGTAAGAATCATCTTCATTCCTTCTTTAATATCTGTTCGATTTAAAAACAGGCAATGCAGCCGCTTCATCCATATTCTTAAAAAAGGCACTTTCAGCATGCTGTCTTTCGCTACATATCCGGTTAATCCCGGACATCTTGCGTATGTGATCACGGTATCAAATAAGCTGCGGTGATTGCCAATATAAAGCACTGCTTCTTTTTCAGGCACATGCTCCTCTCCATACACCTCAACCTTTACCCCTGAAATAAGCAAAACAACCTTAAACGCAAACTGCACACAGCGCAGACAGATAATATCCTGTATATATGGATTAAAACGTCCCACAATCCATGTAATTCCCCAAATCAAAATTCCCACAAAGAAAAACAGGATTAAAAAAAGCAGAACCAAAATAGTACGAATCATGATCTTCCTCCTCTTCAGCTGTGGTATATCACGCTGCAATCTGTTTCTGATTGTTTCATTATATGAAAAAATTTCCATACATGCAATACTTTTTCATTAATTTGTACGTTGTCGATAAAAGTTACCTATTCAGAATCTCCATCATTTCTGCCGGAGTGACAATGAAGTCCCTAACCGGATAATGCTTCTGGTTGCCAGTTACTAAATAAGCGCCGTTATCCCGCTTTTCCATAGCAACCTCATAAAACACAAGGTCATCCATATCAATCAGTATTTCTCCCGTCGGCTGTGGAAACACTTCAACCCCATATTGTTTTATCGCTGAGATCACCGTTCTGATTACATCTTCTGACAGATGAAACTTAGAGCGTGTTTGAAAAATCATTCCCGCGATCTGCACTCCCCACTTTGCGGAGAATTCATCCCAAATTTAATCAACATAGCCCGCTATGCCTCATAAATTTGGGATAAATTCTCCACAAAGTGTGAAGCACATCTCACAGAAAGCATTTTTCAAACACGCTCTAGGGCGGTGCAGGACTTCCTCATATTCATCCAGGATATCCTCATGGTACAGGGGAGTAAAACCTCCTCCCAGCATTGCGCGGAGTACCTGAACTGTTGCCGCATCATCCTTTTTTGACAGTAACGCAGAAACAATCACATTGGTATCAACCACTACACAGCATTTCATATTTTCGCCGCCTTCCTGGCTTTCCGTTCCGCCCTGGAACTACGAATCTCCTCGTTGATCTCCTCAAGGCTCATCTCCGGAACATCGGCTGCCTGCCTCCTCATCTCTTCAAACGCATCAAGCGCTTCCGACCTTGTCACTACGCTTTCTGGAAGTTTTGTTGAAAAAGGAATGCCTCTTGCAATCTTAATCTGCTTCATGCACATCCGAAAAACAGTCGGCATATCCGTCCCAAGTGCATCACAAATCTCCGCCACATCCTGCTTCAACTCCTTATCCACACGAAACTGTACTAACACCTGTTCAGCCATTTCTTTCGCCTCCTTTTTGTTTTATACAAAGTACATACATTAGTATGTGTTTTGCATGATTTATTATACCTTTGTCAGCGAAAGAAGTCAATCATGCGTGAGAAGTCAGCGGATACAGGCAAACCAGGTAAGGTTCCTCTCTTAGCGTCCGGGAATCCATATAACGCAACGTATATATATGAAATATCGCATTATTCTGTATAATGGCCAGGTTCCGCTCATAAAATAGCAGTAAGAAAACCTGGGCAGTAAAATTATGCATATCCACCCACGCATCAAAATCCAAATAAGCAATACTTATCCACACAGGCAGCCCGTTGTTCTTTCCCTGCTTGCCATTATTATGATTGCTCTTTTGCTGGCTCTTGTGTCTGGCTGTACCTCGCCTGCGGCGGAGAAAAAGAAGCTGAAAGATGTAGATTATACAATTTTAGAAGAACGGGATATTCCAGAGAAATTAGCGGAATCTATTGAGCGCAAAAAAGAAGCGGAATTCAAACTGTCTTTTGAAACGGAAACCGACCTGTACCTTGTCCACGGCTACGGAGAACAGGAAACCGGCGGCTACAGCATTGTGGTGCGGGAGCTTTTTCTAACGGAGAACGCACTATATTTTGATACGGAACTGCTAGGTCCTGAAAACGGTTCCAACCCGCAAAAAAAGCCGAGTTATCCATATATAGTGGTTAAAACGAAAAAGTACAAACAAAATATAGTATTTGAATAGGGAAATGCATTGACTTTTCCAAGGCAGAGTGCTATACTATATCTAGTGTTTCAAACTGTGATTTGTTTTATAATCACAGCAAAACGCAGGAAGAGGAGGACGAAAAGATATGCAGCGGACAGATATTGAAAAGGTACGTGCTTCGGTGCATCAGCAGTGTGGAAGCAAGGTAATGATTCAACTTGACAGAGGCAGGAATAAAGTGGACATTCAGAGTGGTGTAATACAGGGCGCCTATCCAAGTGTATTCACGATTCTGGTTGACGATAAGGATGAAAAAAATCCTCCGCAGCTGCTGTCTTTTAGTTATTCAGATATTATTACCAGAGACATTCGAATGAAACTATGTTAAATTGCAATCGGATTCATAAAATCCCCCCGTACTGAATAGGATAATAAAAACGTTCAGTATCGGAGGATTTTTTATTGGATTTTATAAAGAAGCTATTGCAGACTAATCAAGAGAGAGGACGGGCATCTATACAGATCACGGTTGAAAATGACTATAACCTGCCGGATTATGAACCGGATATGATCAAGCTGATCGACCGCAAAGGAAGCGTGCGCATTCATGAGACAAGAGTCGAACCGGATCAGGTTATCGTAAACGGCGCGCTGCTGTTTCAGGCGTTATACAAATGTACGGAAACCGGCAGTATCTGCAGCCTTCAGGGGGATGTTCCATTTACAGAAACGATACATATGGAAGGCGTACAGGAAACAGATCAGCTGATTCTGCAAAGCACGATGGAAGACCTGACGCTTGGCATGATTAATTCGCGCAAGCTGAATGTCCGTGCGCTCATAGAACTGCATGCGGTTGATCAAATGGAACTGCAGATGGAACTGCCTACCGGCATCGAAAGCGATTCTGTCCAGACGCTTTTCCAACAGCAGAAAATGCTGCAGCTTTTAACGCAAAAAAAAGATATCTGCCGGATCCACAGTGAAATACTTCTGCCGTCCAACCGTCCAAATATCAGTAAACTGCTATGGCAAAGCGTACAGCTTCGCGGCCTTGACAGCCGGATCCGTTCCGGCGAGATTGAGCTTACCGGCGAATTGCTTGTCAATATTTTATACAAAAGCGAAGAAGATGAAAAGCAGATTCAGTGTATGGAGACAACGGTTGCTCTGCACGAACGTATCGAATGCAGCGTCTGTGACCCGGAAACCATTTTCAAACTCGTTCCTTTGCAGGTACAGCTGGAAGTATCGCCTGCGGAAGATGAAGATGGTGAAAACCGCATTCTGATGCTGGAAGGTACCCTGGACTTTTATCTGCGTGTATGGCGTGAGGAAAACATGCAGATTATGGAAGACGCGTATTCTTTGCAGGATGAGCTTGTACTGGAGCGGGAATCCGCCAACCTGCAGAGCCTGCTTGTAAAAAATGACTCCAAGTTTAAAGTGGCCGACCAACTTGCTATTGAAAACCAGCCTGCTGAAATTCTGCAGTTATGTGCCAGTGTGGGTGAAATTTTTATTGAAGACAGCCGGATTGTACCTGACGGCATCGAGACAGAAGGTATTTTAAAAGTCCGTATGCTCTATATCACAGCCAGCGACGATATGCCGATCGGGATTGCGGAAGGCGTCGTGCCGTTCAGCCGCCAGATCGAAGCAGAGGGCATCCAGCCAGATGATACGTTCGAACTGGCCGCGGGCATTGACCAGCTGACCGTCATTCTCGCAGACAACAGCCAGGCTGATATCAAGGCAGTCATCGGCCTGGATGCCATTGTATTCCGCAGACAACACAATTCCCTGATCACAGGCATCAGCCAGCAGCCGGTCAATCTGGAACAATATGAAAAGCAGCCGGGTATCGCCGGCTATATCGTAAAGTCCGGCGACCGTCTTTGGGACATCGCAAAAGAACATCATACAACCGTAGCGGACGTTATGCAGATGAACCAGCTGTCCAGCGAACATGTCAGCCGCGGCGACAAGCTGCTCATTGTCAAGCAAATGGGCGTGCCTGCCGGGTCGTAAATCTGCATACCTGCAAACAACTCACAGGAGAAAATAAAATGAAAAAACAAACCAGAAAAAAACGTGTGCTGATATCCACTGTATTATTTTTTGCATCCGCAGGCTGCGTATGCACCGAAATCCCAGCATCTGCATATGCGGCACAGGCCATGCCGCTGACAGAATGCACTGCTTTACCTGAATGGCGCGTAAGCTTTTCCGCAGCAGATCATCCGGCAAAGCTGCGCAGCCGCCATGCAGGAAACAAAATTACCGGCCGTGGGAAAATAATTTATGATTTTCTCGCATCAGAAATTAAAAAAATAGCTGAAGGCGAAAAATCTTCCACACAGTTTGCAATCCCCATCAAAGACCTTGTACAACAGCTGCAGTATACACCGCAAGAGCTGGGCGTTCCGTTTAACTCCAAAGAAGAACAGCACTATGCTCTGGGACAGTTTATGGAACGTGAGCTTATTACAGATACACAACTGCGTGTTATCTACGATTCTTTACTGGCAAATCTGCCTTATGAACTGTACTGGTATGATAAGTCAGCCGAAGACAGTTTTATCGTATCTCTGGACGGCGCACAGACCAGAAACGACAGCGGACGCGGGCTATGCCTATGTGTGGACAACGCAGTTCTTACCTTTCATTTTTCCGTAGACAGATATTACGGCAGCGATTACCAGACAAATGCTGCAAGCATCCATACTGCCATGCATGCAGCTGCGAACGCACAAAAAATTGTCGAAGAAGCCGCACAGCTGTCAGATTACCAAAAGCTTGCATATTACTGCGAAAAAATCTGTGCGCTGACTTCTTATAACCTCCAGGCCGCACAGACCAGATCTCCCGGCAATAAGAATCCATGGCAGTTAGTCTATGTTTTTGATGAAGACAGCTCAACCAATACAGTCTGTGAAGGATATGCAAAAGCATTTCAATATCTTTGTGATCTGACTGCATTTGAAGATGAAGACATTTACAGTTATATCGTAACCGGAACCGTGTCAGAACTTACCGGCCAGGGGCTGCACATGTGGAATATCGTACATATGGGCGCAAATGGAAATTATCTGGTGGACGTAACGAATTGTGACCAGGGCATGATCGGTGAAAATAATCAGCTGTTTCTGGCCGGATATACACAGGGAAATATTACGAACGGCTATCGTTTTGAAGTATCATCCAGACAAATTTCTTATCAATACCTGGAAGAAATGAAGTATATTTATTCCAATGAAGATCTGACACTTGTACAAGGACCTGCACTGAAAGAATCTGCCATGCATGTGCATTCATGGCAGGAAACGCAAAAAACAGACGCTACATGCACGTCTGCGGGCCAGCAGACCATTACCTGCTCCGTATGCGGAAAGTCAAAAACGCAAGAGCTGCCTGCGATCGGACATGCGTACGAAATGTCTTATTTCCTGGCAGATGACAAAGACAGCTGTACAATTGCACTGGCATGCAAAAATGACAGTACCCACAGATTAGTACAACATGCCGGGAATCCGGCCCTGGAACATCAGGACAGCATACTGGAGGTCAAAAATCCAGATGGAAGCGACAAATACACCCTGCATCTGGATGCAAAAGACCTGACTGTCGGAAATAACCTTTCAGTATACCGTCTGGACAAAGCAACCGGAAAATACCAGCTGACAGACGGCCCGACAGCTTATACCGTAAAAGAAGACGGAAGCATTACTGTATCTTTGCCGGAAAATGAGACCTACCAATTTTTAAATACTGAGGAAGCAGCCGCCGTAAACAAGTCTATTTTAAAAACAGTCGCACCGCAAAAACAGGCGGCAGC
>CAOKJJ010000071.1 GCA_948468465.1 uncultured Eubacterium sp. | reverse complement strand
GACCCCTGTCCATGGGGGTCAAAAAATTTGTCCTTGACAAAGGGTACAGTTTAAGCAGCTTTTTGGCCTGACTAAATTCAGCAAGAATCTCTTTTGGGCCAAAGGGTTTAACCAAAAAATCCATTGGTCTTGTTTTAAACAATCTCATCGCATATTCCTGTCTGCAAGATATATAAATGATGAGCATCTCTTCATTCTCCATAACTTCACGGATCTGTTCCGCTACATGGACACCATTCATAAATTCCAGTTGAATATCCAGAAATAATATGTCGAAACACATACTTTCTCTTTGCAATGCTTTAAGCAAACCCTCACCTGTATAAAATACCTGTATTTCTATATCCAATCTACGCTGACTCCTATAATCTAACAGGGTATTTTCAACAATAGAACAAGTAAACTCATCATCATCACATACTGCTATTTTGTACATATAATCCTCCTGTATTTAAACGTGTGTTCTAAGAAACTCATCCCATTTTTTTATTTTTCAAGGTTAAGATTTCCGAAATCATGTTTTTACTTCTTTTTCACTCTCAATTTGTAAAATTTTACCAATATGCACACTCTGATTACGATTATATATTGCATTGCATTTTTTTTCAATATTGAAGTAATATGTAACAGAAAATAAGAGAAGCGTTTTAAAACCATTGCTGTTTCACTATTTTATTAACCAAAAAGAGTTGTGAATTTATTTATGGGAAATTTTATGGCCCCCTGAACATACACAGCCGTGTTCAGGGGGCCTTCACTCTCAGAATCAGAATATAGAAATAAAAATGCATTTATATCAGGTCATATTTTACAACATCCATGCATACGGCGCCGTCCGCAAAAAACGAAATTGCGTCTGCCTCCTGCTCAGTGTACATCGTGGCGGTCATGACATGTTCACCGTCGTTGACAAATACCTCCACGCTATAGCGGTCTAAAATCAGCCGCATCTTCAGACAGCCGTTTGTATGGTTTACAAGGCTTCTGCGCTGATGGATGATGGCTCTGCGGGAGCCGGAAAATTTGCGGTCGATTTTTAGTATGGACTCTTCCGGGCGAAAGCTTAAGGAAGTATAGTATTTTTCATTCTGCGCAAACCGGACTGCAAATTTGCGGTACAGCCGTTCTCCTTTTTCGGGCCGTATCACAATCGTAAGGTCCGCCCTGCGTCCCCGAATGCCTTCCAGATTCATAAATCCTGTTACAGATACGTGTTCATACGCAGTTTTATTGCCGCGCATCTGTTCAAGTTCCCGAATTGGCTGCTGGTACAGTCTGCCGTTTTTTATATGCAGCTCTCTCGGCAGACTCATCTGCCCGTACCAGAGCGGATGTTCTGAAGTGCGCAGGTTGCAGGTATCCCAGTTTTGCATCCAGCCGATCATGATCCTTCTGCCGTCTGGAGATAAGATTGTCTGCGGCGCGTAAAAGTCAATGCCATAATCTATCGACTGGCTTGATTCTTCCGTAAACGAGGCGGATGCTTCGTCATATGTCCCAATCAGACAGAGCGTGCCGTTGCCGTTATGGTACTCGAATCCCTGCGGCATCATATCCTGCGGACTTGCAATCAGTACCTGCTTTCCATCCAGCTCAAAAAAATCCGGACATTCCCACATCAGGCCAAAGCGATGATTATTTGTACATAATACTTTTTTGTATTTCCACTGAAATCCATCCGGGCTTGTGAACAGTAAAATCTGTCCGCTGCCGTCAGCAGGACGGTTTCCTAAAATGCAGCTGTAAGAACCGTCGGCATTTCGCCAGATTTTTGGATCCCGAAAGTCAAATCTGCTGAATCCCTGCGGCAGGTCTTTTTCGTCCAGTACCGGGTTGTTTTCATATTTTTCATAATCCACGCCGTCTCCGACAGCCAGACACTGCGTCTGAACCTCCCACAGGATGCCATTTTTCTGCCGCTCCTGCACAACGCCTGTATACATTAAAAGCTGTCTGCCATCTGCGAGTTCTATCGCGCTTCCTGAGAAGCATCCGTCCTTGTCATAACACTCATCCGGCGCTAATGCCGCAGGAAGAAATTCCCAGTGCAGCAGATCTTTGCTCACCGCGTGGCCCCAGTGCATCGGGCCCCAGTGGGAATCGTACGGATGATACTGGTAAAACATATGGTACTGCCCCTGATACCAGGAAAAGCCGTTGGGATCATTCATCCAGCCCGTTCTTGCAGACAGGTGAAAACCTGGACGTTCTTCCGGTTTGATTTGCTTTTCGGAAGCTTCTTCATATTTACGTGCTTCCCGTAAGGTTTGACTTGTCATATTCCTTTCCTCTCCTGTTTTTACTCTCCAAAATCAGTCCCTGCATAAAAATGCCGTGCTTTTTACATTCTGCATCAAACCCCTGCGTCTGTCAATAGCTTTTCGTTATTCTTCGTCTACGGAAATCATCTCTTCCATCTGTTTTGTCATGCCCGTTTTTAAGATATTGCATGCTTTATAATCATCACTGTTCGTAAGCAGCACCGCTGACGTTGTAGGATACCCCGCGGACCGTATTTTATCCAGGTCAAAGGTCATAAGCTTTTGTCCTGCTTTTACTTTTTCACCTTCGCTTACAAAAAGCGTAAATCCGTCGCCTTTCATTTTTACTGTATCCACGCCGACATGAATCAATACTTCCATCCCGGACAGGCTGCTGATTCCAATGGCATGTTTTGTTTCGGTCAGGGAAGATATTTCACCGTCAAAAGGCGCGCAGACGATTCCCTGCTCAGGCTCAATGCCAACGCCGTCTCCTAACACGCCTGACGCAAAGGTTTCATCCGGAATCTGTGTTCTTGCAATGACATTTCCCTGGATTGGCGCATAAATAACTTTTCTGCCGTCTGTTTCTGACACAATGTCCGCAGCGGCCGGTTCCTGTTTTGGCTGCGGCTCCTCGTCCTTATATCCAAACATCCATGTTAAAACAAAGGAAACACCAATCGAAATGGCCATCATCAAAATGTACTGCACCGGCATATTCAGACATAACAGCACCCCAAACAATCCGGTAACGCCCGTTCCGCTCGCGCCAAGCCTTGTGATTGAAGCAAACAGCGCACCGCAGGCGCCGCCGGCACAGCCGCAGATAAACGGTTTAAAAAAGCGCATATTCACACCAAAGATAGCCGGTTCTGTAATGCCCATAAACGCACTGAACGCAGACGGAAGCGCCATGGATTTCATTTTTGTCTGTTTCGTTTTTAACGCAACCGCAAGCGTGGCAGCTCCCTGCGCCAGATTTGCTGCGGATGCCAGAGGCAGCCAGTATGTAACGCCAAATTGCGCAAGCTGGCCGACGTCGATAATGGTATACATATGATGCACGCCTGCCACAACCGTCGGCGCGTAAAGCGCACCCATCACAAAGCTGCCAATGCCAAGCGGAAGTGCGATCAGCCATTGAATGCCGCTTATAATTCCATTTTCAATCACTACGAACACTGGCCCGATCACAGAATATGTCAGATAACCTGTCGCAAATACACTCACCAGCGGTGTAACAAATAAGTCAAACATTTCCGGTACGATTTTATGCAGCTTCTTTTCGATCAGGCACATTACCCACACGGCAATGATCACCGGGATGACATGTCCCTGGTAACCGATTAAGTCAATTTCATACAGTCCAAACCATACGCTTTGACGTATTTTCACGCCTTCTGTCGCAACCGTCCATGCGTTTTGCAGGTCCGGATGAATCATCAGCATCCCGATTACCGCGCCCAGATACGGATTTCCGCCAAACGCTTTGGCTGCGCTCGTCGCGATTAAAATCGGCAGAAACGTATAGGCAACATTGCTGAATAATTTGGCAAATACAAACAAAGAGCTTTCCGTGTTCAGGGATACAAACCCGTTGGATACCATAAAATTCAGCGCTTCCATAATACCCATTAAAAAACCGCTGGCAACGATAGCAGGAATAATCGGTACAAAAATATCCCCTAACGTCTTAATCGCCCGTTTAAAAATATTCTGCTGCGCGGCTGCCGCCTGCTTTACCTCTGCTTTTGTAGCCGCCGAAAGGCCCGACACCTGCAAAAATTCATCATATACCTTATTGACTGTGCCGGTGCCAAGAATAATCTGCAGCTGCCCCGAAGCAAAAAACACACCTTTTACTCCGTCGATATCTTCTACCGCCTTGCTGTCGCATTTGTCATTGTCCGCAATGACCAGGCGAAGACGTGTTGCACAGTGTGCGGCGGATATCAGATTTTCTTTTTTCCCTACTTTGTCGTAAATTTGCTCTGCAACTTTTCGATAATCCATAACTCCCTCTCTTTCCATGCCTGCTTCGGCATATTTTTATGTTTTTCTTTTTTCATGCTGCTTACATGAACAAAAGTTTACTTTATTAAAAGTTTACTTTCATGCCGTCGTACGCTGCTATCAAGCCATGTTCCCTGGCAAACGCATCCAGCTGTTCATGCGTCATTTCTCCGTTATGGGAAAAATGATTGATAACCTTAACCGTGTGATCCTTATCAACGCATCCATGCTCTGCCAGCCGCTGTACAAAATCCAGGTCATCCTTTAGCCCCATATGGTATCCGCTGATCTGCTTTAGCCCCATTGTGGCATCCAGCGATACGAGCTGATACTGATGGCTGCATATGCAGTCCCACGCTTCACTGCTTAAGTTCATGCCCGTATCATGCCCGTAGAGCATACATGTTCCATTTTTCTCAATAATATAAATGAAACATATCTCCCTCTGGTCATGGTCCGCCGGAACCGGAACGATATGATAACCATCCGCCATAAAGTCAGCAAAAGGCTCTAATCTTACAAATTTGACAGCCTCATCCAGCGGATGCACGCGAAACCTGTCAATCAGCACCGCATCATAAAAAGCTTTTTCCACCGCTTCATTCCCGTACACATGCAGCATCCCATGCGCTCCATGTCCAAAATGCTCATGACGGTGAATGAGTTCTACCGGAAAAAAATGATCCATATGCGAATGTGTAATCAATAAGTGCTGAATCTTTCCAAGCTGTAACGAATAATGCAGCGCATGCGTATACGTATCCGGCGGAAAATCAATCAAAATCGTTTCGTCCACAAGCGCCTGCGTTCTTGTGCGAAGCTCCTTACCTCCCACCTTCCTTGCCCTTTCGCAGATCTTGCAGCTGCAAAACAACGCGGGCCATCCTTCCGCTGCCGCAGTGCCTAAATATTGTATTTCCATCCTCTTCTCTCCCTTCCACTTTATAATAACCAGTTTTGTAACCGGTAAAGTAACCGGTTACTTTATGGTGTTTATTTTAGCATCCATTTTTTTAGATGTCAATATTTTTTTTGTATTTTCTTCAGAAAAATAATCGATACATGCGATTGATTAGAGCAGGTGCAATCAAATGAAAAACGTTTTTGTCCGGGAATCCATAACATACCGCAACACATACTCTAAAATGTTACTGGTAACGTAACCGGTTATTTTTTCATTGAATTTTTCATGAATGCCTGTTATACTAATATAGTGGCTTGTACTATCTAAGGCAAACGATACACTGCAGCTGCCATAAACACCACAAGCCGCCACACCAGGCCCGGAGGTTACAAAAATGAACAAAAAAAAGGTAACATTTGCAGACATCGCAAAATACACGAATTTTTCAAAAACGACAATATCCCGGTATTTTAACAACCCAGACTCTCTTACCATAGAAAATCAGGAAATCATCGCACAGGCGCTGACCGATTTAAACTATCAGGAAAACAAGCTTGCAAAAGTATTCGCAAACGGTAAGAGTGAATTTGTCGGCATTATTGTACCGAATTTGTATTTACATTATTACGCGGAAATATTAAATCAGATCTTAAATTCATATGAAGAATTCGGCTATAAATTTTTAATCTTTACGAGCAGACATGATGAAGAAGCAGAACGTAAATACCTTCAGGAGCTTTTGGCTTATCGAATTGAAGGGATGATCATCCTAAGCCACCTGATTTCTTCGAAGGAACTTTCTTCCTGCGGCATTCCTGTCGTTGCGATTGAACGCGAAGATCAGTATATAAACAGTGTGAATACAGATAACTACATGGGTGCTGTACAGGCAACCAGCCTTCTTATAAAAAACAGCTGCGACGTTTTGGTGCACATTAATTCCATAGTTTCCGAAAATGTTCCGTCTTTTGCAAGAACTCAAGGGTTTACAGATACCTGCAAAGAATGCCAGGTCAAAAATGAATTAATTTTACGCGACCTTGGGCATTCTCACCAGGAAATCCATGCGTGTATGCTGGAAATTTATCAATATCTGGAACATAAATACCCGCATGAGAAAATCGGCCTGTTTCTTTCCAATGATACGCTTGCCAACAGTATGCTGAATATTATTTTCCGGGAACATGGAGCTTTGCCGGATAAATATCGCATCATCGGATTCGACGACTCTCCTGCTTCCAGCCAGGCGATTCTGCCGATCAGCACGGTTGGCCAGCAGATTGATAAGATTGCGCATGAAGCAATGTCCCTGCTTGTAGCTCTTATGGATGAACAAAAAAAACGGCGCCCCAAATCTCAGACAGAACTCGTACACAAGCAAATTACACCTGTTTTAATTCGTCGGGAAACGACAGATTAGACCTATCCGGCGGAAGGTTTAAGATCACTCTTGTCACAAACATATTGTTTCTGACCGAAAAATCCGTCTCCCCCTGATAACGGGCGGCTGTTTTTAAAATGCTTGAAACGCCGATCCCGCCGCCCGTATTCGATTTCGGCAGTCCTTTGTCAAATATAATGTGACCGCTGCATGTATTCATGCATTGGATGCTGATTTTATGGCCTTTTTTTGCGATCTGCATCTGGATCGTCTTATTGGCCTTGTCCGAACTTATGCAGCCGTGTATGGCATTTTCAAATATATTTGCAAGTATGGCAACCCAGTCAATGTCGCGGATCGGCAGTTCCAGCGGCAGGCTGACATGCGTTTCCACAGAAATATTTTTATTTTTGGCTTTCGCGTCGTAAGCAGATAAAATGCTGTTCACTGCCTGGTTGCCGCAGATCTCTCTTCTTCCACTGTTTTTTATCTCTTCCTCGTACTGGTCCAGATATTCAAGCAGTCCGTCAAATTCTTTATTTTGTGCGTATTCCCGTATTAAAAGCATATGATGGCGCATGTCATGATGGTGCCTTGCCATTTCTTGCTGTGATTCGCGCATGAGTTCCATCTGACGGCGCAAAAGCTGTTCATTGACTTCCAGCAGTTCTTTTTCTTCCTGATAATAATGCTCCTGCCCCAGATGAATGTATAAGTGCAAAATCGTGTACTGCAGGACACCTGCCATAAATAAAATCAAAAAGGCACGCACCATATTAAACACGGAAAATCCCTGAAGATTCGGCCAATATGCCATAATTGCGCCCAGCATTACAGATACAAAAAGTGTTACGACGCTGAACAAGTCCATTTCGTCTATTAAAAAATCAACGCCGCCCAGAAACTGCTTGCGGAATTTTTTCCATGTAAATGTCAGTATGATCACCATGCAGATAAAACGGACAATAATATCTACCCAAAGATTCCCGTCAAATGCCCAGCGTGCAACATCCACGCCGCAAAACGTACAGACGGAAAAGACATAAAATGCCAGCGCCATTTTATAAAGCGATAAATAATACACTTCCCCGCTCATCAGAGTGCAGAATATTCCAATCACAAAAAGCGTTGAAAATGCTGCATATTTCACAAAAATGGCATTTGCATAAAGATACCAGACACTATAAATTGTAATTAACGATATATCAAATGCCGCATAACACCAAATGGTTTTTTTCATCGAAAATCTAGGCCGGTCCAGCATCAGAAAAAATGCTAACATCAGACTGGAACTGATCGCATTGCGAAACAGCGCGATCCAAAATGAGCCTCCCAGCATAGTTGTCTCCTCCTGTTGCGTAAATTATGAAATGAACAAATCAATCCTTTTTTATTCTAGCATTTAAACATAAAGAAAACTATCCGCCTGGAGCAATTCGCAGTTTTTTGGGCATATTTTGCATGTTAAATCTCTTTGCAGCTTCCGCGCACCACCATAAAATGCGGCACAATAATCTTTGTAGCGAGCAGATTTGGGTTCTCAATATGATTAATCAGCTGGGACGCCGCTTCCATGCCAAGCTGGTAGGAATTTACATCTATGGAAGTAAGCTGCGGTGAAGTAATTCTTGCCAGCAAGGAATTGTTAAAAGATACAATGGATAAATCTTTTGGCACCGACAGCCCCATGCGGATACAGGTCCTCTCCAGCGCGACAGCCAATATATCATCACTTGCTACAACGGCAGTCGGCCGTTCTTTTTGCGCAAGCAGCTTTTCAAAAATTCCGTCTTCATCAAAAGAAAGCCGTTCCGCTTCGATACAGTAATCCGGATTCTGCTGCATTCCGTGCGCTGCCAGGGCATGCTGATAGCCTTCCCTGCGCTCTGCTGAAAAATACATCACATAAGGGCTGCCTACATAGGCGATTTTGCGGTGCCCTAGCTGATACAGATATTCCGTGGCTTCCTGTCCTGCTAAAACATTATCGTTATCAATATATACTGTCTGGTTAACATATTGTTTTGCTTTTCCGATCAGTACATAAAGGAGCCCTTCATTATACAAATAATCAACGACAGCATCATCCTGTTTGGAATACAGCACAATAAAACCGCCCAGGCGTTCATCTTTTGCAAGCGTCTGAACCGCCCGCAGAATTTCATTGTCATCCTTTCCTGTTATAACAGCGCTGATATATTCACGGCCATTGCAAAACTGGCTGATTCCGCGGACCGCTTCCAGATAAAACGCATTTTCGTATACATCTTTGGATGAGGGCGGCAAAATGACACTGATCAGCTGCGGCGGCTGGCCGGTTCCCGCTGGCTGGATATTCGGTTCGTATCCAAGCTGTGCCATTGCACGGCGGACTTTTTCTTTTGTTTCCCTGCTGATGGATGGATGGTCTTTACAGGTTCTGGATACGGTAGATGGTGATACACCTGCCAGCGCGGCAACATCTTTGATTGTTACAGCCATAAATTGCACTCCTTTTTCCTTAAAAAATCTTTTTCCTAAAAATATTATAGAAAAAAATCAAAAAAAGTCAACGGCTGCGCGCGTGTTTGCAAAATGCAAATCGTCATTTTGTATAAATTTTTAGTGCCTTTCGTATGCAAAATGTAAAAAATCAGGTGAATTGCATATTTTTCATTGCGTTTTTTTCATAAATGGTGTACAGTTATCTTATGTAGTTTGCGTAAAATGAATGCAAATGCAGCGCAAAAAGTGTGCAATGTTTTTCTTGCGTTTTGCATTGATTTGTACGAAGCGCATCTGATAATACCTAAAATCATACGAAAAAGAAACGGAGGATTCTACAATGGGCAGTATTTCAATCATGGCTCCCTTAACGGGAGAAATCGTTGCACTGGAACAGGTTCCCGATCCGGTGTTTTCAGAAAAAGCACTGGGAGACGGCATTGCCATCCTGCCGGAAGACGGCAAGGTTTACAGCCCTGTAAACGGTGTGGTTGCGACTGTGGCGGCTACGAAACACGCATACGGCTTTCAGTCGGAGGACGGCCTGGATGTTCTCGTACATGTTGGCTTAGAGACCGTAGGCTTAAACGGGGAAGGATTTACGGTACATATTAAGGAAGGTGATCAGGTAAAGGCCGGTGATCTTGTCGCTGAGGCGAATCTTTCACTGCTAAAGAGCAAAAACCTGAACCTCATTACACCTGTGCTGATCTGCGACGGCATGGACGATAAGCAGATGCAGCCATGCTCCGGCAAAGTCAAAGCCGGACAGGATCCGGTTCTTACAATTACCGGAGAAGCCGCGCCTGCCGCAGCCAAAAAGGAAGAACCAAAACCGCAGGCAGCAGCCAAGCCGGAACCGCAGGCAGCTTCGCCGGAAAAGAAAAAAGCAGGCATCAACTTTGATTTTCTGCAAAAGCTGGGCAAGGTATTAATGACGGTTATCGCCGTTATGCCTGCCGCCGGATTAATGCTTAGTGTCGGCAAGCTGGTACAGATGGCTGGCGCAGACATTTCCTTCCTTATGACCATCGGCAGCACAATGGAAAATATCGGCTGGGCAATTATTAATAACCTGCATATTTTATTTGCGGCTGCCATCGGCGGCTCCTGGGCGAAGGAACGTGCCGGCGGCGCGTTTGCGGCAATCATATCCTTTATTTTGATCAACTGTATTACAGGCGCTGTCTTCGGCGTTACGAGCAGCATGTTAAATGAACCTGGAACAACGGTGACTTCTTTATTCGGCCAGGAAATGCTTGTCGAAAATTATTTTACGTCCGTACTTGGCGCCCCGGCGTTAAATATGGGTGTGTTTGTCGGCATTATCGCCGGATTTGTAGGCGGCGTTGTCTACAACAAATATTATAATTTCCGAAAGCTGCCGGATGCGCTGTCGTTCTTTAATGGAAAGCGTTTCGTACCGTTAGCGGTAATTGCGTACTCAACCGTGATTTCTTTAGTAATGGCAGTACTTTGGCCGGTCGTACAGACAGGCATTAATTCCTTTGGTGTATGGATCGCGAACTCTTCCGCTACCTCACCGGTATTTGCGCCGTTTATTTACGGAACCTTAGAGCGTCTGCTGCTTCCGTTTGGACTGCATCATATGCTGACTATTCCAATGAACTATACTTCTTTTGGCGGAACCTATCTGATCCAGACAGGCATCAATGCCGGCTCCGAAGTATTTGGCCAGGATCCGCTGTGGCTGGCATGGGTTACAGACTTAATTAACTTTAAGGACGCGGGTGATCTTGCATCCTATGAAAACCTGATGGCTACCGTAACGCCGGCCCGTTTTAAAGTGGGCCAGATGATCGGCGCTACCGGACTGCTGCTTGGCATCGCGCTTGCTATGTACCGCAGGGTGGACGAAGATAAGAAAAAGAATTACAAATCCATGTTTATATCCACGGTATTGGCTGTATTTTTAACAGGCGTTACAGAACCGTTAGAATTTATGTTTATGTTCTGCGCACTGCCGCTGTATGTTGTATATGCCGTACTGCAGGGCTGCGCATTTGCAATGGCAGGTATCGTGGACCTACGGCTGCACTCGTTTGGAAATCTGGAATTTTTAACCCGTGTGCCGATGTCATTAAAAGCCGGGCTGAGCGGCGACATTATCCATTTTATTATCTGCTGCGTTGCATTTTTCATCATCGGATACTTTGTCGCTTATTTTATGATCGGAAAGCTGAACTTTGCGACACCGGGCCGTCTTGGCAATTATACGGATGATAATGAAGAGGAAGGCGCATCTTCCGGTTCTTCCAAATCAAGCGGCGGCGGAAACAGCCAGCCGGAACGCATTATCGCACTGTTAGGCGGACGTGAAAACATTACGCTCGTTGACGCCTGCATGACACGTCTTAGAGTAACCGTAAAAGATCCGCAGAAAGTAGCGGATACTGCCGCATGGAAAGCCGAAGGCGCACTCGGACTTGTGAAAAAAGACAACGGCATTCAGGCTATTTACGGCCCGAAAGCAGATGTATTAAAATCAGATATTAATGACATCTTATAAACGGTTTTATCAGGAGCATAATTTTATCAGAATCATGATTTTATCAGGATCATGATTTTATCAGGACAATGACTTTATCAGGACAATGACATTATCAGGAAAGAAGGCATCGTATATGAAATTGTTAACTTTAAATACACACAGCCTGCAGGAAGATCAGTACGCAAAAAAGCTGAAACTGTTTGCGGATACCATCTTGCAGATACAGCCCGATATCATTGCCATGCAGGAAGTCAACCAGTCGATACATGCCAAACCAGCGCAGGATAATCTTTTGCGCGGATACAGCCCATGTCCGGGCGAAACTGTAACGGTCCGGGAAGACAATCACGCGGCACAGGCGGCAAAGCTGCTGCGTGCCGGCGGGCTTTCTTACTCCTGGACGTGGATATCGGCCAAAATCGGATATGGAAAATATGATGAAGGCATGGCGTTATTTTGTCTGAATCATAAAATTACAGCGATAGAATCGGCGTTGATCAGCAGCTGTCAGGATTACCAGTACTGGAAGACACGCAAAGTACTTGGCATCCGGACAGATGCCTGCAGCGACTGGTTTTATACGGTGCATATGGGCTGGTGGCAGGATGAGGAAGAACCGTTTGCGGCACAGTGGGAACGGTTCGATACGCATCTTGAGAAAAAAAAGGAAGATGCGTCTAACATCTGGCTGATGGGCGATTTTAACAGCCCTTCCCAATTCCGCGGGCAGGGCTATGACCAGATTACCAACAGCGGCTGGCACGATACGTACCGGCTCGCGGAAAAACAAGACAGCGGCATCACAGTCAAAGGCTGTATCGACGGATGGCGCTCTCTTTCAGAAAGTGAAACAATGCCGGAGGGTATGCGCATGGACCATATCTGGTGCAGCCATATCATACCGGTACAAAGTTCCACTGTCATATTTAACGGGGAAAACGGCCCGGAAGTATCTGACCATTTCGGCGTTTTGATAACAACCGGCGATTCGTCTGACCCGCATATTTAAGGAGGATTTGTTTATGAACCGAGCAGCGGGAATTTTACTCCCGATTACAAGCCTGCCGTCTAAGTACGGCATTGGCTGCTTTTCCAAAAGCGCTTATGATTTTACGGACTGGCTGAAAAAGGCCGGACAGACTTACTGGCAGATTCTGCCGCTTGGCCCGACCAGCTATGGCGACTCACCGTACCAGTCCTTTTCCACATTTGCCGGAAACCCTTATTTTATCAGCCTGGAAGCGCTGATTGAGGAAGGTGTTCTGACAAAAGAAGAATGCGACGAGGCAGATTTCGGCAAGCTGTTAAACGACATCCACTATGAAAAAATGTACAAAAACCGCTACCCTCTGCTGCATAAAGCTTACGAGCGCAGCAGGATTTCTGAAAACCCGGATTATCAGCGGTTTGTCGAGGAAAATAACTGGTGGCTTTCTGATTATGCCCTGTTTATGGCTTTAAAAGACCGCTTCGATGGCGTGCCTTGGAATGAATGGCCGGAAGATATCCGTCTGCGCTATGGCTATTCGATGGACTACTACCGCCGGGAATTGTATTTTGAGATCGAATTCCAGCAGTATATGCAGTTCAAATTTTTTGAACAGTGGAATGCGTTAAAGGCATACGTAAACGAAGCAGGCATACGCATTATCGGCGACATCCCGATTTACGTAGCCATGGACAGTGCGGATGCCTGGGCGCATCCGGAACTGTTCCAGCTGGATGAAAACAATATCCCATACGCGGTAGCCGGCTGCCCGCCAGACGGCTTTTCCGCGGACGGGCAGCTCTGGGGCAACCCTTTGTACCGCTGGGATTATCACAGAAGTACGGATTACGCCTGGTGGATGTCCCGCTTATACTTCTGCTTCCAGATGTATGATGTCCTGCGGATAGACCATTTCCGCGGCTTTGATGAGTATTATTCCATTCCTTACGGTGAAAAATCCGCGGTCAACGGACACTGGGAAAAAGGCCCTGGCATGGAACTGTTTCACTGCATGGAACGCCATTTGGGAAAACACGACGTCATCGCCGAAGACCTTGGCTATGTAACCGACTCCGTACGCCAGCTTGTGCGTGACAGCGGTTTTCCGGGCATGAAAGTGCTGGAATTTGCATTTGACTCCAGAGATTCCGGCTCCGCCAACGATTATCTGCCGCATAACTATATCGAAAACTGTGTGGCATATACCGGCACACACGACAACGAAACGATTACCGGCTGGTTTACTTCGATCAAAAAAGAAGAACGCCAGCTTGCCAGAGACTATCTGTGCGACCAGCATACACCGCAGAAGCTGCTCTATCATTCGTTTATTTCACTTGTTATGCGCAGCAGCGCAAAGATGTGCATCATCCCGATGCAGGATTACATGGGCCTTGACAATGACTGTCGGACAAACAAACCTTCTACCGTAGGTACGAACTGGAGATGGCGCCTTACAAAAGACGATCTGTCTGACGAACTGCGGGAAGAAATTTTAGCGGTTACGAAACTCTACGGACGGATGAACTGGGCAAATAACAGCGATTCATAAATACAAAACATTTCATCGAAAACAATTGCAAACGCACAATATAAAAAAGCAAAACATATCACGCAAAAAAATTTAAAACGCAGCACAAATCCAATCACATTACCTGGATTTGTGCTGCGTTTCTTTGCTCTATGTTTCTTTAGCCCGTGTTTCCGGATAAGAGCCGATCAGCACTTTTTTACCTTGAAACGCAAATCCATACATTTTTATGCGATCTGCCGCAATCCCTTCTGCTTCGAGCGATACGGCATACTGTTTTTCCATAATCTGAGAAAGCGCCGCTTGCACAGTATCCTGTATCGTCTCTTCTTCCTGTGTATCCTGCACTTTAAATTCTATCATGATCGCATGTAATAAACCATTCGGATGTTTTGGCTTTAGCAAAATATCATAGCGTCCAAAACCACTTTCCCGGTTTGACAGGATCACATACCGGTCACGCAGCTCTACCATAAGTCCAAGCACAAAGCCATGATAAAAGCGTTCCGGCTGCGCATATGCAGACGGTTTGTTTCCCGTGTCAAAATAGCTGAATGTATCCAGCGCTACCTGATTCATATAGTGGTTCATAGCTTTTAAATCACCGCAAAGCAGAGCCTTTATAAAGTCATTATAAGCAGGGCTGTAGTTTTTAAACCAGCTTTCGATCAGGCTTCGGAACATGATCGTAACTTCTTTGTTGGTAAGCTTTAACTCGTATTCATACCATCCGGTATCCGGATCAAAATTACAGGACTCTATGTTCAGATAGCCGCTTGCAAGCAGCAGGCTCCATATGGCATATTCGTTATCAAGCAGCTGGTCAAATACAATCTGTTCGTCGATTCTGGTGCGAAGGACACCGCCTTCGAGCAGATCTTCCATAATGATCTTCATATCCTTGCTGCCTTCACGAATAAGCTTGCTGATCATGCTGTTGCTGCTCGTATTGGCCCAATAGGTTGCCAGTCTTTGCTTATCCAGGAAATTAATCATTGACCATGGATTATAAATATCTGTTCTTTTTCCAAATGTAAAGCCATCATACCAGCTTCTGACACGATCCTCCATATGAGATAATCCAAACTCACGAAGCGCGTCTGTCACTTCAGCCTGCGTAAATCCAAAAGCATCTGTATATTTATCAACAATGGAAGTGACAACCTCCAGATTATTTAAATCCGAAAAAATACTTTCTTTGCCAACTTTTGTAATGCCCGTCAAAATCGCTTTTTCCAAAAAAGGATTTGTCTTAAAAGTAGTATGCAGCAAATTTTTCATAAAAGAAACGATTTCGTTCCAGTATCCGTTCAAAAATGCTTCCTGCATCGGCGTATCGTATTCATCCAAAAGCACAATTACTTTTTTTCCATAATAACGCTGCATAAAATCACACAGTCTGTGAAGACATATGGATGCATCCGTATCCGACATCTGCTCAGACACCCTGTCAAAATACATCTGTTCTTTTTCTGTCAAATGACCGCTGTCTTTTAAGTATTGCCTTTTCGTATATAATTCCGAAAGGATCTGGAAGATTTGTATTTTCGCTTTCTCATACGTCGTTTCTTTGACATTGGCAAAAGAAAGGCTGATGACCGGATAAGTCCCCTGTAACGCGCGGTAGCATTCCTCTGTCCATATATGAAGTCCCTCAAACAGCTCTCCTCTGCCCGCGTACTCTGCCGAAAAAAAACATTCCAGCATGCTCATATTCAACGTTTTTCCAAAGCGTCTTGGCCTGGTAATCAATGTTACTTCATCATGGTTTTCCCACCATTCTTTAATAAACAATGTTTTATCTACATAAAAGTTATGGATTCTTATTATTTTTTCAAAACTCTGTATCCCGATTCCTGCTTTTCTTGGCATCACACTTTCCTTTCTCCGCCCGTTTTTAACCTGTTCATAAACCATCGATCACATAACAATCGTGCACATCCTGCTCCATTTCATCAGCCGCAATTTCCCAATCACGAGGTATATTCACATGTCCCGTCATCTGTTTCGGTTCATATACCGGATATTCCATCAGCTTTTCTATATCCGATGCAGTCAGCTCCTCCACGCGGATATGCTTCTTATGTATCTGTGGCGGCGGATAAGACTGTCCCATCCAGATATGCCACAGTTCTATTTCAGATGCGCGCCGTAAATGTTCTTTCATATATGTAATTAAATACTGTGCCCGTTCATAAGTATAGTTTGGCCATTCCAAAATCGCGCAGTATTTCTTTTCCGTTCGTATATCATCTGTTTTTTCATCCATTTTAATAATAGAAATATCATCTGCAAACCCACTGTCTTCTAATACGCCGGTTTCTGCATTTTCTGTATAGCTGTCTGTCCAAAAAATCATATTCGGGTCATCTTTGTCTATGTCATCCGTATTTAAAATATCAGGAATTTTGATTCCAAGGGAGCGCGCTTCATTGACAGACATTGTTCGGTTGTGTGGGCTTTTGCGTTCTTTCAAAGGGGTGTCTGAGGCCAGATAAATAAGTAAACTCAAGGTAAGATGATTCCTTTCTTTTATTGATTGATTTTGTAGGTGTTTCATATTACAATAGTTTTATTGTTAACGGTTTTTCTTATAGCCGCATTCCGGACACACATCTTTGCCATGATACACGTATCCGCACCGGTAGCAGCAGATCGTATCGTGCGTTTCTTTTGCAAGATATTTCAGCTTTCTGGAGGCAGGTTTTTCCTGCAGATAAAAAATAAATTCTTCTAAAATGCGTGCCCAGTCTTCCATTTCGCTGGTCTTTACCGCATAGGGGAGCTTATGTTCCGCTCCGTTTGCTTCTGTCAGTAATATTTTTCGGTTTAAAAGTCCCGTAGATGCCTCTATGGATGCAATATCTGAAACAGGAATTTCGTACGCATGTGTCCTTGTACTGTAAAATAACGTTTCCGGTGTCAGCAGCATGCCTTCTCTGCCGCTGCCGCTTCTGGAGGTGTCTATGGAAAACACCGGATACTCGAACATGTTGCGCTCGCTTGCATAAGACGCAAGTGCGGCATGAATGGCGTTCGTTTCTTTTGGTTCCGCGGTATTTAACATGACCTTTCGTGCCGGGTAAAAATGATGTCTGGCGTTTTCTTTGATCGTTCCTCGCATTTCATCCTGAAGTTTTTGTACGAGCAGTTCGCATTCATCGGTACGAATTTTTTCAAGCCGTTTGGCGAGCATTTCCAGTGCGCTGTTTTTTAATTCCGGCAAAAAGTTTTCGTCTAAAATCTGTTCATAGACGGCTGCTGCCGCGTTAAAGTCCATCTGCTGTGATTCATCTAACAGTGCATGTAACCGTTCCTGATCAAGCGCCGTAACTTTTTCCTTTATTTTATCCATATAAGGCACAATGTTTTCATCGGCAAAATTCTGTTCTTCCAGACGGCGCATTAAGCTTGTATAATCGCTGCGGCTTGCTTTGCGGGAACGTTTGACCATACTGGCGATTTCCTGTTTTTCAGCGGCTTCTTTTTTCTGACGCAGTGTTTCACGATAAGGAGACAGATCGACATCCTCGTATGCTTGAAGCCGCTGTTCCAGTTTTTGAAATGCTGCGCGGTCCATACGCTGCGGCATTTGTTCGATGATTTGACGGACTTCCTGTGTCCCGCGCTGCATACGCAGTTCGTGCAGTTTTTCCAGATATGGCCCTTTGATGGTATCTGGATAATGTTCTTTTTCTGTTTCCTGAATCGTTTTTGTCAGCTGTGCATAGCTTTTTTTTGCGCTTTGTTCCGTTTTTTTATGTATTTCCTGCGCCAGTTCCTGATATTCGGCTTCTTCGATCTGTGCTGTCAGTGACTGCTTTTCTGCGGTATCCAGTCTGTTATCGTTTTGAATCTGCTTTTTTAATTCCTGCTTCTGTCTTGGGGATAACCGTTCCAGTTTTTCAATGCGTTTTGTATAGGTCTGAAGGTGAACTTCGTCAAACGTATCTGCAGGCATCTCTGCTTGGCCTGGCCTGTGATGATGATCTGCAGATTCAGGATGTTTGGCTTGTTCGGTATATTCGATATTTGCGGCGGATTTCGCGTTTCCGTGCTCTGGTTGCGTTAGCGTATAGTGTTTCATTGGCCTTTGTATACGATCTGCTGCAGGTTGTGCCGTCCTGCCCGCTTTCGTGGATGCATGATTTTCCTGATATGCCTGTCCCGCATCGTCTAATGCCAGATCGTCCAATGTCAGGTCATCGGGTGCCGGATTAGCCAATGTCAGGTCATCGGATGTCAGCTCGTTCCGTGGCGTGTGTACGAAATCGTTTGCCGGTATCTTGTGTTTCCGTGTATTGGATGGAAACTGCTGCGTCTGATTGGCTGTTTGATTCTGGCCTGCCTGCTGTTTTGCTGTCTGCTTTATCGTGCTTTGTACGGGAATGCCCTGCGCATCATGCGTGTTTAAAGCTGTATTTGAAGCTGTATCTGGATTTGGATCTGCATCCGCAGCCGTCTCTGGATTTAGTTCTGGCTCTGCCTGCTGCCTGCTGTCTCGCTGCTGCATCTCTTCGAGGATTTGTTTTTCATATTTGGCTACTGCCGCATCCGGATAAAAGCCCTCTTCCACGCGATGCGCAAAACGCCGAAGCACGTCTTCCGGCAAAGCTGTAATCGTCTGGCCAAATTGTTCCATCTGGCGAAGCGCGTCCTGCGGGCTGAACAGGCGGTCTGGCTGCCCTGGGCTGAAAGCGGGACTTTTTTCCTCCGCTTTTTGCCGGGCTTCCTGTAACAGCCGTTGTCTGCGGACAGCTTCGTATTCATTGTATTTAAAGTTCGCGGCGCGTTCCCCATAATATCCCATAAGCTCCAGATAGTCTTCATAAGCTTTGCTGTCATCAGAAAAATCCATTTCGTAAATAAGTCCTTCCGAAATCAGGCGGTCCGGACGCGGCGTATAAAAACAATGACAGTTGGTACATGTATAAACACGTGCCAGATAGACCCCTTTTTCTTCAGTATCAATGCGCACTTCCTTACCGTCCGGATAGACGGCCATATGCAGCTTTTCCTGGCATTTAGGGCATTGATAGCCTACCAGGTAAAAGTTATTGCCAATCCTGTCTTCCACACGCTCTAACAAGGTCGTCTCTTCTTTATGAAACGTCCGTTCACTGTTTTTCCATACCAGGCGGTGCCACAGGCCCTGTGACTCTGCCGCCGGATCCTCGGCCTGTTTTTTTTCATATTCCAGCACAGTCTGAAGTACTTCTTCGTAAGTAACGCGGACGCCGACTTTATAAAAACGAAAATTTTCCTTACGGAAAGACGGTTCGATATAAAAGGTATTCAATATTTTTGCAAATAGCTGGTTCAGCTGCGGATAATCCTGCTGGACGTTCAGCCCTCGCAGCGTTCCCCATTTTCCAAATGCATACAGCACCATATTGATTAAGTCTTTCAAGGTCGGATGTCTGGAAATGTCTAATACCGCTTCTTCCTGATACGCAAGATCAACCAGATTCGTTGACACTTTTTTCGTTTCAAACTGAAAAATAAGAGAACGTACCGTCCCTTCTAAAATCAACTCGTCGTCCCTGATGAGAAACCGTCCGTTCCAGACGACCTGTTCCCCCATTGTCTGTATCAATTTTTGAAATATTTGTTCCTGTTCTTCAGAAGCCTGTAATACGAGCATGCAACACACCTCTCTTTTCAAATTTTAAATATGTTTCCTGCAGTCTTTTATGAAAACGCCGCATATTTTTTTCCGATGGCTTCCGCCACTTTCATGCCGTCCATCGCGGCCGACATAATGCCGCCGGCATATCCGGCTCCTTCTCCGCAAGGGTAAATGCCGTCCGCCTCACTCAAAAAATCGTCATTTCGGACAATGCGTACCGGAGACGAGGTCCTGCTTTCAACGCCGGAGAGTATCGCGTCATAACGGTTAAAAGCCGGAATGTATTGCGCAAACTGTTCCATGCCGTCTATAAACGACTGTTTCAGCTCCGCCGGCAGCAATGTGCCAAGCTCTGCAAACACGCAGGCGCCTTTTGTCTGAGACGGAAAATCACCGTAGGATACAGAACATCTTCCGCTTTTAAAATCACCGTAAAGCTGCTGCGGGATACGTCCGCCGCCAAGCGCAAACGCCCGTTTTTCCAGTTCTCTTTGAAATCTTATCCCGCTTAACGGATGAAAGCCGCCATCCGGAAAATCATTCGGGATTACGGAAACAATAATGGCGCTGTTGGCATTTTTTCCATCCCTTTTCTGATAGCTCATGCCGTTGACAGCCAGTCCGTCCCGTTCGGATGAAGCGTTTACAACATAGCCGCCCGGACACATGCAAAAAGAAAAGACGCTGCGCTGCCCTGCCTTTGAAGCGGTTACTTTATACGAAGCCGCTGGCAGTCCTTTGCAGTCAATGCCATGATACTGATGTGTTTGAATCATTTCCTGCGGATGCTCAATGCGTAAACCGACAGCAAACGCTTTTGGCTGCATAGGAATGTTGCGGTCCGACAGCATTTGAAACGTATCACGCGCACTGTGCCCAATGGCAAGTACTAAAAGCTCCGTTTGCAATATCCGCTTTTGTCCGGCTGCTTCCACGGTTATGGAACGAAGTTTTTTCTGTTCCATCTGCAAATCTGTCAGACATGTTTCAAAATAAAACGTTCCTCCCAGACGGATAATCTCTTTTCGCAGATTCGTAACCACCTGAATCAGCCGGTCTGTTCCGATATGCGGCTTATTAAGATACAAAATACTGCTGTCAGCCCCGTTTTGCACAAATGTCTCAAGTACAAACCGGTTCCTTAAAACAGGATCTTTCACAAGCGTATTTAACTTTCCATCCGAAAACGTACCTGCCCCGCCTTCGCCGAACTGGACGTTGGAAGACGTGTTTAAAACACCGGTTTGCCAAAATGCTTCCACATCCCGCAGGCGGTTTTCCGCCATTTTTCCGCGTTCTATAATGACAGGCTGATAACCATGAAGAGCCAGCAGATAAGCACAAAATAATCCGGCAGGCCCGCTGCCGACGATCACAGGTTTGTGCTCTAAACGAATTGTTCCCGTCTGAGAAAAATGATAAACTTCCCTTTTAGTTAACATAATATTATTATTGTGAACTCTATGCACAAGCTTTTGCTCCTGTGCCTGTTTCATATCCAAATCTACATCCACCGTATAGACATACGCCGCTTCACGGCCGCGGCGCGCATCTATAGACTGTTTATGAATTTGAAACGTAAAAGCCTGTTCCTGCTTAAGATGCAGCAGTTTTCGAATTTTTCGCTCAATTTCCTGACGGACAGGAAAAGAATTTGATTTCACAGGTATTTTTATCTGCTGTATGCGAATCATAAGTTATGCCTGTTCCTTTCTGATATTTTCTGACAGTTCGTACGCAAAAAACTGCTCTTTCCTGCTGTATATCCGCTCGACCAGGCCCACTGCAGATTATAGCCGCCGCATTTTCCATCTACATCTATGATTTCTCCCGCAAAATACAGGCCAGGTACTTTCCAAGACTCCAGACTCTGTGCACAGATTTCCTGCACCGGCACACCTCCGGACGTTGCCTGTGCCGAGGCAAAGCCTTTGCAGCCTGTAACATTTACCGGATATTGCTTGAGCTGCCTGATCAGACATTCCAGCTGCTCCACGCTTAAACTGCCGCATCTTTCCTTAAACTGCAGCCCGGACTTTTTCAGAAGAACCGGGATCAGTTTATCCGGCAAAAATCCCGTCAGTCCATCCAAAAGCGTTTTTTTTCTGTTATATACACTGGAAAAGCGTTTTTCAATATATGCCAAAAGCTCCTCGGCTTCCATCCCCGGTTTAAAATCCAGCCAGACAGATACCCGCCGTTTTTCTTCCAATGCCCTTGCCGCTATACGGCTGAACTGAAAAATAACGATTCCGGAAATTCCATAATCAGTCATCTGCAGTTCCCCCTGCTCACAGGCCTTCCGCTCTCCGTCCACGTACAAAGACGCCGCACAGCAGATACGCACACCAGCAGGTAATTTTATGCCCTTTGCCTCCGTCAGCAATGCGCTCAGCGCAGGCAAAGGCTTTGTAATCGTATGTCCCAGCTGCCTGGCATAAATATAACCGCTGCCATCACTGCCCGTATTTTTCGCAGCCATCCCGCCCGCCGCAAGAATACAGGCGCAGGCATAAAAGTTTTGCTCTTTTGTCTGGATTTCAAAAAACTCTTTTTTCATAAATTCTTTATGCAGGCATTCTTTCTCATCAGCATCAGGACCATTTCTTTTTTTCTTCGACGTTTTATGTACACTACGGATACCGACAGATAAAAGCATTGGAACCTGCAGACGCCGGATCTCCGCAAGCAGCACATTTTTTACAGAAGACGCCTGCTCACTTTCCGGATACATACATGTCCCGTTTTTCTGAACCGGACGGATGCCAAGCTGTTTAAAAAAACGGATCGTATCCTTATAAGAAAACTGCGCAAGCACAGTCCGGACAAAATCCGGCTGCTCACAATAATAGTTTTCCAGGTTCTGATCCGCGTTGGTATAGTTGCATTTTCCATTGCCAGTCGCCAGTATTTTTTTCGCAGGTTGCTCCATATGCTCCAGCAGCAGTACGTCTGCGCCCAAACGAGCAGCTGTAATTGCCGCCATCAATCCGGACGCACCGGCACCAATTACAACAACATCATAAATCGCTTTCTGAAACTCCCGTTTTTTCCCCTCTGTTTTATTCCCCATGTTCCTGCTCCTTGTATTCATATGCATATATGTGTATTTGCATTTTTTTTGGCTATGCGGACGCTGGATGAGGGGCGGGGCCTGGATTTCGGCTCCTACTCCAG
>CAOKJJ010000070.1 GCA_948468465.1 uncultured Eubacterium sp. | reverse complement strand
GGGAATGGTATATTATTTTAAATGATAATTTCCTTAGAAATTTGTAATAAAATGCTACACATGATCGAAACTGTTGCATTTGTTTTGAAAAAATTGAATTTTTCTGGAATTTATCCTTGCATTTGTATACCGCTTCTGATAGAATAATCATGTTGTAAGTCTGAAATTACTGTCAGATTTAAAATTTTAACACTTGATGATGCAAGGAGGTGTTCCTATGGCTAAATGTTCCGTTTGCGGAAAAAGCGTTCTTTTCGGCAACAATGTGAGCCATTCACATAGAAGATCTAACAGAATGTTCAAACCAAACATCAAATCTGTCAGATGCAAGGTGAATGGTGCTACAAAGAGATTATATGTTTGTACTTCCTGCTTAAAGTCTGGTAAAGTTGAAAGAGCATAGTATTTTAGAACGTATGGAAAGAAGCTGCTGGCAAATAATGCTGTCCGCAGCTTTTTTTGTGGACTAAATTACAGGCTGCCACATATATTAAAAGTAAGGAACGATAAATAAATATGTTCCTATGGACTCGCTTCAAATACAATATGCCAGTCCTGCCGGAATCTTTATAAGAATCGAAGTGGAATATGAAAAAAATATGTGGTTTTGCCATGTTCTGGATCGCAGTCGGCATGTCTATTATGTTGTTTTTAGAAAGCGTATGGCTTGCTGTACTGATTATTTTTGCACTGCTGATCTGCGGCTATAACCTGTTCTGCGGATAAGCAGCTGCTTTTTACAAATTTCAAAAAGAAACTTTCAAAAAAGCTTTCAAAAAGAAGCTTTCAAAAAGAGACTGTCAGAAATCAATGCATCTTTTATCTCTGACAGTCTCTCAGACAAAACGTGCAACAGTTCCGTGGGTAAGCAGAACTGTGGCTGCCGTTATTCCGTTATTTTTTCATTCAGCGCGTCTCCCAGCTGACTTTCGAGCTCGTCGGCCGCCTTTTTCTGCGCTTCCGGGTCTGTCTGCGCGTCTTTGTCTTTGGATGTAAATTTGTTTACGAAATCTGGTATCATGTCTAAAATCTTTGTAATGCCGTCCTGATTTTTTACATTGACGAGTTTCGTTGTTCCATTTTGAATTACGAGTACGGCGCTTGGCGTAATTTTCCCGCCCATACCGCCGCCACCATTGTTTTTGTTTTCTCCGGTAAATGCGCCTGCTGCCACGCCGAATGCAACGTCCACAAGCGGAAGTATAATCGTCTCACCGATATGAACGGCATCCCCTACTACTGTTTTGGTTGTAATGAAACTGTCCATTCCTTTAAATAAGGATGCAACAGTTGAACTGAAACTATTGTCTGACATCTGATTTCCTCCTGTTATTGTTCTTCCATATGATTCGTTCTTATGCGCTGCCCCGTTTCATCAGTCTGCGGACGGTCTGCATAAATTTTTTGTCCCGCAGCAGCCTAAGTACGCTGCATAAAAAAACAAATATCCTTACTTTGCCGCTTGCTGAAATCTCGCCTTCTGCATACAGCTTTTCAGATGTAAAATCAGGAACAATGCTGCATGGATAACGGTAAATAACCGGCATCAGGCTAAGCATTCCTGTTGCCATACCCGTTAATGACGGATCTGCAAGGGAAAAAGAAACATCCGCTTTTAGCTTTCTTGGCTTATAACTGCGCAGGAGTTTTAAAAGCTCTACCCATAAACGGCCAACTGCATGACGGTTTGTCTCATCGGTATACTCCTTGTGCAGACGCTGCAGCTGCATACGGATTTTTTTAAATATACCTGGCTGATGTGTATCCGCAGCGGAAGCTTTCGAAGCTGACGCATTTGTGTGATGTTTGCGTTCCGCTTTTGCGTGTTCCTCCTTTTGCTGTTTCCCGTTGGAATCTTTTTGCGGATCTTGCTTGAACTGCCCTTTTTTCGAGCGTTGAGCTTTTTTTCTTTCTTTTTTTCGTATGATTTCTTCTTGTATTTCTTCTGTCTGTATTTCTTTTTTTTGTATATCTTGTGCTTGTATTTCTTCTGTTTTTAATTTTTGTGTTTGTATTTCTTCTGTTTTTAATTCTTGTGTCTGTATTTTCTCTGTTTTTAATTCTTCTGTTTGTATTTCTTCTATTTTTAATTCTTCTGTTTTTAATTCTCCTGTTTGTATTTCCTGTATTTGTATTTCTTCCGTTTGCAAATCTTTATTGAGCAGTTCTTTTTTTGAGAACTCTTTATTTAAGGATTCTTCGTTTGCTGAACGGTCTTTCAGGGTTATATTGTCTGCAGACTTACGTTTTTTGCCGTTTTGCCGTGCCTTTTTTTTCTCTGCATGGCGGGCCAGCAGTTTTGGAATATCAATTCCTGCCACCCGAATCTGGTTGGACAGGCCATCGGGCCCATACAAAACTGATACCTGTAAAAAATGAAGCAGCCAGTTCACCTTTAGTCTGAGCTGTATATTTGCTGTTATTCCCTTTGGATCCGGGGATATACTCCGCTCATTTTTTGCCAGAACATCATACCGCAGCGGAACAAACAGCAAAAGCAGCAATGCAATGGCCAGCACAAGCAATACAAGCAATAATGCCCAGCCTATTATTTTTAACAGCAGAAGCAAAAACATTCCGACTGCCTTTATCATGTACTATCACCTGCCTTTTGCTGCAGGATATAGCGTTTTACCCCAAATCCGCCTGTTTTTTTATAGACATCCGTTACAATCATTGCAGCTGTCATAAGCGCATCGTCATAGCCTTTCGCCAATCCGACAATATATAGATTCTGCTTTGGATATACCTTTTGCCGAAGCTCTCTGGCAGGAATAATTTCCAGCAGATTGTTCTCATACCTGCATAACACGATCAAAAAAGCATTCGTCAAGCACTTATTATGATTAATTTTCCACTTTAAACGTCTGATTTTTGCTTCTTTCTTAGGGATACTTTCCCCAATATACAAATTTTCATACCAAATCATCCAGACTCCTTACCGCATTACACGACTGCATATTATATCCTGAACTGGATATATATGGATTTTCCGATCCTTTACAAAAGGACCGGCAGATACACAGTCCTTTTGCATCCTTAATAATATTTTTTGTTTCCCCACAGATTACTCTTTTTCAAGCTAAGATATTCATTGTAAGCCTGCTCCAGTATCTGCTTTTCGTTGGAAAATTTCAGCAGATGATAAGCTTCATGGAACTTATAGTAACCAGAGTCCACAAAATATTCTTCCCATTGTGGCTTGCTGTAATAATTGTCCGCCATCATCAGATACCAGTGGACTTCCTTTTCCACCGTATCCTCCGGTACATTAAAGGTATACTGGCTTTTACCAATATATTTGATAATCGCCGCGCTTACGCCGGTCTCTTCCAATACTTCGCGGGCCGCAGTCTCTTTGTAATCCTCGCCCTGCTCTACAGTTCCTTTCGGAAGAACCCATCCCTCGTATTTGTTCTTATAATTTTTATATAGCAGCAGAATCTTACCACGGAATATTACCACACCACCACAACTCGTTGCCTCTATCATTACAACACCTCCTGATGTGGTTCCTGTTTCGGGCTGTAAACAGCCTGAAACAAATAGCTATTCAGTAGTATACCCCTTTTTTGATTCACATGCAAGAAAATCGTGTGTCTTTTTTTATTTTTAAACCTGATTCAGTTATGGAAGTAGGCGTCAAATACCGCCTTCGCCACAGGCACCGCATACATGCCGCCTGTGCCTGCCCCTTCTACAACAACCGTTACAACAAGATCCTCTTTTCCTTCTTTGGACGCATATCCCGCAAACCATGCGTGGCTGTCTTTTGCGCTTGTAAATTCCGCGGAGCCTGTCTTTCCGGCTGCCGTATAGCTTTGACTGTTTAATGCTGTCGCTGTTCCCTGCGTAACTACTTCCCGCAAATACTGTCTGAGTGTTTTCGCTTTTTTTGCTGTCAAAAGTTCGGAATAAACCTGCGGCGTATTTTTGGATACCTCAGTCCCTTCATAGTTTGTCACCCGATCTATGATATACGGTTTCATCAATACTCCATTGTGATTGACCGCTGACATTACAAGCGCAAGATGATATGGTGTTACAAGCGTTTTTCCCTGCCCGATCGAGGTCTGCATAATTTCCCAGGCAGAAGCATCGTCCGTTAACGTATAACTGCTTTTTTTATACGGCAAGTCACATGGGAGTTCGCTGTTAAACAATAGTTTTTCATTTGTTCTGGCAAATTTGTTCAGATTTAAGGATAATCCAATGCTCGAAAACGACGTATTGCAGGAATGTGCAAACGCATGTTTTAAATCCTCCTGCCCATGTACGGCATTGCCGAAGCAGTGAATCACATTTCCGGCCTCCGTAAAGCTCCCGTCGCACTCGTATGCATAGCCTTTATAATTTTTGTTTTCTTTCATATATTCAAGCAGCGTAAAAATCTTAAAGGTAGAGCCAGGCGGATACAGGCCCTGCGTCACACGGTTAAGCAGCACAGATGAATTCGCATCCTCAGCCGTAATGCTGTCCCAATCGGCGGCAATTGTATTTGGATCAAAGTCCGGCTTAGATACCATCGCCAATATTTTTCCGGTCGATGGCTGCATCGCGATAACGGCTCCCTGATAATTTCCAAGCGCGTCGTATGCTGCTTTCTGCACGGTTACATCCAACGTGGTTACGACAGTATCTCCAATATTTTTCTTTCCCTGCAGTTCCTTCCATATTTTTTCCAGAAAAAAGGCATGCGAACGCAGCAGCTGAAAATTATCCAGTGATTCTACGCCTGATTTTCCATTGGTGCCAAAACCGACTGCATGCGCGAACATCCTGCCATAGGGATAGCTTCTGGATTCGCTGCCGTCTGGCGCCGTTTTTGTTGTCGCAAGCACCTCTCCTTGTGCGGATAAAATATCCCCGCGCTGAATGCGTTCTGCAAAGGCGTCCTGTCTGGCATTGTAGGGGCTGTTGATAAAAGCTTCGCTTTTTTGCACCTGAAAATAAGTAAAATAAGCAATCATTCCTAAAAATATTGTCAGAAATAAGTACGCAACAACTGCAAACTCCCGGTTTCTGACTGAATTTTTCACCAAAGCTTCTGGCTTAACGGTATCATGCGTGGAACGGTACTGTTCCTGCAGCAGTTTTTCCACATCCTTTTTCCGCTGTTTTTCTTCCAGTTCTTCCCAATCTGGTGTTCTGCCGTTTCTTTTTATCACATTTTTTTTCATGAAGCTAACCTTTCATCAAATTCCTCGTCTTCTCTTAAAATATACAGTCCCTGGATGACCGCAAAAATAATAAACGTACTAAGCAGCGAGCTTCCGCCATAACTGACAAGCGGCAGTGTAACACCTGTAGACGGGATAAATTTGATCACTCCGCCAACCGTTAAAAACACCTGAAATCCATAGACTGTGCCAAGTCCAAGCGCGATCAGCTTATAAAACTGGTCGTGCATCTGCATCGCGATATTTAAAAACATCAGATAACAGCTGGCGCATACCATAATCAGGCAAACGGCAAAAATACCGCCCAGCTCCTCGGAAACCGCCGCAAATACAAAGTCTTCTTCCACAATTGGGATTTTATTCGGCATCCCCTGGTACAGCCCCATGCCAAACCAGCCTCCGGTACCGATGGCAAACAGCGACTGGCAGACCTGATAGCCTTCATCATTTAAAACCGAGAGCGGATCCTTCCATGCCGTTACACGTACCCGCACATGGCGAAACAGCTTATATGCCGCGACGGAAGCCACACTTCCGCATAAAATGCCGCTGACAAAATAAAACGGACTGCGCGTTGCCACATACAGCATCACAAGGTACGTCATAAAAAAAATCAGCGCGGCGCCAAGGTCTTTGGATACAACGAGTATCAGCACATGGACGGCAGCTACTGCAGTCGCTTTGCATACCTGCGGAAAGTCCGCGGACTTTGCCAGCATAGATGCCACAAAAAAAACAAATATAATCTTTACAAACTCAGACGGCTGAACCGCTATGCCGGCCACCTGAAACGACAGCTTCGCGCCGTAGCTTACCGAGCCGATGACAGCAACTGCCACCAGCAGCACGATTCCAACGACCGCATAAAGCCATGTAAGCCTGTCCAAAAAATGCAGTTTGTGAATAAAAAAAGGTATGATCATCGTAATAACAACCGCGGCTACCGCAATTTCATACTGGCGTACCGCCTTATCCGGATTCAGACGATACAAGATTACAAATCCTACTGCCAGCAGCATGCACATATTGTTGACGACAAGCCCGCTGGCACGTTTGTAAATATATTTGTAAATAATCAGGATACAGCCTAACAGCGCCGCCTGCATCACATATGCGATCAGCACATTGACGGTCTTTTGCACCGCAAAAATAACCGCAAACGCATTCAAATGGATCAAAAAAATCAGTTTTGCCTGTTTTCTTAAAATTCGTTTCAGCCGTCTTTCTGATTTTTTCCCTGTCAGGGCATGAAAACAGGTAAATGTATAGCACGCAAATAACAGGCAGATCAAATATTTTGACAGTTCTACGATCAGATTTTCCATTGTTTCTCCTATTTTGTCCCACGTTTGTAATGACCGTTTGTATACGCACCGATCACAGCTGTAAGATCCGGTGTCTGCTGTTTCAAAAAAGCGTCTTTGACACATTCCAGAATGCTTCCTGCCATCTGTGCGGATTCTGTTGTAAACCAGACCCGATACGCTGCCGCTGACAGCCTCTTAATTTCATTCGACAGCTGAATCAGCGATAATGGCTGTGAATTATAAATCGTATTATAGCATTCACTGCAGACATTTCGAACCGCGAATTCCTTTGCATACCGGTCTTTTAAATAGCACAGGCCATTTGTTTTTGTACAGTGCGCCGCCGTCTTTTTCAGGCACTGCGCACTCGTCATTAACGGCAGATATCCATAAATAATCATCTCGCTCGCCGTATTATTTCGTGTCAGCAGTTCTTTTTTATTTAATTCCAGCGGAATCGTATCTTTTTTCCAGCCCAAACTGCCGTAGCTGTCTTTTGCCTCTTTTGAAAAGGTATACAGGCTGTGATCCAGAATGCAGCAACTCTTATCCGCCTGCATTTGTTCTAAAAATCCCAGCTCATCCATCGTTTTTACAAGAAAGCCATCCGCAAGGCTACAGATGTCCTGCCAGCATTCCTGATAAAACCTGGCCGTTTTGCCGCGGAATACAGGCGGAAGGACCAAATACGCCTGCTTGCCTGCCTTATGAACACGATTCGCATGTTCTTTTAATTGTGCGGTAAAATGCGCATGTCTATACATCGAACTGTCTAAATAAACACGGCAGATAAACGCCTGTTCCAAAACAGCGCAAAGCTGTGCTTCCTCTTCAATGACAGCCGTAAAACATGGTTCTTTAGAAATTTTATCTTTATCGCCACAATCAATACTATAGGGCGGGTCTTTTCAATAAAACGGATTTTTATCATAAACCGGCTCTTTTTCATATGATATCTCTTTTTCATAAAACGGCTCTATTTCATAAGTGGTTCTGCGGCTTTGCTGTACAATCCGCTCTGCAAGCTGCTCCAATGCCTCGCGCCGCAGCTGATTAAGCATCTGTTTCGGCAAAAACACCGCATCATCCATCTGTATTGTCAGATGTTCGATTTCAAACGGGGTATTTCCTGTTTTGGAAAGCTGCGTTACAATCATTTCCCGGCTCAGCGGCTGTTTTTGCGCCGGCTGTACAAGGCCATGCTCTGCAGATACGGTATATCCACCGCAGGATACGGTAAGTTTTGCCGGTGCGCCTGTCTGCAGGCATGCTTTTGCCTGTACGGGAATCTTTTTCTCTGCAAGCAGGATCGCATCGGCTGCTTTGCTTTTTTCGTGCCCCGGACGCGTCATCGTAATCATATCCGGGCCATTATGCCTTGTATAATAACCGCTTGTAAATCCACAGCGGTTGCCAGCCTGCAGCAGGCGCTCATAATCCCTGTCCTCTACGTCTGCCATGCCTTTTTCACAATACTGATCCATGTATTTGCGATAAACCGCTGTTACACCCGCTGCATATTCTGCAGATTTCATCCTTCCTTCGATTTTAAAAGAAGTGATGCCAGCCTGCACCAGCTGCGGAATCTGGTCAATCGTGCATAAATCTTTCGGACTCAGCGGGTAACCGGTTTTGCCCAGTGCGCAATGCTTATGATCAAGCACCGTATAAGGCAGACGGCATGGCTGTGCGCAGCGTCCGCGGTTCCCGCTTCTGCCTCCAAGCATGCTGCTGAGCAGACACTGGCCGGAATAGCAGTAGCATAGCGCGCCATGTACAAAACATTCGATCTCCACATCTGAAAATCTTCGAATCTCACAGATTTCTTCCAGTGACAATTCTCTGGCTGCTACAACACGCGACGCCCCCAGCTTCCGCAGATAGGAAAATCCATAGGGTCCCGCAGGCGACATCTGCGTGCTGATATGAATCGGTAAATCGGCAAACCATTTCTGAATCAGGCGCATAACCCCGAAATCCTGCACAATGACCGCATCCAGCCCCTGTCTGTAATAGGGCAGCAAATATTCGTACAGCGTATGAATCTCCGCCTGTTTTAAGAGCGTATTCACCGTCAGATACAGTTTTTTGCCATATAAATGCACATAGTCAATGGCCGACAGCAGCTGTTCCTGCGTAAAATTTTCTGCGTAGGCTCTGGCTCCAAAGCGGCTGCCTCCCGCATAGACAGCGTCTGCGCCTGCTGCGATAACGGCCCTGCATATTTCGAAAGAACCTGCAGGTGCCAGCAGTTCCGGGCATTTGTTTGCATTTGCGATATTTTTCATATGCTTCTCCGTGACTGAATCAAAATAGGGAACGGATTGGCTCCATCCCCTTTTTTCTGTTGCTATTTCTGAACTGGATGAACCAGAAAAAAACACTTTTGGCTATCCGGACGCCAGGTGAGGAGGGGGAACTGGCCTGGCTTGCGGCTCCTACTCCAGGCCCCGCCCCTCATCCAGCGTCCGGATAGCCATTAAAAAACGCAACACCTATGTACACTATCGTTTCCGTTTTTTGCCTTTTTTCGTCTTTTTTTTAAACTTTTCAACCTGTTCCTGGCGTTCCAGCTCTGCGATCTGTTTGGCAAGCGCTTTTATTTCAGGATCATCATCGTCCGTTATTTCAGACATCACGGATGGGATAAATTCGTCCTCCTCATCCGGTTCCGGCATCGGCCCTTCATCCGTCAGCTCATGTCTGTCCGCAGGTGCTAACAGTTCTTCCAGTTCTTCTTTTGACAGCCCCGGCATTGCAGGCTGCGGTTCTCTGATCGGTCCGAGCAGCTCTGTTAATTCTTCCTCGGAAAGTCCTGGGGTTAACAGAATCGGACTTTTAGACATGTGATTTGCTTGTGCATTTGCAGGATTTGTGAAACGGGTTGTTTCTTCCTGTTCGTTTTCCTGTTCTGCGTCATCTGTTTGCGGTTCATCTGCAGACGGTTCATCCGTTTCTGTCACATCCGTGCGCGCTGCAGCCTGTGTTTCCGTTTCAGATGGTTTCGTTTCCGTTCGGTCTGCTGCGGATGGTTCTGTTTCCGTTCGGTCTGCTGCGGATGGTTCCGCTTCCGTTAATTTTGCTGCGGATGGTTCCATTTCAGATGCTTTTGCCGCAGGTGATTCCGTTTCCGTTGCTTTTGCCGCAGATGGTTCCGTTTCGAATGGTTCTGTTTTCAGCCGTGCCGAACCTGATGCTTTCGTATGATCCGCCTGGTCAGATTGCCTGTTTTCTAAAGACGGATGCGGCTCATGTTCTTTTGGCTGATCTGTTGTAGTATCTGTGTCTGCAAGTTTTGGCTTTGCTTCTTCTTGCCGTGCTTCTTCTTTTTGTATTTCTTTCTGTGTTTCTTCCTGCCGTGCTTCTTCCTCTTTCAGTTCTGCCATCGTCTCATGAACCGTTTCCCGCAGCTGTATGACTTCTTCTTTTGAAAGCTCCGCGGGAGCCAGGACCTCTTCCTGATCTTCTGCCAGTGGTTCTTGCTGCGCTGGTGCATCTTTTGTATTTGCGGTTGAAGATGCAACGCCAAGCAGTGCGTCCGCCAGTGTTGCTTCCAGTTTTTCTTTATTCAGGCGCAGCTCTTTGTTTACTGCTTCGGTTTCACGTTTTTCCTGCTGGGTCAGGCGCAGCATTTCTTCAAACTGGCGATTTCTTTCTTCCGCCACTTTTGCGTTGCTTAATAAAAGCTGGTATTTTTCCTCCAGCTTTTTATAGCTTTCCTCCAGCTGGCTCTCTCTCCCTGACTTCTGGTTTCGTTCCAAACGTTCACGATTCAGCTTTTCTAACAGTTCTTCCACTTTCATCTGGGTGTCAACCAGCTCATGTTTTAATTCAAACAGATCTTTTTCTGCTTTTTTATAATTTTCTTCCGCCATCTCAAACTGTTTTTTCGCTTTAAAGAAATCATCCGCTATATTTAACTGTATCAGGATGGATTTCATATCGTTTGGAATTCTGCGGTATTCTTCCCGTTCCGTAATTTCAGAAATCTTCGTATTAATATAGGATGCAACATGCTGGAGATAGCCTTCTTCTTCATAACCGCTTAACGTGTATACTTTTCCTGCAATCATTACATCCGTACTTTTTTTAGCAGCCATCGCGTTATCCTCCGTCTATCCATTATACCGATTTCTTTGCGGAAAAACAACCATTATTTTGTAATTCCAAAGTGCTGATAAGCAAAATCTGTCGCTACGCGGCCTTTTGGCGTTCGATGGATCAGTCCGTTCTGTACTAAAAACGGCTCGTAGACGTCTTCAATCGTTCCGGAATCTTCTCCGATAGACGCCGCGAGCGTATCCAGCCCGACCGGGCCGCCGCAAAACTTATTGATAATCGTAAGCAGTATGCTGCGGTCATTCTGATCCAATCCCATCTTATCGACCTCCAGCAGATCCAGGGAAAATGCTGCTACTTCTTTTGTGATTTCCCCGTCATATTTTACCTGCGCAAAATCCCGGACACGTTTTAACAGCCGGTTTGCCAGACGCGGTGTGCCTCTGGAGCGGCGCGCCAGCTCATAAGCGCCTTCCGTATCAATCCCTACCTCCAGCTTCGCGGCGGAATGCAGAATAATCGTCTGCAGCTCTTCTACCGTATAAAATTCCAGATGGTGGATGACGCCAAACCGGTCACGCAGCGGTGCTGAGAGCAGTCCGGCTCTTGTGGTCGCGCCTACAAGTGTAAAATGCGGCAGGTCCAGACGAATGGAACGTGCCGTGGCACCCTTGCCGATCATAATGTCTATCGCATAATCTTCCATCGCCGGATACAACACTTCTTCTACCTGGCGGTTCAGGCGGTGGATTTCATCTACAAATAAAATGTCGCCTTCTGACAGGCCGCTTAATATCGCAGCCATTTCCCCCGGCTTGCCAATCGCGGGGCCGGAGGTGATCTTCATATGCGTACCCATTTCATTTGCAATAATGCCGGATAATGTTGTCTTGCCAAGCCCGGGGGGACCGAAAAAAAGCACGTGATCCAGCGATTCCTTCCGCTGCTTTGCCGCTTCTATATATACTTTCAGATTTTTTTTTGCCTTTTCCTGCCCGATATATTCGTCTAACGTCTGCGGGCGGAGGCTCTTTTCCACAACGAGATCTTCTTCCTGAATCTGCGTGGAAATGACCCGTTTTTCCATATGTGGAACCTGTCCTTTCCAAATCTAAATAAAATACAGCTATATCATAGACATATTTTTCAATGCCTGTTTTAACAGTGCCTCTACTTCCATATCCTCTGAAATGTTAATGCCGTCTAACGCTTTAAATGCTTCAGAGGAAGAATATCCAAGCGCGGTAAGCGCCATGACCGCCTCTGCCTTTACGCCGGAGGTATCTGCCTGCACCTGCTGTACGTGCGCCATCTTCTGTTCAAAGGCATCTTCCAGGCTGATTTTATCTTTTAATTCCAAAATCAGGCGCTGCGCTGTCTTTGCTCCGACTCCCGGCGTCTTTGCGATCGCTTTTGCATCACTTCCAAGTATGGCAAAGCGCAGGTCGTCCGTTGTCAGCACAGATAAAATGGCAAGCGCATTTTTAGGCCCGACCCCATTCACCCCGATTAACAGCTTGAAAATACGCAGATCGTCTTTTGTCAAAAATCCAAACAGCGTCAGCGCGTCTTCCCGTACCTGCAGCCATGTATGTATTTTTATCGGTTCTCCCATTGCTGGCAGATGGTCCAGCACCTGGCCCGGCACAAACACCTGCCAGCCAATGCCGGATACGTCAATCACGATGCTGTCCTGCGCAACGTCGGCCAAATTTCCTTTGATATAAGATATCATCGCCTACACTCCTTATTCCATTCATTTGTCTTGTATGCTACCATAGTTTCCCTTTCGGAAGGCGCAGCAGGATTTCCTGTGCCGTAATGCCAATCAAAATCCCCGTCGCAATGCCCGCAAGAAGCAGCAGCGGAAAATAACATAACAGATTTTTATTTTCCACAATGACTGCCGCCAGCAGTATCTGTCCGAGATTATGCGTAATCCCTCCGACAGCGCTGACAGAAATAATCCGAAACTTTCCTGTCTGCTTGAGCAGCGCCATGCACAAAAAACTCAGCAGGCCGCCTGCCAGACTGTACAAAATGCTGAACAGATTTCCAAACAGCAGTCCCGCCAGCACAATCCGCAGAATGGAAATCAGCAGGGCAAAGCGGGCCTGCGTCTCATACAGCATTAAAATAACAACTATATTGGCCAGTCCAAGCTTTACCCCGGGTATGCCAACAGAAAATGGAATCAGCGATTCCACATAGCTGCAAATGAGCGCAAGCGCTAAAAACAGACCGAGATATGCTGTTTTTTTCATTCCATAACTCCTCTCACCTGGAAATGGAATCCAGGTCTGTATCTGTATTTTTATCCCCTTCGATCTCCACTACGATTTTATTTGGCAGGCAGACAATCGTTTCTCCTTGCCTGGATATCGCTTTTTGATGGACGCAAAGCTTATCCGGACAGTCTGCTTTTATCATTTTCGCTTTGTGCCCTGAAATCTCAAGCACATTTACCACTTTTCCATTCTTTTGAATCGGGATATTTTGTTCCTCTGTCAAATAATATGTGCCATATAGTTCCCCATCTGACAAAATCCGTACCGCTGCCCCATTTTTCTGCAGACCCAGACGCAGTACGGCAAAACATACCAATCCTGTGATAAGCAGCGAAACAAGCAGTATCACATCTGCTTTCGTCATCCGCCTTCCAAAGTTTTTACGGCTGTTCGGCCAGTTTTCCATAATAATAAAACCCCCGGCATTCTTCCAGACGCACCGTTACGATCCGGCCTATCAGCTGCGCGCTCCCCGGCAGATGCACGGTCGCATTGTTATCCAGTTTTCCGGTTACCAGTGACGCATCGTGGTCATTGACACTTTCCACAAGCACTTTCTGCACGCTGCCGGTCAGCTTCTGTGCCTTTTGCGCCGCAATGTCCTGTACCGTATTTAGCAGACGGTCAAACCGTGCTTTTACAACCTTTTCCGGCACCTGGTCTTTGAATTGTGCCGCCGGCGTCCCGGCACGTTTTGAATAAATAAACGTAAACGCGGAATCAAAGGCAACCTTTTTCACGACATCCAAAGTTTCCTCAAAGTCCGCCTCCGTCTCCCCGGGAAACCCAACAATAATATCTGTTGTAAGTGAAATCTGCGGCATCGCTTTCCGCACTTTTTCCACAAGCGCCAAATATGTTTCTTTCGTGTACCGGCGGTTCATAGCCTGCAGAATGCGCGTGCTTCCGGACTGCAGCGGCAAATGCAGATGGCGGCAGATTTTATCGGAACGGGCCATAACAGCAATCAATTCCTCCGACAAATCTTTTGGATGCGAAGTCATAAAACGAATGCGTTTAATTCCTTCGATTTTTTCTACTTCCGCAAGCAGCTGCGCAAAAGAAAACGGAGGGTCAAATGTCTTACCATAAGAATTCACATTTTGTCCAAGCAGCATAACTTCTACGATGCCATCCGCGGCAAGCCGTTCAACCTCGCGCAGAATATCCCCTGGTTCCCGGCTCTTTTCTCTGCCGCGCACATAAGGAACGATACAATAACTGCAAAAATTATTACAGCCGAACATAATGTTCACACCCGATTTAAACGGATATTTGCGTTCGACCGGAAGTTCTTCCACGATCTGCTCTGACTTTTCCCATACATCAATCACCATTTTGTCCGTCTTAAGACACTGTTCCAAAAGCTCTGCAAATTTATAGATATTATGGGTCCCAAACACCAGATTCACAAACCGGTAGCTTTTTTTTAACTTTTCCACAACCGCGGCTTCCTGCATCATACAGCCGCAAAGCGCAATCCGCATATGTGGATGTTTTTTTTTCAGGCTGTGCAGATATCCCAGTCTGCCATACACCTTGTTATTTGCGTTTTCACGCACCGTACACGTATTATAGATGACAAAATCCGCCTCTTCGCCTTCTGTTTCCAAAAAGCCGGCAAGCTTTAAAATGCCGGCAAGCTTTTCCGAATCCCTCGCGTTCATCTGGCACCCAAACGTCTGAATGGATGCTGTCGGGCAGCGTCCGTTTTTCTTTTCAAAATCTTTCACCCATTCCCGGCATTTGGCTATATAATAATACTGCCTGGACGGTTCTTCCGCCGGCGGCCCTGCGTTTATGTCTATTTGGTCTAAATCAATTTCGTGATACATTTTTACTGACTTTTTCCTTTCTATTATATTTTGATCTTCCGCATATCTTATAGATTTTTCCGGCATCCCTGTTTATTCACGCATGTTTAAAATCCCATTCTCACTGATCAAATAGTCCATCGCCACATCCCAGGCATGCGCAGGAAGACTTTCGGCAATCTGGCAGCTGTACGCACACCCTGCCAGCTTCCCCATACTTTGATGCGTATGATCAGCAAAATAACGGTCATAGTACCCTCTTCCATATCCAAACCTTCCGCCTGTCCGGTCAAAAACAATTCCCGGCACAAAACAGATATCCGGATTGTTTACTGCCAGCTCCCTGTCCGAACATTGAGGCTCCATCACATGAAAAGAACCCTGTTTTAACTGCCCTAACTCCGTAACCGCATAAAACTCCATATGCCCTCCATCTGTTTTTGGAAACGCAGCCTGTTTTCCCGTCCGCAGTGCATCTTCGATCACAGGAAGCAGCGACACTTCCTTCCCAAGCGGATAATAAAAAAAGACCGTTTCCGCCTGCTGGTATACATCCCAGGCAAGCACAAGCTCAGAAATCTCCAGTGACAGTTTATTGGCAAGTGCAGCAGACATTGCATCACGTCTGCTTTTATAATAGGAGCGGACCATTTTTCTTTCTTCATTTTTTTCTGTATTATTTCTTTCCAAATTTTTCTCCCAGGTTTACAATCGTCCCGTCTTCCATTTCCATATCAATGCTGTTCAGCTGGCTGCGGATACTGCCTCTGATCGCCGCCACATACTGCTGGCGCAGCATCTGCTGTTCTTTTTTCTCCTGTTCCGTCAATCCTTCCGCTTTTGATTTATGATATAATTCATTGATTCGGCTGATATTTAAATCCGGCATTGCGTCTTCCTCCCTATCTGGCTTATATAAAAGTTATATAGAGAGATTCTAACATAAGTACCTTCAGAAATCAAATAATTGACAATGCGCAGCTCATTTTTTATAATAAAAAATATTAATACTAAAACCAAACTGATATCGGATCATTCAATTGGAGGGAAGATATGGAGAAAAACGGAAATACGCTGATAAAAGGAAATGAAGCGGCTGATATAGAAACATTATTTGATAATTCCGTAAAATTGATCCAATTTGCCAGGAGCATGGCTGTAAAACAGGTCAATATTGTTCAGCTGCTGACCTATTATTCTTTGGGATACTGGATTGTGGAGCAGCAGCAGCAGGGCAACAGCAGAGCGAAATATGGAAAACAAATCATACGGAAACTGTCAGAAAAATTATCAGGGACATTTGGAAAAGGTTTTTCAGAGGATACACTGAAAAACTGCCGAAAATTTTACCTTACATATAAGGAACGGATTAGTGAAACATTGTTTGAGCTTTTTGCCGTAAAAAAAAGCGAAACAGTGTTTAGCTTTTTGAAAGAACACCTGCCGTTTTCCCTGCAGTGGTCACATTATTTAGTTTTGATGCGGATTGCCAATGCAGATGAAAGAAGTTTTTATGAAATAGAAGCAGCAAAATCCGGTTGGAGCGTACGTACCCTGCAGAGACAGTATAATTCCAGCCTTTACGAACGGCTGGCACTCAGCAGAGATAAAGATGCGGTATTGCGGCTGGCATCTGAAGGGAATGTGATCACAAAACCAGAAGATATTGTCAAACAGCCTACTGTCCTGGAGTTTTTAGGGTTGGAAGAAAAAACAGTTTATTTGGAATCAGACCTGGAGGCAGCCATCATTGATAAGCTGCAGAAGTTTCTGCTTGAAATGGGGAAAGGATATTTGTTTGAAGCAAGGCAGAAGCGGTTTACCTATGGTGAAGATAATTTTTATGTGGATCTGGTTTTTTATAACAGGCTGCTCCGCTGTTATGTTTTGATTGATCTGAAAACAGATAAACTGACGCATCAGGATTTAGGTCAGATGCAGATGTACGTAAATTATTACGACCGTTACGAAAAACTGGAAGAGGAAAATCCTACCGTTGGGATCTTATTGTGCAAAGAAAAAAATGATGCATTGGTCGAGATCACGCTGCCGGAGGGTACAAATATATTTGCGTCAGAGTATCAGCTGTATCTGCCTGATAAGAAGCTTCTGCAGGAAAAACTGAGAGAATGGATTGCAGAAGAAAATGAAAATCGATGGCCTGACTCTTAAATTGGGGAGTAATTCTTTGCAAAGCGAGGAGTACAGATCGCGGAAATGAATTTTAGCACACATTCTAGGAAAGGAGCCTCCATGTTTATAAAAAGAAATATCCACAGATTACTTATGATCCTCCTGCTGTGCCTTCCTTTATCTGGCTGCTGCAGCCGCCAGCCTATTCAGCAGACAGGATTTTATTTTGATACGGTTATTTCCATCACGCTTTATGATCCTTCAAAAACAGAGGAGCTTAACCACTGCTTTGAACTTGCACAGTTATATGAGCAATATTTCAGCACAAAAACAGCAGACAGCGACATCAGCCGTATTAATGCCGCGCCGGGCAGTCCGGTTCGTGTGCACGAAGAAACGGCGGAGCTGATTAAACAAGGGCTTTTGTATTCCGAACTTAGTAACGGGAAATTCGATATTACGGTTGGAAAGCTGACGGATTTATGGGATTTTCATGCAGATTCTCCAAAACTGCCGGATAAATCTGCTGTTGCGGATGCTGTAGCCGCGATAGATTACAAAAATGTGGTTGTTAACGGAGCGGAAGTTACTTTGACGCAGCCGAATGCGGCTCTGGATCTTGGCGGCATCGCAAAGGGCTATATTGCGGATAAAATGAAAGCATACCTGGTGTCTCAGGGGATTACCAGCGGATTGATTAATCTTGGCGGAAATGTGCTTACGATTGGCGAAAAAGAAGACGGCAGCGCCTATACGATCGGTATTCAAAAACCATTTGATGAAGCAGGCGCGTCCGTGGCCAGTGTATCCGTCCGTGACCAGAGCGTGGTAACCTCCGGCGTTTACGAACGATACTTTGAACAGGACGGCGTCCGCTATCATCATATTTTGGATGTATCAGACGGTTATCCTTATGATAATGATCTGCTTAGCGTTACGATCATCTCTGAAAACTCCGTGGACGGAGACGGTCTTAGCACCTCCTGTTTTGCACTGGGCCTGGAAAAAGGCATGGAGCTGGTGGAATCTTTGGAACATACAGAAGCTATTTTTATTACATCTGACCAAAAGCTTCACACCTCATCCGGTATCGGTATGGATATTCCGATGAAACAGCTTTCCTGATCACTATACGATATGCTTAATCCCTTCACAGATTTTACGTGCTACCGTCGGATTATTCATCGTATACAAATGTATCCCGTCCACATCATTGGCCAGCAGATCAATAATCTGGCTCAGCGCATAAGACATTCCCGCGTCAAACAGCGCCTGCTTGTTTCCTTCATACTTATGGATGATCCGTTCAAAGCGCTGCGGCAGGGATGCACCGCACATCGTAACCATCCGCTTAATCTGAGACGCATTGATCACCGGCATAATTCCGGGAGTCACCGGCACATCAATTCCCGCAATCCGGCAGTCCTCTGCAAACCGGTAAAAATAATTGTTGTCAAAAAACAGCTGCGACAGCAGCACCTGGGCGCCCGCATCGACTTTTTGACGCAAATACCGCATTTCTTCCACTCTGCCTGCCGATTCCGGATGGCATTCCGGATAACAGGCCCCCGCAATGCAAAAGTCGCTTGTTTGTTTTAGATACGTAATCAAATCAGCCGCATGCGTGAAATCTTTTTTCTCAGGTACATCCGGATTTCTGTCGCCGCGTAGCGCAAGTACATTTTGAATGCCTTCCTGCGCCAGCTCTTTTGAAAAGTTATCTATCTCCGCTTTGTCATAGCAAAGGCAGGTAAGATGCACGACCGGTTCCACATGATATTCTTCTTTTATTTTTTTTGCCAGCTGTATTGTTTTATTGTGATTGGAACTGCCTCCTGCTCCAAACGTAACACTGATAAAATCCGGCTGCAGTTCACATAAGATTTCCAGTGTTTTATCAATATTTTTCAGCTCGTCGTCTTTTTTCGGCGGAAAGATTTCAAAAGACAGTACGTTTTTTTTCTGCTTGTGTATTTCTGATATTTTCATAATGGTCCTCCTCAATGTTGTTTTCTTTTCATACACAATAGCGGTAAATATCCTGCGGCTTTTCCGCTATATAATCTGCCCCCGCAGCTTCCAGCTCCTGCCTGCTCCCATATCCAAACAGCACTCCGACAGATGCGATTCCCGTCTTTTTTGCTCCTTTGATATCGTATTCACGGTCGCCGATCATAACCGTGGCGGACAGATCCGAAATGTGCGCGGATGCAAGCGCGTAAGCAATGACATCATCCTTATTTGATCTTGTCCCATCCATCGTGGCTCCTGCAATATACGAAAAGTACCCGCTGATGGAAAAATGCTCCAAAATCTGAACCGCGAATGCCTCCGGCTTGCTGGTCGCGACGACGAGCTTCTTTCCCGCATCGCAAAGCGACTGCAGCAGCTGCATCATCCCATCATACAATTTATTTTCGAAAATGCCCTTATCTTTATAATATTCCCTGTAATATGCCACTGCCTGCTTTGCGTCTTTTTCGCTAAACTGATAAAACCGCTCAAAAGAATCCTGCAGCGGCGGGCCGATAAACGGATACAGCTGCGAACGGTCAGCTGTCTTTATCCCGTATTTTTCCAATGCGTACGAGACAGCATTTGTGATGCCAATGCCTGGGTCGGTCAATGTTCCGTCCAGATCAAATAATAGATTTTGATACATATCTTTTCCTTTCCACTCTTTTTCGTAACAGTTCAGATAACCCTTGAACTGTTACTCTTATCTGCTATTTATTTTTTACTCCCACTGTTCCCGCAAAAATTGTGCGATATCCACAGCCTTTGGCGGACATCCGCCCAGACTTTTTTCAAAACATCCGGTACACTGCCCTACGCCCAGCTTGCCGGATTTCCCGCGGTATCCTTGTCCAATGGAAACAGAACCTGTGCGGTGAGCACGCAGCAGCCCTTCCTCATCCAGCCGGTCCAGCGCATAGATGAGGGAACCATAACAGGCCGAGCAGGCATCTTTTGCGTCTGCATAGGCAGCAAGCTTTGATACTCGTTTTGTATAATGCGGCTTCTTCGTCTGCAGAATCTTTTTTGGCAGGCTCTTTTCCGGCGCGCTTTCCTCTAAAACGACAGGATTTGCATGTGCGACATCCGTGCTGCCTACGCCCAGCTGCTCCGCCAGACGGATGTAGGCAATGTCCTTCGGCTCGTATCCCATGCTTTCCGCTGCGAAGCTGTCGCAAAGCACCGGATCCCAGAAACCTAACACACGGTTCATCACAACCGGATTACCGCCTTCCTCAAAATCCAGATCTCCGCAAATATTATCAAGCAAAATAAAATCCTGGCGGATGACCGTATTTAAATGCGCGATCGGCTTATGCAGCCCAAGCGTATGAAATCTTCGCTTTTCAGAATTAGGAATCAGCCCTTTACTGTTTTTTAAGGCACAGGTAACCGTCGTCTGGCAGTGCCCTTTGAGCACTGGAAGATTGATCAGATAATCCAGCTGAAACACTTCCTCACAGACGGAAATCGGCATGCCCTTCGCGTCTACCGTCCGAAAAGCATCTTTTTGCAGATCTATAAATGGAACCTGATGCTTTTTGCAGACATCATAAATGCCACACACCCGCACAGCCTGCGAGGTGAGATCTCCGACCCAGGAGCCTTCCAGTACAACGAGGTTTAAAAATCCTTCTTCTTTCAAATAGGACAGTACACCATCTACAAGCTCCGGATGTGTAACAGCTCCCTCTGACGCCTTCTTTGCAGCCAGTATATTGGGCTTGATTCCAATCCGCCTGCTCCTGTCCGCGATATCCTCCGCCACTCCTGCTGCCTTAAGCACCTTTATTGCCATCTGCTTATAATCTTCACCTTTTATCATATAATAATCATTTTTTGACATCGTTTTGTCCTCTTAATTTATCATGCTTTATTCCATCATATACTTTATCATATCATTCTGTTTATCATGGAAACAACACCACTTACTTCTATCATATCACTCATATCACTCTGTTTATCATGGAAATAACACCACTTACTCAATCCCGTACTTTTTCATCTTCCTCCAAAGCGTCGCCGTGCTGATGCCAAGCAGCTGCGCTGTTTTCTGCCTGTTTCCTTTGCACTGCGCAAGAGCCTTTGCAATCTCTTCCTTTTCCGGCGGTTCGTATATAACGACACTTGGAATGCCGTCATGCGTTTCGATCTTCGGATACAGCTCCAGCATCAATTCTCGGATACACACTTCATCCATGTTTCTCTTATGAGCAGTCAGCACGAGCCGCTCGCAAAACCGTTCCAGCTGCAGCGCATTTCCGTCCCAGCGCGCGCTGCACAATTCTTCCATACCGCCCTTTGTCAGACTGACGCGCTTGGAATATTTTTTATTATACTGGCGAAAATAATTCTGCACCATGCCAGGAATGTCTTCTCTGCGCTCTCTAAGCGGCGGCAGATGAATCGCAAACGCGTTAAGCAAATAATATAAATCTTCCCGAAACCGGCCGTTTCTTACTTTTTGCGCAAGCTCTTCCCGCGCGGTCGCGATAATGCGGACTTCGATCGACGGAATTTCTTCAATATCAGTCTTCATAAATACCTTATACCGCATGACCCGCATCAAACGATACTGGCAGCGCAGACACAATTCATCAATATCCCGTATCAAAAGCGTCCCAAACGCCGCCTGTTCCAATGCCGCTTTCTTCTGCTGCGTATCCGCACCCTCTCCAAACAGCACCGCAATCTGCTGCTCTTCTGTCATGCCGCTGCAGTTGACTGTTAAATAATGGCTGTTTTTTAAATAACCGTTATTATGAATTCCCTGCGCAAACACTTCCTTTTCCGTACCGGTCTCCCCGTAAATGATAACCGGCGCTAAAGAAAGCGCATACATTCTTGCCAACTCCATGCATCTTTTCATCTGCTCGGATTTTGTCTCAATTTTGCAAAAATCCCCCATGCTCAGATATCCAAACAGCAGATTATCTTCAAACAAGTCCTGGCTTTTCCTGCTTCCGGTAGGAATCTTATGCATCGAAAGAATCGCGCCTGTAATACCGCCGTCATAAGCAATCGGCGCAATCGAAACCATATAAGATTCTCTTGCGATCAGCATCGTGGTTGTAATAATTTCCCGATCGCCCGACAGCACCTTGTCCAGATAGCGTTCTTCCAGCTGCGGCATCACCTCATACATATTTCTTCCGATAAACGACGCTTCAGTACGGTTTAAGATCCAGGCCGCCGCGTGATTTGCCGCCGTTACGTTTTTATCCATATCCACTTTGAAAACACCATTATATACCGTCTCAAGCACTGTAAAAAACTGCGCGTTATTTTCTTTTTCCACCTGGGAAGTATATACCATTCTGCGCGCAACATGCAGCGCCTTGCGTAAAGAATCTTCCCTTGTCCGCAAAAACAGTGATAAAATGTGCGGATACTGCTGCATGCACTTTAACACCCGTTCGCCGCCAATAATAACATCCGGATTTTCCGCTGCTGCCTTTTGTACGATTGTTTCAATCCGGCTGCGGTCTTCGTACGTATAAAACAACAATGTCGCATGAAAAATCTCATTCATATAGCTGGAATCCGGAAACATCGTATAATGGCCGACAAACGCAACAACCGGATGCGCCTTTTTCGTAAGCTGCCTGGCCTCTTCCACTAACAAACCGACTTCCTGCCCTGTCATTGAAATGTTTACAAGCGGCACCTTCGTATACTCTCGTATAAAATCCGCCTGCAACCCACGCGCCACAATGACATTTGCCCCTTGTGAAATCGCATTGCGCGCCGCCTGCACCGCATGGCTGGTACGTATGACCTCCACCTGGCAGGAATCCATCGTTTCCTCCGCAATAATCTGCAGCGCATAGTCTGCCAGTTCCTGATTCGGAACAAGTACATGTATTTTCGCCATCTGTATATTCCCACCCTGTACAATCTTTCAAACATATTCAGAGTATAGCTCTTTTTTACTGATTTCGCAACTAAGGAACTGCAAAAAAATATCTTTACCATTGTGTTGAGCTTTTTTGGCTGTGCGGACGCCGGGTGAGGGGGAACTGGCCTGGCTTGCGGCTCCTATTCCAGAATATTAAGAATCTCTAGACATTCTGCATGGACGTAGTGGCCCCGTCCGGTCGCGTCGCGTAGTCCGCCCCTG
>CAOKJJ010000069.1 GCA_948468465.1 uncultured Eubacterium sp. | reverse complement strand
TTTAAGTCTTCCATATAAGTCGGGCCTGCCGGTGCAAGATGGCAAAGGTTCGGCGTCTTTTCGCTGATCGGATTCGCAAAGGAAATGTCAAAATCAAATCCAATCTCATGCGCAATGGCCGGAAGATGGAGCATGCTGTTCGTTGAGCAGCCAAGCGCCATATCCACTGTCAGCGCATTTAAAACAGCTTCCTTTGTCATAATGTCCCTTGGACAAATATTCTTTTTCAAAAGTTCCATGACTGCCATGCCCGCATGCTTTGCCAGCTTGATACGCTCGGAATATACTGCCGGTATCGTACCATTTCCTTTTAATCCCATGCCAAGCGCTTCCGTCAGGCAATTCATGGAATTTGCCGTATACATGCCGGAGCACGATCCGCACGTCGGACAGGTCTTTTCTTCATATTCACGCACATCTTCTTCGGTCATCGTGCCAGCCGCATAAGAACCAACTGCTTCGAACATCGAAGACAGACTCGTCTTATGTCCCTTCACATGACCTGCCAGCATCGGCCCGCCCGATACAAATACGGTCGGCACATTAATTCTTGCCGCAGCCATTAAAAGTCCCGGCACATTTTTATCGCAGTTCGGCACCATGACAAGCGCGTCAAACTGATGCGCAAGCGCCATGCACTCCGTTGAGTCCGCGATCAGATCTCTTGTAACAAGAGAATACTTCATTCCGATGTGCCCCATAGCGATGCCGTCACAGACCGCAATCGCCGGAAATACCACCGGTACGCCGCCTGCTTCCGCTACGCCGAGCTTTACGGCATTTACAATTTTATCCAAATTCATATGGCCTGGTACGATCTCATTATAAGAACTGACAATACCAACCATCGGCTTTTTCATTTCTTCTTCCGTAAAACCGAGCGCGTTAAATAACGAACGATGCGGCGCCTGCTGCATGCCGGTTTTTACCTGATCACTTTTCATACTTTATCTTCCTTTCTTATTTACATACACGTTACGAATCACAAACAAATTCTGTCACAAATAACATCACCCATCTGCGCCGTGCCAACCTGTGTAATCCCTTCTTTTTCCTTCTGATCCTGCGGCATAATGTCTATCGTGCGGTATCCGTCTTTTAATACCCGCTTCACCGCAGCTTCTACTGCATCCGCCTCTTTGTCCAGGTCAAAGCTGTAACGGAGCATCATAGCCGCTGACAAAATCGTCGCAATCGGATTTGCAATGCCTTTGCCCGCGATATCCGGCGCAGAACCGCCGCTTGGTTCATAAAGGCCAAACTTTGTGTCATTTAAGCTTGCGGACGGCAGCATGCCGATCGAGCCTGTCAGCATGGACGCCTCATCAGACAAAATATCTCCGAACATATTTTCCGTTAAAATCACGTCAAACTGCTTTGGATCTTTCACCAGCTGCATGGCACAGTTATCTACGAGCATATGTTCATAGGCAATGTCCGGATAATCCTTAGCTGTCTCATCCACAACCTTTCTCCACAGGCGGGACGAATCAATGACATTCGCTTTGTCTACGCTTGTCACCTTTTTTCTTCGTTTCCCGGCAATATCAAACGCACGTTTTGCGATTCTTCGAATCTCTTCTTCATTATATGTCAGCGTATCTTCCGCTGTCATAAGGCCATCTCTTACTTCTGTCACGCGTTTTCCGAAATATAAGCCTCCCGTCAGCTCACGCATGATCATCATATCAAAACCGTCTCCGATAATTTCATCTTTTAACGGACAAGCTTCTTTTAATTCCTTATATAAATATGCCGGTCTTAAATTGGCAAACAAATGCAGCGATTTACGCAGCTTTAATAATCCTGCCTCCGGCCTTTTCGACGGTTCCAGTTTGTACCACGGGGAGGTCGCCGTGTTGCCGCCAATCGAACCCATTAATACGGCATCGGAAGCCTTCGCCTGTGCAATTGCCTCATCAGTCAGCGGAACACCGACTGCGTCAATCGAACATCCTCCCATTAAAATATCCTCATAATCAAACTGGTGTCCATATACGGCACCGACTTTATCCAGTACTTTTCTTGCTTCTGCAGTTATTTCCGGCCCGATTCCATCACCGGCAATAACGCCAACATGATATTTCATATGAAAACTTCCTTTCTTTTGAATAATTGTCTGACAAATGCCAGAAACTTGTTTTCAAGACTGCATTTGCTTTATCAGAATACAGTCTGCCGTTTACTATCATATAACTTTTACCCCGATTTTTCAACCATGAAATACAAAACTGTCTGAAATTACCTGTAAACAGGCTGTTTCAGACAGTTTTTATGTGAGATTGCCACATTCATTGTTCACTCATTCTTTGTAACCATTATTTACTTTTTTTGCTGTCTTTTTTTGTTTCCACAGCATTTGCCGAATCTTCCGGTTTTTCTACTACTGAAATTGCCGCGCGCTGCATCGGAATCCGGCAGTTTTTATTGCTGCCAAACTCTACGATTACCGTATCGTCTGAGATATCAATAATCGTACCGTAAAATCCGCTCGTTGTCAGCACGGTATCGCCTACCTCCAAAGCCGCAAGCATGGCATTTTTCTTTTTCTGCTCTTTCTGCTGCGGACGGAGCATAAAAAAGTACATAAATCCGACCAGAATCACGAGAGATAAAATCATGCTGGCAAAGCTGCCCGCACCCGCTGCGCCTGCTGCCTCCGCGGCAAGAATATGTGGTGAGATCATTTTTTTCCTCCTGAAATCACAATATTTGTGTCCGTATGAATCCTATCAAATACATAACACAAATAGTATTGTACACAACTATTTGGGATTGAGCAACCTATTTTAGAAAAATTTTACTGAAATTTAGTTATTTTCCCAAATTCACAAGCGCTTCCTAAATATCTAATTGTTTTGTAAGTTCAGAAAAATCTATAAACAAATCATCATAAATATGAATTTTAATGACAGATTCAAAAGAATATTGAATATTCAAAATGTCTTTTTCAAAGAAATGAACAGTAACAATTTTCCGTTTTGGATCAGCAATCCAATATTCCCTTACGCCGTACTGCTTGTAGTAGTGTGCCTTTTTAATATAATCATCCGCTGGGTTACCGGGAGAGACAATTTCTATGATAAAGTCAGGAGCTCCCATACAGCGGTTTCCATCCAGTTTCTTTTGATCGCATACAATCATAATATCCGGCTGAACGACTGTGAGCGGCTGTTTAGATAGAATAACATCAAACGGCGATGGAATTACGAGACAGCCGCCTTTTTTGCGTTCAATATAAGAATCCAGCAAGGAAGCTATTTTTAAAAGCAGCCTTTGATGAATCTGCGATGGGCCGGCCATATCATAGAGGATCCCGTCAAAAACCTCCGCCCTTCTTTCTTCCGGCAGGGATTCATACTGTTCCAGAATTATTGTTTCAGGCTGTGTCTGTAATGCTGACATAATCATACCTCTCTTTTCCAAAACTGTTAGCCTTTCAAAATCTACAGCTAAAATTTAGGCTCAATAACATTATGCAGACTAAAATCCCCTATGTCAATAAAAAGTTCAGATTATCTTTTTAAAAGCACTTCCTCCTCATAACGCTTCACTTCATCAAACCAGCTTTCCTCCGGCGCAGCGCACTGTCTGCAGTATTCCTCCCACACATCGCCGAACGGCATCGTCTTTAACGCTTCCTGGCGCACCATCAGCGTGCTCCAGTCCGCCGCGTCCTGTAATTGCTTTAACTCCTCAAACGGCGTACACAGTGCTGAAAGCAGCGCTTTCTGCCAGCTGCGGAACCCGACGATCCATGCGCAGATACGGTTGATGCTGGCATCAAAGTAATCCAGCGCCATATTGACACGGTCAAGCGCATTGCATCTTACAATTTCCTTTGCCATCTCCTTTGTTTCATCGTCAAACAAAACGACATGATCTGAATCCCATCTTACCGGACGGGTAATATGCAGTGCGATTTCCGGATAAAAAGCTAACAGCGCCGGAATCTTGTCGGATACCAACTCTGTCGGATGGTAATGGCCATTGTCCATCAGAGGCAGACAGCCTTCGTGGGTTGCAGCAAATGATAATGAAAATTCTGCACTGCCAACCGTATAAGATTCCACACCGATCCCAAATACTTTCGATTCTACGCACGGTTTTACAAGCTTTGGATCATGAGGTTCTGAAATAATTTCTTCGATTGCCGCTTTGTACCGTTCTCTAGGTCCTAAACGGTCTGCCGGAATATCTTTGGATCCGTCCCCGGTCCAGATATTCATCACACAAGGCACGCCTGTTTCTTTTGCAAAGTATTCGGATATACGGATGCATGCTTTCCCATGGTTAATCCAGAAACGGCGGGTTTCCTCATCTGGACTTGACAGCGTCAGTCCATCTTTTACCTTCGGATGCGAAAAAAATGTCGGGTTAAAATCAAGCCCCAGCTGACGCTCTTTTGCAAATGCCACCCATTTTGCAAAATGCTTCGGTTCGATTTTATCTCTGTCCACAAATTCGCCGTCCTCAAAAACAGCATAGCAGGCGTGCAGGTTCAGTTTTTTCTTTCCAGGAATCAGTGACAATACTTTGTCAATATCCTGCATCAGCTGTTCGGGAGTCGTTGCCTTACCCGGATAATCCCCCGTCGTCTGAATGCCTCCGGTCAGCGGCCCGTCATGGTCAAATCCAATCACATCATCCCCCTGCCAGCAATGCAGTGACACCGGAATCTCTTTTAATTTTGCGATGGCAGCATCTGTATCCACGCCCCATTTCGCATACATTTCTTTTGCAGATGTATATCTTTCTTCGGTTGTCATAAAACTCTCCTCCTGTTTTTATCTGTTTTATATTTTATTTACTTATGGTTTTAACTTTTCAAGTCTAACTCTGCGGCTCATAAGATATCACAGCAAACGATTGGAAAATACACTTTCTGGCTTCGTTAAGGCTCCCAAACTCTTTGCCTTTTATCATCTGTGCCATCATATTTCCCGCCGCTGTCGCCTCCGCCGGGCCGGCATAAACGGTTTTTCCTGTTGCATCTGCAGTCAGCTGATTTAAATATCCCGCATTTGAACCTCCTCCAATCACGTAGATGGCGTCATAGGTCCTGCCAGTATTTTGCTGCAGCTGCTGCACCGTCTTTCCATAACAGTCCGCAAGGCTTTGATATATGACTGCTGAAATCTCTCCGACGGTTACCGGAACCGCCTGTCCTGTCTGCCTGCAGTAATTCTGTATGGCCTCTGTCATATTTTCCGGTGCCAAAAACACATCGTCATTGACATCCAAACAGCAGTCAAAATCTTTGCATTCCGCGGCCATTTCACATAACTGCGCAAAAGAATAAGCATCCTTTAACTCATGACGCACGGATTGTATCATCCAAAGCCCCATTATATTTTTCAGATACCGAAAACGGTATTCATACCCGCCTTCATTTGTAAAATTGTCCTGGCGGCTTTGTTCGCTGCAGTCTGCCTCCTGCGCTTCGATACCCATCAGGGACCATGTACCGGAGCTTATGTATATCCCGTCTCCCTGTACCAGCGGCATCGCCATCACAGCAGATGCCGTATCATGGCTGGCACAAAGTACCACCTTGCAGTTAAATCCTGCCTGTTCCTGGATTTCTTTTGTCAGCTCTCCTACTTCCGTCCCAGGCATCTGCAGCGGCAAAAACATCTCCTGCGGATATCCGAGACGTTGTATCAGCTCTTTGTCCCACTGCTTTGTCTGCGGACTGACAAGCTGCGTCGAGGTGCCGTTTGTATATTCTGACACTTTCCTGCCCGTCAGCAAAAACTGAAAATAATCCGGCAGCATTAAAAATGTTTTCGCATGTTCCATGATTTCAGGCGTCTGCTGCTTGACTGCCATAAGCTGGTATATCGTATTAAAAATCTGCTTTTGAATGCCAGTCCTTTCATACAGCTCCTGCTCCGGAATGATTTTATATACTTCCTCATCCATTCCCGCAGTCCGCCCGTCACGGTATCCATAAGTATCCCCAAGAACCTGATCGTGATCATCCAAAAGTACATAATCTACCGCCCAGGTGTCTATCGACATGCTGACTGGAATTTTGTTTAATTCCCTGCACATCTTCATGCCATTTACAATTTCCGCAAACAGGCGGCCCGTATCCCACAAAAGCTTTCCGCCCTGTTTGTCCATGCCATTTTCAAAACGGTAAATCTCCTCCAAGACCATCTGTCCGTTTTCCAGATGCCCCAGTATGTGACGGCCGCTCGACGCGCCGATATCTACTGCCAGATAATATGTGTGCATGTTTTTCCTTCTTTCGTTCCTGTGTCTTAGTTTGCTGTGCTGCTGTAAAAATTGCTGTCATTAAATTTCGTGTCTTTATCATAAACCAGACGCAGCTGCTTGATAACGTCCCTGTTTGACAAATTTACTGTCTTTATTTGCAATCTCCTATTATACAAAAAAACGCATGGTTTACACTTTACTGCTCCGTGTTCCAGATCTTTGAAAATGGATTGTGGCTCTAATAAAATTAAAAATAGGGAGTCCGCCCGTGACCCCCTTTGCTTAATTACAATAAATCCTTTGGCACACGTCCAAAGAAGAATTGTAATAATATTTTATGTTGAAAAAAATTTTATGTATAGATGAAATAAAGGGAACTCACTCGTAGTTCCCTTGTTTGAAATACTATATTGGCGTTCCACCCGTGAACACCTTTCTTGTATCCTTATACTAGCATGAAAATCTAAATTTGTCTACATTTCTTTTAGAGATTTTTCTAAAAAATCTGCTAAATTTTGAATATCTGCAAAATGGTATGAATCAAGCAACTTTTGGAATTTATCAAGTTGTCGTTGCTTTAAATCCAAATCATGGAGAACTACACAAGGTCGCTCTTTGCATTCCTCGCTACCAATGCCAATGCCTAAATTGCAACGGTATACTTGTCCTCTATATACGATACGATTTTTAGCAGACGAAGCAATAGCGTTTAGGTATAGTTTGTTTTTGAGCCATTCAAGATATTGTTGGATTTTCGTAAGGTCAATATTCATGTAAATCTCCTTTGTATAAAAAAACAGGTATCATGATACCCGCCCCACATCCAGTATTCATCATACAATAGAAAGTCTGCTTCACAAACTTTCTATTGTTTTGAATAATTAGAGCCATTTTATAGCCAACATGCAGCACATGATCTAAACTGTTATTTTTATCAATGCTTTTTAAATGCGAATCTGCGCATCATGTTTATGTTCCATCCGATACTGGCTGGGCGTCATTCCATAACGCGCTTTAAACTGCCGGTAAAAATAACTCTGATTTTCATAACCGACATTCGCAGCTATCTTTTCTACCGGCAGCTCCGTCTCTATTAAAAACATCAATGCTTTCTGAAATCGTTTGCGCATAAGCAGTTCCACAAATGTGTATCCCGTATTTTTCTTGATCATCCTGCTGACCGATGACAAGGACTGGTTAAAATCTTGTGCAATATGGCTTAAAACAGCTGTACGGTACTGCGTATCAATATATTTTAATGTAGCCTGAATCACGACATCCTCATAGCTTTGTGATGAATTATGCGCCAGCTTATCCACATGGTTGAGCAAATACAAAAAAACAAGCCCCATCGAATATTGATTGATAATGTCCTCATTTACCGATTCTTTTACCATTGTTTCTTTTACTATTGTGTCTTTTATGGTCGGCTCTTTTACCATCGAAGCAATCATATTTTCCATCAAATTCTCAATCTGCCTCTCTCCCCTCAGCTCAAACAGCAAGTACTGAGGCACCGTATAATCCTGGCGCAGCGTTCCCAATAAAAAATCAGCAATCACATTCTGCCTGCGCATCATCTGGATCGGTATATCAAAAAATTCCGGCAGAGCGATAAAATTAATGCCTATATCCCCAAGCTCCGCCCGCTTTACGCTATGCTTTACATGCTGATTCATAAGTAAAAGGTCGCCTGGCTGCATCACCAGCTCTTTGCCGTCGATGTAATGGATAATCTCTCCGGCGCATACATAAACGATTTCTATATAATTGTGCTTATGCTCCGGGAATTCTATAAAACGGCTATGGCGGCGGACAGTTACCAGCTTCCCTTGTGTTAAAAACAGCTGGGAATCAATCTCAAAATTTTTGTTTTTTGTATAAAGTTCTCTGTTTACCTGTATATCTCCGTCCAGATAATGCTGTTCCTCCGGTGTGATCTTTTGTATCTGTTCAAATAGCCTTCTATCCATAATATAACCTCTGTGTGAACTCGCTGATTTATCTGCAGCGCTTTTGCTGAAAATCCTAAATCCTTCTATATAAAAAAGGACAGCATCAGCCAAAGCCTTTATCCAGGCGCTTATTTGATGTCGTCCTATGCATTTATTCACGGTCTTGAAATGCCCATAATTTATTCATCAAAAAATTAATCGGCACACTGATAATAAGATTTGGCACCGGAGCCAAATATTTGGAAATTCCAAAAAAATGAATCCACACCCAGGAAAGAGCATTGTTCAAAATAATGCCTGTAAATCCATATGCAATATAGGTTCGAAGCAGTGTTTTTAAAACTGACCGGCTTTTTCCTTCCTTTAATACAAATACAAAACGGCTGTTCCAGTAAAAAGACCACAGCACACTCAAAACAAATGCCACAATATTACCGGCAACAAAGTCCCACGACACCTGCATCGGAGCCAGGATCACGAGTACTGCCACGTTCAGCAAATAACTGACAAGCGTATTGCTGACCCCAATCAGGCCGAATTTGATAAACTGCAGCAGGTGATCGGCCATTGCGTCCGATGCGGAAGGAAAAAAACGCTTTAAAAAGTACTGGATCATTTTTCTTAATTTATTGTCCATATTTACCCCACTATGACAGCTTCAAACCATACTGGTGAACCAGCAGATCTGAAAGATGCTCTGTAAACTTCAAAGCTCCCTGATATCCAAGGTGCGTCAAATCTTCATAATACTCTTTTTGTGCGGAAATACATTCCAGACCTTTCAGATCCAGCAGTTCTATCGCGAAATTTTGTTTGAATTCATTTATAATTTTCAGAAAAAGCTTTTTCCACGTTTCATTCACCTGTTTTTCCGCTTCTTCTACTGCCTTATATTTTGGCAAAAGCACAAGAAAAATCTGTATCTGCGGCTGCATATGCTTTAGAAATGTAAGCAGCTTTAACATATTGCTTATCTGAAAATTGATCGTATGGTCATACACTTTCATCTGAGGCGCTGCCAGATTCGGTCTTTCCTTATAAGTACATATCTGATCTTCTGACAGGAAACGTTCATAGACCGGATAATTTTTATATACTCCCCGGTCACGCTCTCTGGCAAATGGAAACAGCTTGGAAAACAGCTGCTGCTCCCTTATGGATTTGCCCTCCAGCCACCAGCCATCCAACATTTCGTTTATCTGCTCCGCACTAATTTGTTTGTTCCATGGAGCACGTTCTTCACATAAAAATCCGCTCATTTCAAAAAAACGGTCATACGCTCCGGACAAAATCGTATCAAAGTTAAAATAAAAATAGTCAAACATGTCTATGACTACATATTTTAAATGCTGTAGTTCATAATAATATTCTTCATAGCACTTTTTTAATGTCAGGTAATTAAAATAAATGTCCTGTGAGCTGTAGCATAAGTTGCAGACATTGCCGGGAAGTTTTTCCTCCGCAATCCCTGTCATTCCATGAGAAATGCCCAGTACAAGTCCATCCAGCTTCTTGCCTGGCGTGCGGTTCATAATCCGCTGATAACGGTTTTTGGAATATCCTGCCAGGTAAGCTTTATAGATGTCCAGTATATTATTTGCCGGTACTTTCCTGGAAAGCATGAGCTGCAGTAGCGTTTCTTTTCGAAAACGGTTGTCTACGGCAATTCCGATATAGGTATGCTCATCGCTTTCCCTCAATCCCTCTGACACCATCTGCTCTAAATCCGCGTCACTGTCTACGAGATACTTGTTCACAATCTCAACATCAGGTGCCATACTGTCTTTTATAAAGTTAAAATAATGGTATTCATAAAAAAGTATGATTTTCTCTTTCATTGTTATTTTCGATTTGTTATCCTTTTCTCTCAAAATAGTGAGTCCAGCCCATACTGATGAAGTAATAAATCTGATAAATGCTCTGTAAATCGAATCGCTCCATCAAATCCAAGATGCGACAAATCCCTGTAATTTTCTTTGTATGCCGAAATTTCCTCATAATCTTTAAAATCCAGCAGTTCTAAAGAAAAATCTTTTTTCAGTTCACCGATCATATTCATGAAAAACGTTTTCCATGTCTGATTATATATCTTTTCCGCGTCTTCAACTATTTTATATTTTGGAAGGAGTACCATAAAAATACGAATCTCAGGCTGTATTTCTTTCAGCAGCAAAAGCAGTTTTACCATATGATCCGTCTGAAACTGAATCGTATGCCGGAAAATTTTCGTCTGGACAGCTGGAATAACAGGATGGTTTTTATATTTTGTTATCTCGCTGTCTGCAAGCTCCGCGTCATAATACGTATGATCTGTCGATACGCCGTTGTCCCCCTCCCTTGCATATGGGAAAAATTCAGAAAATAAATTCTGTTCCGATCTGTTCTTTCCTTCCTTCCAAATATCTTTCAGCATTTCATTGATTTCCTGAACACTTTGTTCTCTGCTCCACGGTGTACGTTCCTCGCATAAAAATCCGCTTGCTTCAAAAAAAATGTCAAATGCACCGGACAATATTGTGTCAAAATTAAAATAAAAATAGTCAAACATATCTATAACTGCATATTTGATATCTTTTATTTCATGATAATACTGCTCATAGCATTTTTTCAAAGTCAGATAATTAAAATAAATATCCTGAGAACCATAACATAAATTACAGACATTTCCAGGCAGCCTGTCCTCTGCAATTCCAGCCTGCCCATGAGAGATTCCCAGTACAAGACCATCCAGTTTTTGATTTAATTTGCAGTTCATGACTCTCTGAAAACGATTTTTGGAATATCCAGCCATATAAGATTTATAAATATCCAGTATACGGCTTCTGTCTATCCCGCAGGAAAGCAAAAAAGTCACAAATTTCAGCTTCATCTTCCGGTTATATATGGCATATCCAATACATACATCCCCGCCGCTTTCCACTATGGGTTTTGACTCTATATTCTCTATATCCTCAATGCCTCTGATATTATATTCTTTTACAATCTCAACATCAGGCGCAATACTGTCTCGTATAAAGTACTCATAAAAATACTCATAAATAAGTATAATCTTCTTTTTCATCGTTACCTCTCCGTCAGTTTGCACCCTCTCGAAATCCCTCCAGCTTTTTCGCCTTATACCCCGCAAAGTTTCCGGCATCCAGCGCATTACGGATTTCTTCCATCATTGTATTGTAAAAATACAGGTTATGCAGTACACACAGACGCATGCCAAGCATTTCCTTTGCCTTTAATAAATGCCGGATATACGCGCGGCTGTAAGTACGGCAGGCCGGACACTGACAGCCTTCTTCGATTGGGCGCATATCTGCCTCATACTGCCTGTTAAACAGGTTCAGCTTGCCATGGTTGGTATACACATGACCATGCCTTCCGTTTCTGGTCGGATAGACGCAGTCGAAAAAGTCCACGCCGCGTTCCACGCCTTCCAGAATATTTTCCGGTGTGCCTACGCCCATCAGATAAGTTGGTTTATTTACCGGAAGATGCGGTACGGTTACGTCTAAAATATGGTACATTTCCTCATGTGTCTCGCCTACGGCAAGGCCGCCCAGTGCGTAGCCGTCCAGTTCCATCTCGGCGATGCGTTTTGCGTGGTCTATCCGAATGTCTTCAAAAACCGCTCCCTGATTGATCGCAAATAACAGCTGGTGTTTGTTAATGGTGTCATCTAAGCTGTTCAGCCGTTTCATCTCAGCTTTGCACCGCGCGAGCCAGCGGGCAGTGCGGTCTACAGAATTTTGCACATACGAACGGTCCGCGCGGCTGGACGGGCATTCATCGAATGCCATGGCGATCGTAGATGCCAGATTGGACTGAATCTGCATGCTCTGTTCCGGTCCCATAAAGATTTTGCGGCCGTCTACATGAGAGTTGAAATATACGCCTTCTTCTTTGATTTTGCGGAGGCTTGCCAGGGAAAACACCTGAAATCCGCCGGAATCTGTTAATATCGGCTTATCCCATGCGATGAATTTATGCAGTCCTCCCAGCTTTTTTATTAAAAAGTCGCCGGGACGGACATGCAGATGATAAGTGTTGGACAATTCCACCTGGGTTTTAATGCCCTGCAAATCATCGGTTGATACGGCGCCCTTAATCGCGCCGCAGGTACCTACGTTCATAAAGACCGGCGTCTGAATATCTCCATGTACCGTATGGAAAATACCGCGTTTTGCCCGGCCTTCCTGTTTGATTAATTCATACATATTATTTATTCTTATTTACAATCCTTGTCTCATATTTTCCGGTTTCAATGTCAATAAACCGCACAAATAAAGAAACTTTATTTTCTTCATTTAAGCTCGTCCATACCAGATCCGTAAACGTGTCTATCGTTCCTGCAATGGCTACGCGCACAGGCTCGCCTTCAAAACTCGGCAGCGGACTGCCGTCGCCAACATATGTGTGCAGAAAACGCCCTTCGCCTGCAAGCGGATGTTCGTATGTAAATGTATGGCGGCAGCAGGAATCCGGATTTCCCTCATTGCTCTTTAAAATAGACATTGCATAATTGTAGCTGCCGTTTTCGATATGCATAATGCCGGAAATGCGCGGTGTGTAATTCGGAGCGTCCGGTTCAAATGTTCTTGTGCGCAGCGCCTGTTCAAATGTCTGCTGCTTGTCCATCAGCTCATAAATCGTGTCGGTCTGGTCGCCGTTTGTAACGATTGTTTTGTTGCCAAGGACACGTACCGGGGCGTAAATAACGAGGCTTGGGTCACTCAGCTTCGCAGGATCAAACGCCTGCGTGCGGATTCCCTCGCCGTCTGTTACGAAAATGCGGTTGCGGCTGTTGACGCTTCGTCCCATAATAAAATATGCCGTAACTGCGTATTTTTTATTTTCGGACAGTCCGATGACAATTCCTCTGCCCGGATAGGAATTTGTTTTTAACATCTGTTCCAAGGATGCGGTTTGCATAAAAATTCCTCCTTACTATATATACATCTTTATATATACATCTTTAACTGCTGCGCGCGGTTTTTCCACATATGGAATTGTCTGGCTGCCGCTTTTGCACGCAGCGAAAGTTCAAATAGCTTTCTTTGATCTGCCAAAAGCTGCATTGTTTGCTCCGGCAGTGACGCAAGGTTTTGCAGGTCATAATATACGATCGTATCCATATGCTGAAACTGTTCCCTTAAATAAATGCTGTCGTCTGTAAGAGATGCGGCGCCCTGAAGCATTGCCGTAAAAATACGGTCATGTGCTCCGTCTTTAAACCAGGGCATGGTATTGAGCGCGATCTTTGCCTGCGCCATCGCCTGCACGCAGGCTGCAGAATCTACCATCCGGCCGGCAGACATCAGATTTTCCGGCCGGCCGCACGAAACTTTCTCCCAGTCTTTGCCGAACAAATGTATTTTTATGCCGCCTTCCGCTAATGTTTTCACTGTTTTTTCCCGGAAATAAGTACGAATCCACAAATCTACCGCCGGCATCGTACTCATACTCTCGCATAGCTGCGCCTGATCCAGATCCGGTATTTCACGGCGCAAAAATGCTTCTATGCATGACACCAGGTCCTGCTTTGGATGCTGTATCAATGACGCAATCATCTCATAATAAAAATCACGATATTCAGGATCCATAGCCGCAAGCTGCCTGTCAATATTCGATACCGGAACATAATTGGCTGTAAAAACAAGTTCATACGGACGCTTTTTCCATTGTTCAAACAAAAAATCTTCATCTGCAGTTTCATGCAATACAGTTTTGTCCTCTGTACTTTTATCTGCAGCTGCCTGATAAACAGCACTCTCTGCGGTGATCTCTCTGCCGCAGTTTCCGGCAAGCGGCAAAAATTCACAAAAAACATCCGGATAAAATCGCTTCATATACGATACATGCTGTCTGTCAATGCAAAATGTGCGCAGATCCGCAGCTGGATACTGAAGCGCCTTAAAATAATACATTGGATGGTCTACCATAATATTCAAACAGGGAATCTTTTGCTTTTCCCAAAGGCTTCGGACAGGTTCTCCCGTATCATCGAACTCCCACAGCTCTTCTTCCCCGCTTAAGCCAATAAAATTAAACGTAATCAGAACCGCTTCTTTTTCCTTCACAGCCTGCCTGAGTTTCCACGCGCTCAGGCCAAGCATTTCAAAATCCATCCAAAAAATCTCATATCCCCATGCTTCAAATGCATCTGCCAGCTGCATGGAAAAATAGGTCAGCGTTTCAACTGCATTCCTGCAAAATACGATCATTTTTTCCATATTAATTTTTAAAGCTGTGCACAGGCGCAGGGATCCTGCCGGTACGGCTAATAAACGCACTGCAGTCGTATGGATTTACCGGCATAATCGGCGCATAGCCAAGCAGTCCGCCAAATTCTGCCTTTCCGCCGACATCTTTGCCGATGACTGGAATCAGACGTACCGCCGTCGTCTTCTGATTGATCATGCCGATCGCCATCTCGTCTGCGATAATGCCGGATATGGAGGATGCTTTTGTATCTCCCGGAATAGCGATCATATCCAGCCCTACCGAGCAGACGCATGTCATCGCTTCCAGTTTTTCCAGGGTCAGCGCATTTGCTTCCACTGCGTCAATCATGCCCTGGTCTTCACTGACCGGAATAAACGCGCCGCTTAATCCTCCCACATAAGACGAAGCCATAATGCCACCTTTTTTCACCTGGTCATTTAATAATGCCAAAGCTGCTGTCGTACCTGGCGCTCCTGCATACTCCACGCCGATTTCGTGCAGAATGTCGGCAACGCTGTCCCCAACCGCAGGCGTCGGCGCCAATGACAGATCTATAATGCCAAACGGAATGCCCAGACGTCTGGAAGCTTCCTGCGCAACCAGCTGACCCACGCGTGTAATCTTAAACGCTGTTTTCTTGATTGTTTCGCAAAGCACTTCAAAGCTTTCTCCACGCACCTGTTCCAACGCGGTTTTTACAACGCCGGGACCGCTGACGCCGACATGGATAACCGCGTCCGCCTCTGTCACTCCATGAAAGGCGCCTGCCATAAAGGGATTATCATCCGGCGCATTGCAAAAGATCACAAGCTTTGCGCATCCAATCGAATCTTTTTCCTTCGTCAGTTCCGCCGTCTTTTTTACAATTTCTCCCATTAACCGTACGGCGTCCATATCTATGCCCGTCTTTGTCGAGCCGACATTCACCGAACTGCATACAAAATCTGTCTCCGCCAGCGCCTTTGGTATAGAGCGGATCAGGTTTTCATCCGCCGCCGTCATGCCTTTGGATACAAGCGCGGAATACCCGCCGATAAAATTCACGCCTGTTTTTTTCGCCGCACGGTCCAGCGTACGGGCAATGGTCACATAATCATCCGGTGTCCTGCACGCTGCCCCGCCAATCAGTGCGATCGGTGTCACGGATATCCGTTTGTTTACGATCGGAATGCAGTAACTGTTTTCTATTTTTTGCCCGACAGCTACAAGATCTCTTGCCGTCGTCGTAATTTTGCTGTATATTTTTTCATTTAATTTTTCCAAATCCGAATCTATGCAGTCTAACAGGCTGATGCCAAGCGTAATTGTACGCACATCCAGGTTTTCCTGCTCGATCATCTTATTTGTCTCTGCTACTTCTCGTATATTTATCATGGGAAACTTGCCGCTACAGCTTTTCCTTTCTTTATATTTTTTTAAATTCGGTGCATTTTTTCAAAAATTTCTTCTTTCTGGCACTTGATGCTTACTCCGATTGCTTCACCGATTTTATCCAGTTCTTCCGAACATTTGGAAAATGTCACTTTAGAATCATTCATTTCCACGATCATCATCATATGAAAGTATCCCTGAACAATTGTCTGGGAAATGTCTAACACATTGATGTTTTTCTCTGATAAATACGTGCATACTTTCGCGATAATTCCAACCGTATCTTTGCCAAGTACCGTAATAATCGTTTTATCTGACCGTTTTTCTGCTGTCTGCTCCATTCTATTTTCTCTCTTTCTTTTATTCACCAATCGTCTCAGGCAGCTATTTCAGCAAAATTGCCGCATCCGCTGTCTGCTACGCACAAATCATCTGTGACGCTTCGCTGCGCTTTGCCACATAAATCGGAAAATCGTCTCCTTTATAGGGATTTTCGCCCATTGATACTTCCAGCCGCACCGTTTCATACGCAAGCTCCGCAAAGTTATTTTCCTTGCTCAGATGTCCCAGCACAACCGCCCGAAAGCGATCGTGCAAAAGACGGCCGAGCAGACGCCCGGACAGCACATTGGACAAATGCCCCTTATCGCCTAAAATACGCTGTTTGAGCGGATATGGATAGCTGCCAGTCTGAAGCATGCGCACATCATGGTTTGCTTCCAGCAGTAAAATATCCATTTCCTGCAGCTTTTCCACAAGACTGTCGTCGTAAGTGCCAAGGTCTGTAATGACACCGATTTTTTTATCGTCTGTTTTCATAATGTAAGCGACAGGATCCGCCGCATCATGTGAAATCGAAATCGGATGCACGATCATATCTCCAATCTGAAATTCCTGCTCCGGTACAATCGGATGCATCAATTCCTGATCAATCGCGCCGACAGACTTCACCGCACGTACCGCGTCCAGCGTTCCCTGCGTCCCGTATATCGGCAGTCCATAACGTCTTGCCAGCACGCCGAGCCCTGCGATATGGTCAATATGCTCATGCGTCACCAGGATGGCTTCCATCTCGCTCGTCTTTAATCCTACGGAATTGAGTCCCGATTCAATCCGTTTCCCGCTGATTCCCGCATCCACAAGCAGATGGGATTCCTGCGTGCCGACACAAATACAGTTTCCGCTGCTGCCGCTTGCAATACTACATAATTCCATGTCAGTTTTCCTTCCAATAAATGTCTATTTTATCTCCCGGATGCAGCAGCTGTGTATATTGCGCATCTTCGCCGTTTATTTGTGTCACAAGCATCCGTCCGCGCGACTGTGACAGATCGAATAATATATAATCAAAAATATCTACAAAAATATATTCTTTTTTGCGCTTCATCACAATCGTTTCTCCGTTTACAGTAACCGCCATGGACGGTTCTTCCTGCTGCTTTGTTTGCAGTTCCTGTGACGGTGATAACTGCTGCATTTGCGGTTCCTGCAACGGTGATGACTGCTGCTGCGTTTGCGGCGACTGCTGCTGTAACGATTGCTGTACCTGCTGTTGCGGCGATTGCTGCGGTAATGCGTGCTGCTGTGTTTGCTGTTCTGATGACTGCTGCTGCATTTGCTGTGGCTGCTGCGGTGCTGGCTGACCTGTCTGCTGCTGCGGTACTTGCTGGCTCAATGGCTGCTGCAGTTCCTGCTGACCTGAAGACGCTGTGCCTCCCTGTATCGGCGTCGCTGCCGAAGCCGGCCCTGTATATGCTGCATCCGCAGGTGTTCCTGCCAGTGTATCTTTTACAACATCCAGCAATACTTCTGCATTCACAGGCGGAACAGCTGTGTTTGCTGATACCGTATGATCTGATGCGGTATGGTCTGATGCCGTATCATCCGCCGCATTCCGGCTGCTGTCTGTTGTTTCCGGCGTAAGGCTCAGATCATCAATCTCCGGCAGCGGCGGCAGCTGTTCAGGCAAGTCCGAAGCAGCTGCCTGCACGCCTGCATCGGGCTGTATCTGTGCAGCCGCCGCTTTGTTCTGTGCGGCGCCGTTTTGCGGCAGCATTGGAATATGCACCGGGCCTTCGATGCGTTCCTGCTGACGGACGGCATCGCTTTCGGCAGGCTGCGGCAGTCTTTTCGGCGGCGCGTCCGGATATACATCCTGCGGCGTCGAGCGATAGGAAATGACTTTCCAGTCCACGCTGAAATTCTCGTATACAAGCGCCTGCAAGTCTTCGACGCGGTTATTGACCAGAATATCCGCATCCATATCCAGCTCTACGTCCATAAACTCCGCCAGCTGCGCTACGGTATAAAAGCTCCTTGTCACGATCGCGTCATGCTCTTTGATCTCATAGGTCGGCGGCTCCAATACGCCGTTTACTTCCACATAACGCGGACAGGTAATGAGCTTGCCGTTTACCTCAAACGTAATCGTCGAGCTGTGATATTCTTCCAGCTGACCGACAAGATAGTGCGCCTCTCTTCCTGCGGTGGAAGGTTCAATTGTAATGACGCAGTTCGGCTCAATCGGCGTATTGATCGAAGCCGGACGGTCATTCATCCGTATAATTGCCGCTTCTCCGGCGTCTCCCCGGACGATGCGCGGCCTGCCGTTCACCGTAAAATTAATCTCACGCCCACGTTTTGGAAACAGCTGGTCATTTGGAAATCCAGCCTGAATGGCTGCGTCTACGATCGTTAGTTTGTTATTATCATACAGCTTTAACCGCTCCCCGTTAAACCGTACCATAATAAAGTTATTTTTCTGCTCGTAATAATTCAGACAGATACCAATCGGCGTTACAAGAAGCGGATCTTTTACAATATCCTCCTGCACAAAGGTAACTTCTTTTAACACTTCCTCGCCGCGCAGTGCCACACGCTCCTGCGGCAGCTCCAGTTTTTGAGCAAGCATTTCATCAAATCCGTGAATCTTTCCGCCTCCGCCTACGATAAATGTGGCGCTCACACTCTGATCCCCATTTAATTCCCTGATCTTTGCCGCCACCTCGGTCGTCATCTTGTCGACTAACGGCTCTGTCAGCTTCCATACTTCTTCCGCTTTGATCGTATGCTTTAAGCTCATAATATCTTCAAATTCAATCTCATCATCCACAGCCGCGGACAGCTTAATATGCTCCGCCATCTTAAAGTCAACAAGATAATGCTGCACGATCATCTCCGTCAGCTCATCTCCGGCAAATGGAATCATGCCGTAGGCAATAATGCTGCCGTCTCTCGTCAGGGAAATATCCGATGTTCCGGCGCCGACATCTACCAGCGCAATGTTCAGCATGCGGAAATTTTCAGGAATGGCCACGTCAATCGCGGCAATCGGCTCCAGCGTCATGTTGGCAACCGTAAGCCCGGCAAATCCAACGGCCATATACAATCCATCCACAACATCTTCCGGCAGAAACGTCACAATAATCTTTTCCGATATTTTATCCGCCTTATGGCTTTCCAGGTTGGAAAATATTTCATCATTGATATAATATTTCATAACCGAATAGCCGACACAGTAAAACTTGTATTTTGTATCGTTCGCTTCTTTTAATTCCTGCGCCGCCTTATCCACGCCAAGCAGGTCCAGCGTATGGATATGCTCCCCGGTCACTACTGTTTCTTCCGGAAATTCATACTCCACATATGTCGTCACGGTTTTTAACACACGTCCGGCTGCTGCTATGCACACTTCGGTAAGCTCCTGTCCGATCTGATCTTCCAGCTTTTCTTTAATCATGGATATGGTACGTCCGACACGGCCGATATCATGAATCTGGCCGTCCAGCATCGCTCTTGTCTCATGCTCCATCGCGTACTGCGCGACTACAATAAATTCTTTATCTTTTTTATATCCTACCGTACCTACCACATTGCGCGTACCGATATCCAGTCCGAATACGTATTGCAGCTCTTCTTCCTTTTGTGCGTCTTTTCGTCTGTCTTCCCGTCCGAGTGCTCTTTCCATACTTCTGTCTCCTTTATCATTCAGCAGCTGCGCCAGCTGCAAATAAACCTGCGCAATCGGTCCGTTATTATCTATGACCACCTGGCAGTGCCTGCGGTATTCTCCTTCGGTAAGCTGTGCCGCAAACATCTGCTCTATCTTTTCATCCGAATAGCCGCGGGTTTCGATCAGGCGCTGTCTGCGGTTTTCCTCTGTCACATAAACATACCACAGCTCGTCGCAAATCTGCCCATAGCCATCTTCAATCAAAAGCGCCGCTTCCAATACAACATAATCTGTCGATCCGCTCCTGCGTTCTTTTTCCACTTCCTTTAAAATATATTCCTTTACCGCAGGGTGGACGATGCTGTTCAGCCGCTCCCTCTTTTCCTCGTCCGCAAAGATAACCTCCGCCAGACGCTGTCTGTTGAACCTGCCGTTATGGAGCCATATTTTTTCCTGTGCAAATTCTTTTTGCAGCCTTACATAGCAGTCGTATCCCGGCTCCATAATATCATGGGCGACCTCATCCGCTATCAGCGTCCTGACCCTGTAATTTTTCCTCAGATAGGCAAGTATGGTAGACTTTCCAGCACCGACCCCGCCCGTAATTCCAATAAATTTCATTCCGTTCACCCTGACCGTTTCTTATTTCCAGCAGCCGTTCCGATAACCCGCTGAACCGCTGCTGTCTGTCTACTTTGCCTCATACCAGTTTGTGCCAGAATGCATGTCTATCTCCAGCGCAACTGCCAGATCTGCCGCATGATGCATCTCCTGCTTCAATATTTCCGATACCTGTTCCATCTCTTCCCGATACGTCTCTACAAGAAGCTCATCGTGCACCTGCAGAATCAGCCTGGATTTCAATCCCTCTGCCAAAAGTCTGTCATGCACCCGATTCATCGCGATTTTAATAATATCCGCCGCCGTTCCCTGAATCGGAGAATTCATCGCCACACGCTCTCCAAAAGACCGCTGCATAAAATTGCTTGATTTTAATTCCGGCACGGGACGTATGCGGCCATACATCGAAACAACCTTCCCTGTTTCTTTTGCCTCTTTTACCATTTTATCCAAAAATGCCTTAACACCGGGATATGTCTGAAAATACTGTTCGATATAGTCCTGCGCTTCTTTTCTCGTAATGCTCAGATCCTGACTTAACCCAAACGAACTGATTCCGTATACTATCCCAAAATTTACTGCTTTTGCGTTTCTGCGCTGTAAATCCGTCACTTCATCAAACGGGACATGAAATACCTGTGACGCCGTCATACGGTGGATATCCTGCGCCTGTTTATATGCCTGAATCAGATTTTCATCCGCGGACATATGCGCCAGCACACGCAGTTCGATCTGGGAATAATCCGCGTCTAAAAACACGCAGCCTTCCCTCGGCAGGAATACTTTGCGAATCAGCCTGCCAAGCTCCATCCGAATGGGAATGTTCTGCAGATTCGGCTCTGTACTGCTTAAACGCCCGGTCGCGGTAATCGTCTGGTTAAACGTCGTATGAATCCGCCCGTCTGTACCGATCACCGCTGCCAGTCCATCCGCATACGTGGATTTCAGCTTTGCCAGCTGTCGGTATTCTAAAATCTGCGCAACGAGCGGATATTCCGGAGCCAGCTTGTCCAGCACATCCGCCGCCGTCGAATAACCTGTTTTCGTCTTTTTTCCATACGGCATTTTCAGCTTTTCAAATAAAATCACGCCGAGCTGTTTTGGCGAATTAATATTAAACGTCTCTCCGGCGCCTTCATAAATGATCTTTTCCAGCTCCAAAATACGTTCCTGCAGCTTATTTCCGTATTCCTCCAGCGCTTTGGAATCGCAGTAAATCCCTTCTTTTTCCATATCCGACAGCGTATAGACCAACGGCATTTCAACATCTGTAAACAGCTTTTGCATGCCTGCCGCGGCAAGCTTTTCCATCAGCACATCCATCGCGTGATAAGCCGTATATGCCGGATAGCAGACTGCCTCCAGAAACTGCTGCGGCTGCTCGCGCATCGCCTGCGCATAAGGCACCTTTCCGATCAAATCCGCCCTCGACAAAAACATCTGCCCCAGGTAATCCTTTGCAACATCTTCATAAGGATATTCACTTTTCAGAGGATTCAGCAGGTAAGCCGCGATCGAAATATCAAATAACTGCTTTTGCGCGGGAATATCTATATATTTCAACGCATGCTTGATGTCAAATGACGCAACATGATTTCCCGATGTCAGAACCTGCGCAAGCTGCTCGCACAGCTGCTGCTGCGAGATAACATCCTGTCCGCATGGAATAAAATAAACTTCTTTTTCAGATACCGCGGCTGACAGTCCGACAATGCTTCCCTTTTCTTCTGTGATAAGCTGAACCGCGGATTTTTCCGCTGTTTTGAGCGTTTCAAATATCTGTGCGGCCTGCGCGGCATCCGTTACCAGTTTCAAATACTCCTTGACCGGATTTTCCTCTGTTTTTTCCATTTGGCCCTGAAACCGTGCCAGCATATTTTTAAACTCCAGACGCCTGCACATTTCATAAGCCTGCGGCGTATACAGATTGCCAAGCCTTGCCCCGGAAATATCATAATCAATATCCGCATAGACCTCTATCGTAACAAGCTTTTTTGAAAACTGCGCCTTCTCGTAATTTTCCCGGAACGACTCCCGGACTTTTGATTTTGGCATATCGTCAATATGCGCATATGCGTTCTCAATGCTGTGATACTGGCTGATGATTTTTACAGCTGTCTTTTCACCGATTCCAGGCACTCCCGGCACATTATCCGAAGAATCGCCCATCAGCGCTTTTACATCAATAAATTCCTCCGGTGTCACGCTGTATTTTTCCATCACCTGCGCCGCATAGTAATCTTCTACCTCAGTCCCGGTCTTTTTTGTCTTTGGAATGCGGATTTTAATATGCTCTGACGCCAGCTGCAGCAAATCCCTGTCGCCGGATACAATCGAAACAAGCATTCCCTGTGCCTGCGCGCGTTTTGCAATCGTGCCAAGCAGATCGTCCGCTTCATATCCTTCTTTTTCTACAATCGCAACGCCCATTGCCTGGAGCAGCTCTTTCATCACCGGCACCTGTTCCCGCAGCTGATCCGCCATCGGTTTTCTCGTTCCTTTATAATCCGCATACATTTTATGACGAAACGTCGGCGCGCTCACATCAAACGCAACGGTCAGATAATCCGGCTGTTCTTCTTCTAGAATATGAAATAAAATATTCAAAAATCCGTATACTGCATTCGTATGCAGCCCTTCGGAATTCGATAAATCAGGAATGCCGAAAAAGGCCCTGTTTAATATACTGTGTCCGTCGATCAAAACCAGCTTTTCGCTCATGAATGACTCCTTCATTTTCTATTGACAGCCAGCGGCAGGCGCCGGCTTAAAATTCTGTAATCTCTTCCCCGTCTTCGTCATACAACGTAAAGAACTTTGTATCAATCTCAGGATAAGACCGTTTTAAAGAAATCGGTTTTCCGCTGTTATTCAAAAAACAATGCTCGCTCTGTGCCACTGCACGCAGTTCCCCAGTTTCTTTATCCGTCATACGATAAACGATCTTCATTTTTACACTGTTATAGTCGACCATCCTGGCTTCGATAACGACCGTATCACGAAAATGCACCATGCTCTTATACTCACAGTTTACCGAAAGCACCGGACTGATAATTTCCATCTCTTCCATCGCTTTGTAGCTGAATCCCATCTGGTCCATCAGATCCATCCTGGCTTCTTCCATCCATCGGATATAATTGGAATGGTGTATGATTCCCATCTGATCTGTTTCGTAATACTGTGCCTTATGCTCATATGGGTGGATTTTAATCTTTTCTCCTGTGTATGGTTTAATTCTGGTGTCTTTTACTGACATGCAATCACCTTCCTGATCTTCTTTTTGTTTGC
>CAOKJJ010000068.1 GCA_948468465.1 uncultured Eubacterium sp. | reverse complement strand
TTCCATGCATATCTCATTCAGACTCATTTTCTACATTCCCTTCATCTCCCGTATCGTTTACTTGTTCCGCATTTACGGCATACTGAAACGTTTTTTCCAGCACGGTAATCGTTCCCGATACGGTGTATTTATTTTTTTCCGTTCTTATCATAACATGTTTTTCCAAAATGAGCACACCTTTTTGCGTCAATTTTTCTAAAAATTCCGTTAAATGCTGTGCGGCCTGCTGTTGCGCCTCTTTTTTCGTATAGACAGACGTTGTATCCTCATATTCTTCATACGTGCGCCGTACAAAATAAATCGGAAGATAAAAAGAGTCACACAGGCGTACCTGCGTTCTCGTATCCATCACCGTATACTGCTCATAGCCGGTCTTTTTCCAGGGCAGTTGGAAGTATAAGTCTCCGAAGCTTATTCCGAAACGGTCTTGAGAGCGTCCGCTGTAATTTTTCCACGTATGCTTTGCAGGAAAGCGGTCTTGATAGGCATATTCTGTCCTTAACTGAATATCCGCGTCCGCCGTACAATATTGGTAATCGGTCAGCGTTCCGCTGTCATCATAGATCGGCAGAGCGCCGGAAACAAGGACATCCCCTTTTTTTACGGTATCTCCCTGCTGTACGAGCGGTGTTCCCTTGCGTACGAAAATGCTTTCGATTGTGCCGTCATGCAGCGCCAGAAGATCGTAGCCTTTTTGCTCCTGCTGCTGGAATTCTTCCGGCAGCTGTGCGTTTGGCGACTGCGACACTACGACCAGATTTTCCTGCACGTCAATCGTAAGCGTCGTTCCTTCCCGTTTTACAGAAGTCCAGATAATGCTTTTAAAACAGCTGCGGATTTCCTCTTCTAATTTTGTACAGTCTATCTCTGAGACTGGTGTCCCATAAGAGCTGTTTTTTTCTTCCAGAAACTGCAGCAGGCTGTCATCCGTGACACTGTCGTTGCCGTTGATCTGGATTTTCCATACAAACCGGGACAGCGTATACAATAGCATCATGCATAAAAATACGCTTATAAATAAAATCTTCCGTTTCCGGTAACGAAAGAAAAAGAACGGCATGCCATTTTTTCTGCTGATTTTTACATGCGTACCGGACTTTTTTAACAGCGGCTTTAGGCTGCGAAAGCCGTCTACGGATATATAAAAATAATAAATCTCTCCTTCCTGGCGCAGATCCCAGATCAGGATGTTGTGGTTGCTGCAAAGATTGAAAAAACGTTCCGGTGCATAACCTTGCAGCGCAACTTCTACATAACCGCGAAAATATTTGATCAGACGCAACAGCATAGTACACCTCAGTTTTCATAAATAATCTGTTCGATCAGGCCTTTGATCTTCATTTCTTCGTTGGTGTAATATTCGATCAAAAGCCGTTTCCCGATTACAAGAATCCGGCAGTCCTTTGCCTGGATGCGGATATGCTCGTCTTTATATTCCAAAATGCCGCGGTAATTTTCGATCAGCAGCTCATTTTGCCCTGTGACCGACAAAAGCACGCTTCCATAGGCCAGATCCGGTGGAAGTTCAAATGCTTTTACGACATTTTCTTTCAGTTCGCTGGAGAAAATCCCTCGTTTTTTCATAGCAGCTCCGGCTGTATCCAGTCATAATATTGATACTATTGTATGCTGCACAAGTAACATTAATACCCAAAATTTCCGTCTAAAGATTCATCATTGATAATCCAGTCATTGACGTCAATCTCACGATAAGCCTCATCGGTATCACGGATAAACACGCTGCGGATGCCGGCGTTAATAATCAGGCGCTTGCACATGGAACAGCTGTTCGAATTTTTGATATATTCCCCGCTGTCTGCTTCGCGCCCGGAAATATACATCGTTGCGCCAATCATTTTTTCCCGTTCCGCGCTGATAATCGCATTTGCTTCCGCGTGGACGCTGCGGCACAGCTCGTACCGTTCGCCCCTTGGAATGTTCATCTGTCTGCGTATGCAGTAGCCAAGATCTGTACAGTTTTTTCTTCCTCTTGGCGCACCCGCATAGCCAGTTGCAATGACTTCATCATTTTTTACGATGACAGCGCCGTAATGCCTGCGCAGACAGGTGCACCGCTTGGATACAACATCTGCAAGATCCAGATAGTAGTTTATTTTGTCACGTCTTGCCACCTGCGTCTCCTTTCCAATGTTTTTTGCGTTTTATACGCCAAAACAAAGCCATACAGCATTTTCTGTACAGCTTTGTCTTATTTTATGTCAGCTTCTGTATTTTTTTCTTAATCTGAGTTCTGCATCTGAAAATATTTTTTCTCCTGTGCCCATAATCTGTTCTGTTTCGCGAATGTCTTTTACCAGTTTCCATAGTTCTACAGGATCTACCGATGCCTTCTGTTCATCTCCATAAAATGTCTTGTTCAGTGTAATATGGCGTTCCACAGAAGTCGCTCCCATAGCCACAGCACAGGTGCTGACCAGTGTGCCTATCTCATGCCCGCTGTAGCCAACCTTGCAGTGGTACCGGTCTCTAAGTGTATAGATCATTCTTAGATTTGCATCCAGGCTGATCATCGGATACGTACTGATACAATGCATCAGTTCAAATGGACAATCATGCTTTTTAAAAATCTCAACGGCATGGTCAATCTCTTCAAAAGTGCTCATTCCTGTCGCCAGAAACGTATAACGGCCTTCCTGGGCAACAGTTTCAAGCAGCGGGTCGTTTGTCAGCATCGCGGATGCTATTTTATTGTATTTATGATCGTACTGACGCAGAAAAAGCTGTGATGGAATATCATAAGCGGATGCATACCATGCAATGGATTTTTTCCTGCAGTAAGCGTCAATTTCATCAAACTGCTCTTTTCCAAACTCCAGATTTTCAAATTTTACACGTCTTGTATGTCCCCAAGGTGAATCTTCCAATTCATCCAGATATTCGTTCGTGTAACACTCTTGTATCGTTCGTTTGCGGAATTTCACTGCGTCGCATCCGGCTAAGACTGCTGTGTCGATCAGTTTTTTCGCAAGCTCCAGATCTCCATTATGGTTAATTCCTATTTCTGCAATAATAAATGTGCTCATTTTTCTTCTCCCCTTTCGGAACGCTGTCTCAATCATGACCGGATGAAACGTTACTGATATGCGGCCTTGCAGCGTGGTTCAGGCTTGAATCAGACAGTAACGATAAAACCGCCTTCGATTTGCGGCAGTGTGTTTTTATTTATTATACTAAATAGAGACTTCTGTGTAAAGTACTATGGTGCTGTTAAATGTTGATTTAATAAAAACAGCAAAATTTTAGTAGCAATTCTGGTATAATTGTGGTATTCTGTCAGAAATACAGCTTTCAATTTGGAGGGATGCAGATATATGATTCACTTGCAAAATAAAAATCACTGTCCAACAATAGTGGAAATAAGCGAATATGTAAACAATTCTGTTTTTATGCAGTTTTGCTCAGAAATCAGGGATACCTATCAATGCAGCGAAAAAATAGAATACAGTTCATGCAGCTGGGAAAAGGGCTGGAATTTAAAATTTAAAAAAGCTGGAAAAACATTATGCACGATATATCCAAGGGAAGGCTATTTTACAGTGCTGGTTGTTGTAGGCAAAAAAGAAAAAACGCTTGTCGAAAAAATGCTGCCGGAATGTACGGATGCATTATCTGGCATCTACAGTCAAACGCAGGAAGGAAACGGGCAGAGATGGCTCATGATAGACTTAGAAGATAAAGAGGGCCTGTATCATGACGTCCTGCGTTTGATCCGGATTCGCAGGAACAGCTAAATGCCGCTGCCATGCGTTTGCTACAGATTGTGGGAGGAAACTGCGATTTTTTCCATCCCCTGATGCCCGCCGTGCGCAGTCTGCCTTAAATAGCTGTCGGAATGCGCGTCCGGTTCCCATATGATCAGATAATCGTAGTCAGGAATCTGCTCTTTTTGTTTTGCAAATGCTTCTGCTGATGAAACAAGAATCTCGTGCGACCATAATTCATAGCGGGACAGATAAAACAAATATCTGACATCATCATCGGAGCCATTACAGTAAATAAAGCAGGAATCCCCTTCTTTTATGCCGTATTTTTTGATCAGCTTTTGTAAATCGCTGCGTTTTGTTCCATCAAAACCTGGTTTTTCATAAAGCCTGGACAGACGGGGATACACCTGCCAGATTAACGCGGCAGATAACAATACCGTTATCGTTATAATACAAGAAGACGGCCAATGTATTTGGTTTGCGCTGCTGAAAGCCGGTATCTTTTGTATCTCAGAAAGAAAAACAGTTACTGCGATTCCATATAGAAATATCAAAACAGAAAGTATATATCTGTCATAGCTTGCCAGACGCGCAGATTCTCCCATCGGCATGGAAAACACGTACATTGCATACAAGGATGCTGTATAAACAGCCAGACATCCCCAGGAAACGGCACAAAGAACGGCCATTTTTTTCATCAGCCCGTATTTTCTCAGCCCTATTGCGGCCGCAAATAAAAAGGCTGTCAAAAGAAGCATCATTTTCATCTCAATATTGTCAGGATCAGCAAAACGCTTGCATATCTGAATACCGATGCCAGCCACATCCTCAGCTGTCTTTTTTGCTGCCATCTCGCTAAAATGCGTCAGATCCATCGAATGTTTGGAAGACATCCCATCTGTAAACGCAAAAGCTACATGCCTTTTCCACAAAAACATTGTAAACAGCGGCGCAAATAATCCGTAGCATAAAAAACAGCGTTTTTGCCCCCTCAGCTCTTTTTTTTCATAACAAATAAAAAACAGAATGCACGCCAGATAAAAAAAGATGCCGCTGTTTTTTATATTTATAAGCAGCATCCAGATACCTGACGCGCTGCAGAGCGCCTGCTTCGGGGTTTTTCGGTAATAGTAAATGATCACAAAGGATGCTGCGCCCGCTAACGGCAGCAGCGTATCCACCCGCAGCTCGTATATGCTGTTATTGGCGGACAACGCCCATATGCCGTAAATGACAGGCATAAACGCTGCATATTTGTTCTTTTTTCGCACAAAAACAGCCAGACAGAACAAAAAACTAACCTGCATCAAAAGCTGCGCCCAAAGCATGCAGCCTTCCGCCTCACCAACCAGCAGGCAGACTCCATATATAAATAAGGAGCTTCCAAGCGGATAAGACTGAAAACGAATGATCTCGTCTTCAAAGTTCGGCATTCGGTTTTCACGAAGCATGTCTTTGACAACGGTCGCCCAATGGCTGAAATTATCATAGCTTGTCATGTGCGCTCCCTGCATCATAAAAAAGAAATATACGGCGGCACACAAAAACATGCCATACAAAAACACACTGCGCCCATCCAGCCGATATTTATGTTTCAATGACCAGGCAAGCAGGAAAAAACCACCGCCCCACAGCAGCCAGACCATATGCGGCAAAAAGTTCAAAAGCCCGGCTGCAAATAACAAATTGCTTGTCCAGGCACAAAAAAGCGCAGGGGCAAATTCCATCCGAATCCGGTATTTTTGAGTAAAAAATATAAGATAGCCTGTGATCGAAATGATCAGCAGACAAAAACGCAGTATCAATTGCATTATGATAGGATCCTTTCTTTCATCCGGTCTTCCTCATACTGATTTGTAAAAAGCGCCCGTTTTGATTTTGTTCCCGGAACACCCAGTTTTTTTGTATATAAAAGCTAAGGACAAACAAAACCGTATCCGCGAACAGTTTTACCGGGATCTCCGAAAAAGCGGTATACTTACAGATCAGCCATACAAGCTGTGCACTGCAGCAAAGCTGTACCGCGCACAATACATAGTACTTTTCAAGTGTATTTTTTGCATGCGCATGCTGTTTAAAAACCACGTTTTTATTTACCGTATAATTATAAAGAGAAGATAAAATCCGTGCACATGCAGCGGATATCCAGATTTTCGCGCCAAGAGGCAAACATCCAAGCAGCAGTATAAAAAGGCTGTACATGCCATAATCCAATAAAAAAGACGATAACGAAGCGGCTGCATATTTAAAAAACGTAGAAAAAATCTGTCCGTAAATAGCCGCGGAATCCGCGAATGGCCGAAAATGCGTTTCCCTGTTATCATCCGCATAAACCGTCTGTATCGGAACTTCTTTGATTGGCGTATGTGTATGCAGCGCTTCTATCAGCATAGCTGTCTCATATTCAAATCGTTCTCCTGCAAGCGTCAGATAATCTGCAAGGAATGCGTTTGGAATCGCACGCAGCCCGGTCTGCGTATCTGAAATTGCTTTTGCATGGCTGTGAGCCCCTTCCTGTTGTGCATTTCCGATGAAAAGACGCAGTATCTGCCTCGTCAGTTTATTTCCAAATTTGCTTTTAAACGGAACAGATGGATCGTCAAAATCCCGGACGCCCAAAATCAGCGACCCCGGATGCGCTGCAATAGCATCATCCAGCCGAATCACATCTTCCAGCGTGTGCTGCCCGTCTGCGTCCGCGGTAATCACTCCAGCGTAATCATCCGCGTATTTTTGACAATAATAGTTAAACGCATCCTTTAAGGAACGGCCTTTTCCCATATTTACCGTATGCACGAGCAGATCACAGTTCATTTCAGAACAGATAGCGTCAAAGACCGGCTTATTTTTCGGGCTGCTTCCGTCATCCACAAGTATGATTTTGCTAAAACCGTTTGCGGTAAGATCTCTGACATAAGAAATCAATCGTGTATCCGGATTCAGGGACGGTATAATCAGTACGGAATTGCGAAACATTGTTGCATCACTCCTCATGTTAAAATCTTTTTCTTTTTGCAATCCATACTGTATTTTAATCAATGCGGCTTATTTTTACAAGCTGGATATTTATAAAAAAATCTTAAGATTTCATTAAGAAAAATCACACGCAAGAATGTCATCGAATTGTCAAGGAAATGTTTTCATTTTCGAATAACTTATGATATAATGCTATAGCAAACACATCAGACAAACTTAATACGAAAGGTACTGACAATGGAAATCATCGGCTATATTTCCCAATCTGTTATAAAAACATTGGGTTTGAATATTCTCCCTGATACACCAGTATTCATAGGTGAATCCAATATAGAACATATTAAGAACAGACATCCTTACGAATTTGACAAATATTATAGGGATATCAGCATGATAATAAACGCCCCGGATTATGTGGGGATAAATCCAAAAGATAATTCTATTTTGTTTGTAAAACTGTATTATATAAACGGAGAATATATCCGTGTAGCTGTAAGAATCACAGCCAGTGGCAGATACTTTGCCAAAACATTGCATTCCCTAAGTACTTGCAACGCCGAAAGATATCTAAAAAAAGGCACATTAAAAAGACTTGACACAAACTGAATTTGTTATATAATTAAGTTACCAAACGGGTAAGCTATAATGAATGAAATCAGAGGACGGAACAGGCGGCCGTCGCCCGTAGTTAGGAGATGTGGATTGTCACCCACCTATTTCATTCAGGATGCAGGGCAGATAACTTCGGCTATCTGCCTTTTATTTATATTCTGTACACCCCTATTTATGATACGGCTCACGGTTCATAATCCGATAGCTTCTGTAAATCTGCTCCAGTAAAATCACGCGCATCAGCTGATGCGGAAATGTCATTTTCGAAAAGCTGAGCTTTACATCCGCCCGCCTGCCGATGCTGTCCGCCAATCCAAGCGATCCGCCTATGACAAACGCGATATGGCTCGTTCCATTTACGCCGAGCAGCCTTATTTTTTCGGAAAATTCAATGGAATTCAGCATGCGTCCTTCGATCGCAAGCGCAATGACATACATGTCCGGCCGGATATATTTCATAAGCCGGGCGCCTTCCAGTTCCAAAATCTTTTCTTTTTCCCGGTCAGATGCTTCCTCCGGCGTCTTTTCATCCGGGACTTCTATGATTTCAAGCTTCACATACCGGCTCAGACGCTTTTGAAACTCCGCCGCTGCATCCCGGTAGAACGCTTCCTTTATTTTTCCAACTGTTAAAATCGTTATTTTCATAGTTTTTGCTCCTATTTGTAATTTGCCATAGATTTTCGTTTGGAATGTGGTATAATAATTTCATCTTATCGGATTGCCATTGAAATGTCCAGATAAAATATAACAAACAGGAGGAACTCTATGTGGTGTCCAAAATGCAAGGCGGAATACCGCGACGGCATTACCGTATGCGCCGAATGCGGTTCGCCTTTAGTAAACACCCTGCCCGTAGAGCTTGACAGCGCTCCGGCAGAACAAAAAGCAAAAATACTCAATCAAATCGACAGCCATGAAAATCTGCATGCGTTGTCTGACGGAACCAAGGCGTATGTGGAAATGGGAACAAAATATGAAGACATGAAATCCACGGCCTATTCTTTCATTCTTGTAGGAGCTGCCGGTATTATTTTGATGCTCCTTACGTTCACCGGCATCATACCGCTGCAGTTTGCCGCTTATATGAAAAGTCTTATGGGAGTCGTTATGGGCATCCTGTTTCTTATTTTTCTCGGCATCGGCATACGGTCTTATATGCAGCTAGGCAGTTTAAAATTGCAGGTAAAAAAAGAATCCGAAGAAACAGAAGCGGCAAAAACATGGTTTTTTGACAACTTCCCTGCCGAAACTATTGATGCCGCTATGGAAATCGGGCCGATGGAAGAACTGCAGCAAAAATATTTTAAACGCAGCCGTTATATGAAGCAGGCGCTTTCCAAACAGTTTCCGGCTTATACGGACGCCTTTTTAGATTATTTAACGGAGCAGTTTTATGAGGAATTATATCCACAGGATTAAACTTTGGAACAGAAACATACACGAGGAGGATAACTGATTATGAAATTACTGGAAGAAAGAGTATTAAAAGAAGGCATTGCGGTCAATGAAAATATTTTAAAAGTAGACGGGTTTGTAAACCATCAGATCGACACGGAACTTATGCAGGCGATCGGAGAAGATTTCGCGGAGCATTTTAAAAACAAGGGCATTACAAAAGTAATCACAATCGAAAGCTCCGGCATCGCCCCTGCATTGATGACTGCGCATGCGATGCAGGTCCCTTTGCTGATTTTAAAAAAATCCCCATCCAAAGTGCTCAACGAAAATATGTACCAGACGATCGTCACCTCTTATACAAAAGGCTCCAGCTACGAACTGACGCTTGCCAGACATCTGATCAGCGAACAGGACCATGTATTGATCATTGATGATTTTTTAGCAAACGGTGAAGCCGCGACTGGCGCCATCCGCTTAATACGCAAAGCGCACGCAACGATTGCGGGTATCGGCATATTAATCGAAAAATCATTTCAGCCAGGGCGTGCAAAGCTCGAAGAACAGGGATTTTCCATTTATTCACAGGTCCGCATTGCAAGGCTTGACAAAGGGGTCATTGAATTAATGAAATAAAAATAATTATAAATATAAATATTGCTGCATTTTGGGCTCCCGGACGCCGGATGATGGAAAATGTCCCTCTCCAAGCGTCCGGGAATCCAATCTGCAGCAAATATTTAAACATCCTTATGGCTGATACGTATAGCTGACCTGTTTCACCTGGCTGCTGTTTCCATTCCCGTCTGTAATGATTACAGACAAAACAGAGTTGCCCTCAGGCATCGTAATGCCGCCGGTATATAACGTTCCATTCTGCGGTGTCAGCGTATCTGCGGCCGCCCAGCTGTAATAGGCCTTGTATCCGATCGGAACATCTATTGTAATCCTTTGCTGTGTCGTATAGGTCCCGTTCTGCGGATAGACTTCCGGCTGTGCAATCTGTATGCCCGTAACTGCTCCGGAACCGTCCGTTATCCCGTTTTCGGAACCTGCCGCGTTGTTCGAAAACCGATTGACAGCATCAATCCCGATCTGATATTCTCCAGAGGTTTCATCCCCATAAGCGCCTCTTTCATTTTTACAGACAGCCCTTACCGAGTAAATATAGTTTTGTTCCAGTGGAATTGGATTTGCGTATAACATGCCTTTTTCCTCTGGAGAAGAACCGTCTAACGTGTAATAAATGCTGTTGCCTCCCTCGCTTGTAATGGCCAGTGTCTGACTGGCATCATAAACGCCGGGTGTCAGTTCCAGATACGGCGTGTCCACGAGATATTCACCAAGCATAGCCGCAATAGCAGAATTTGGCGCATCCGCAGCCAGTTTTTCAATGCTTTTTTGATCTTCCTCTTCCAGATACAGTGCCAGCAGTTTTTCATATGCCTGGTAATTATCCGCGTCCAGACGGATGATTTTTTGCAGTGTTTCTTTCTGCAGCTTACTGTCTCCGCTTTGTTCACAAATTGTATTTTTCAGTCCCAGATAATCCAGGCTGTCTGATTCTTCCTTAAGCAGCAGATCGACAGAATCAAGCGCGCCCGGATAATCTTCGTTTGCCATCATTTCCAGGCAGTTTAAATATTGCGTCTCTTTTTTTTCATACACATAATCTGTGGAAAAATTGTGCAGAAAAAATGCCAGTCCTCCAAATACAGCTGCACCAGCCAGCACAGACAGTGCCAGTTTTGCCGGCTGCTTCTGCGGCAGTTCATCGTCTTCCATTTCTTCCATTTCTCCAAATTCCTCAAATTGATTCTGATTTTTAATTATCCTCATCCCTTTCTGATTTTTGCTGGCTGCCGGCGTCTGCAGCTGCTTTGGCTGTTCATACCGCATCGCTGCTTCGGATATTCCATGGATAGTTTCTTCTTCCCATACCGTATGAAGCAGCTCTTTTTCCATATTTTTATAATTGAATTCCCGCGAAACCGCTTCCCCGCAGCGACTGCATGTCCGGGCTGAAGATGCGACTTCCATTCCGCATTTTGTACATTTCATCTGAATGATGATGCCTCCTTACCGTGTCATTGCCTGTACACAATTATACATCAGCATTGCGATCGTCATGGGACCGACTCCGCCGGGAACCGGCGTAATGGCACTGGCATGTGCAGACACACTGTCAAAATCCACATCCCCGCACAGCTTTTGATTTTCACCGCGATGAATGCCGACGTCTATCACGACGGCGCCTTCTTTTATATATGAAGCATCGATCATTTTCGGCCTGCCGACGGCTACAATTAAAATATCGGCCTGCCTGCAGACTTCTTTTAAATTCTGTGTTTTGGAGTGGGCGATGGTAACCGTGGCATTTTCACGCAGCATGAGCAAGGCCATTGGCTTGCCGACAATATTGCTGCGGCCGACGACCACACAATTTTTTCCGGCAATTGAAATGCCAGAACGTTTCAAAAGCTGGATGACACCTGCCGGCGTACAGGAAACAAATCCCGGCAGGCCGCTTGTAAGAGCACCTACATTTTGCGGATGAAAACCATCGACATCCTTTTTCGGTGAGATTGCCTGAATAATCTTATTTTCATCTATATGCTCCGGCACCGGAAGCTGTACAAGAATGCCGTTCACCTTCTCATCTGCGTTCAGACTGCCGATCAATCGCAGCAGTTCTTCTTCCGTCGTTTCTTCCGGCAGTTCATAAGAAAGCGACTCAATGCCAATATATTCACAGGCACGTTTTTTATTACGCACATAAACACTGGAGGCCGGATCCGCGCCGACCTGAATGACAGCAAGGCATCCTTTGATGCCCTGCTCTTTGCATTGTGCCACTTTTATTTTTAACTCGTCTTTGATTTCCTGCGAAATACGTTTCCCATCTATTAAATTAGCCACTAAATTAGCCACTGTCAAACTTCCTTTCCTACTCTTTTTACGTTGCATGTTTTATTATAACACTTTTTTATTATAACACTTTTATTATAACACTTTTATTATAACACTTCTTCTTCGTACTGTGCGAATTCTTCCGGACTCATCATAATTTTGCGCGGTTTGGTGCCCTCTTCCGGCCCAACGACTCCTGCCTCTTCCAACTGGTCCATAATACGCGCCGCGCGGTTAAATCCGATTTTAAAATATCTTTGCAGCATACTGACCGATGCCTTGTCCTTGTCAATCAACAGCTTCGCCGCATCTGCAAAATATACGTCCCTGTCATCCGCGGCGGATGCATCCTGAGAGGATACGCCGGCACCGGACGCCGCGTCTGCTACCTGCTGCTCAATGTCACTGCTGTATTCGCCCACACCATTGCGCTCTGTTAAAAATTCCACAACCGCAGACACTTCCGAATCCGAGACAAACGCTCCCTGCACCCGGACCGGCTTTTGCAGCCCCTGCGGATAAAAGAGCATATCACCTTTTCCTAACAGCTTTTCCGCCCCGTTCATATCCAGAATCGTTCTGGAATCAATGCCGGAGGTCACCGAAAAAGCGATTCGCGACGGCATATTCGCTTTGATTAACCCGGTAATAACATTTACAGACGGCCTTTGCGTTGCTATAATCAGATGAATGCCGGCTGCCCTGGCCAGCTGGGCTAATCTGCAGATGGCATCCTCCACATCTCCCGGAGCTGCCATCATAAGATCCGCCAGCTCGTCCACAATAATTACAATATACGGCATTTTCTGCGGCTTGTTTTCATCTGGAATATCCGCGATTTTCTTTATTTTCGCATTGTATCCTTTCATATCCCGGACGCCGTAGTCCGCAAACTTCTGATAACGGTCCATCATCTCGGATACCGCCCAGTGCAGCGCACCCGCTGCCTTTTTAGGATCGGTCACAACAGGAAGCAGCAGATGAGGAATGCCGTTATAGACGCTTAGCTCCACGACTTTCGGATCAATCATAATCAGCTTGACATCTTCAGGATTTGCCTTATAAATAATGCTCATAATAATCGTATTAATACATACGGATTTTCCGGATCCGGTTGCGCCTGCAATTAAAAGATGCGGCATTTTGCAAATATCCGTAACAACGACCTGTCCGGATATATCTTTGCCGGCCGCAAAAGCACATGGAGAACTCTGCTTGCGGAATGCGTCGGATTCGATCAGATCTTTGAACATTACAGGAACCGTCTCTTTGTTCGGTACCTCAATACCGATCGCGGCTTTTCCGGGAATCGGCGCTTCAATCCGGATATCAGCCGCCGCCAGATTTAATTTAATATCATCCGCCAGATTTACGATCTTGCTGACTTTAACCCCCATTTCCGGCTGTATCTCATAACGGGTAACGGATGGTCCGCAGCTTACATTTAAAATCGTTACATTGACGCCGAAATTTTTTAATGTCTGCTGTAATTTTAACGCAGTCTCCTGTAAATGCTCTCTGGAATCCCCCGTCTGCCCCGGATCACTGCTGCTAAGCAGATCAACCGGCGGCAGGATGTATTCTTTTTTGATATTCACAGGCGCCTGGGCCATCTGCATCTGTACGGCCGTCACATTCGACGCTGTCTCTGCGGCCGTCTGTTTTGGGCGTTTTGGCAAAGCTTGTTCTGTATGGCCTTTCGATACCTGTGCGTCAGATACTCTTTGCGGAGCCGGCGCCGCGGCCATCAGCTGCTGCTCGATCAGCTCCTGCGCGGACAGCGGCGGCTCACCTGGCAGTTCATCTGTCTCAAATGCAGAAGTTTGCGTACCAGATTCCTCTGCTTCGATGATATTTGTTTCAGACCCTTTCGTTTCAAAGGCATCCATATCAGGTGCATTCATATGAAGTGCCTCCGTATGAAGCGCATTCATATTATGTGCGTTCATATGAAGTGCCTCCATATCAAGCGCATTCCTGTCAGGCGCATGGCTGTCTGATATATCCGGCTCTGCTTTAGGCGCTTCACTGTCCGCATCCGGAAACAAATCAGAAAAAATATCACTCGTTCTTGCTAAAATGTCATCTTCCCCGGAATGTGCCGCTGCTTCGGCTGCAGCGCCAGCTGCGGCATAACTGCTTTCCGCCGCTTCAGCCGCAGTTTCCGGCTGCATGTCCGCTGCAGCATTTTGCGGCAAATGAGAATTGTTTGGCGCAAGGCTGACTTTTCGATTTTGTATCGGAATAATATTGTCTAAAGATTCGGTATCCATTCCTGATTTTACGGAAGGAAACGGCATGACGTCCGCATATCCCATTCCCGCGGCTGCCAGCGTCTGCTGCATCTGCGGCTCCTGCTGCTGCGCCTGCTGGCTCTGACGCAGTTTCGCGGAAGCTGTTTCATTCGGATGCGGCTGATTCATCATATAAATCGGGAAATCCTGCAAAAGAGCCGGATCCGGACGTATCTCGCTGATATCATCAGAAGCGCCGGTCGCAGAGGTATTTTTCAGGCTCGTATCCGTGGATACCCCGCTTACTTTGTTATCGATCCGGCGCTGTCTGCGTTCCTGATACTGCTGACGCTGCCGGAGCGTTTCGTTTTTCGCGGAATCATATACTTTTCTGCTGCCGGACTGGATCGGCCTCCACAAAGAACGCTGTGTCATAAGCACGATGCAGATAATAAGCATGATGATATCAATCACATAGGCGCTGATGGTACCAAGATTCGGCCGGATCAGCCATGTAAGCAGCCCGCCTGTCAGGCCGCCTCCAAACTTATGCTCCGCGGACCACAAATAAGAATCCAGCGGTGTTTTCGCCTTGCTGCTGCCACAGACAAGCTCCAGAAACATACAGATAAATATAAAAAATCCGGAAGCCGCCAAAGCCTTTACAAGAGCTGTCGTATTATTCTGATTCGCAATGATAAATGCTGTCCCGGCAAACAAAAAAACAGGAAATATGTATGCAGCCAGTCCAAACAGGCCGAAAAAGATGCTGCTGATAAAATTGCCAGCTGCTCCCGCAATTCCAAAGTTGCTGATAAACAAAATAATTGACAAAGCAAGCACGGCCCAAAGTATGACTTCGTATTTAAACGATACAGCCGGACTGCCGCTGTGATCGGATGTTTTTGAGGAACGTTTTTTTGCCATTTCATTTCTCCGTTTCTAATAAGATTCCACCCATGCTTCCGGCGCGTTCCAGCGCGGCTACAGCACATTAAGCAAGCACAAAATAAGCGCTGATTGAAATAATGCCCACAATCAGACAATATATCGAAAAGATCGTATACTTTTTCTGTCTTACAACGTACAGCATAATCTTAATGCAAATGTAGCCAACCAAAGCGGCTACGAGTGTACCAACAAAATAGTACATCCATTCCGTAGATGTAATTTGTTCGCTTCCCAGGTCAAACAGCTGCAGGACAACAGAACCTAAAATTGCCGGAATCGACATAATAAAAGAATACTTTACCGCAAATTTGCGGTCAAACCCGCTCAGCAGGCAGGCTGTAATCGTAGTCCCCGAGCGTGAAATCCCCGGCAGTGTCGCAAATCCCTGGCAAATGCCGATGATAAACGCGTTCGTATAAGTGACATGTCTTGGAGTCTTATTTCCTTCTTTACATCGGTCTGCAATGAAAAGCAGCACAGAGGTAATGATCAGGCAGATACCCGGCACGATCAAAATCGTTGATGCCTGTTCAATCAGGTCTGATGCCACAATCCCTATAATACCGGTAGGAATCGTAGATACGATGATCAGCATCACGAATTTTCGATAGCCATTGCATATAATTTTTCGGTACTGTTTTTCTTTGTTTCCTGAAAGCCTTGACACGGCGGTTCCTGCGTTGATGAAAAAATCACCTATGATTCCAAATCCTTCGCAAATCATTTTCCAGATATCACGATAGTAAACTGCAAAAACCGCAATTAATGTTCCAAAATGCAGCAAACAGTCAAACAGCAGGCCCGTTTCGTCCAAATCGAACGCAATTTGAAACAAAGCCAGATGTCCGGAACTGCTGACAGGCAAAAATTCGGTAATGCCCTGAATCAGCCCCATAATAATTGCTTCCATTAATGACATAATATGCCTCCCTACTAACAGCAAAAAACGAAAACGGAATGTTTTCGTCTTCTGCTGTAAAAATCATATGAAATTATATTACCATATCCTGGAGGAAATGTCATTTACTTTTGGCAATTTAGAAAAATTTAAGTTCTGTCCACCTTTTTTTCTTCTATCATCGCATGAAGTTTCCTAAGAGCATCTTTCATCCCGCCCACTTCACGTATAATGCCTTCCTCTACCGCCTCTTTTCCTACAAGTATCGTCCCTAAGTCTTTGGTCAGCATCGTTGTATTCATCATCAGCTTTTCCAGCCGGTCTTCCTTTGCCCCGCAGTGCGAAGCGATAAAACCGATGATCCGGTTCTGCATCTGCTTAAAGTAATCGTAAGTAGGCGGCGCGCCGATGACCATACCGTTCATGCGGACCGGATGAATGACCATGGTGCCTGTCGGAACGATAAATGAATAATTCGTGGATACCGCAAGCGGCACGCCGATGGAATGGCTGCCGCCCAGCACTAAGGACACCGTCGGCTTGCTTAACGAAGCTACCATTTCCGCAATGGCAAGGCCGGATTCGATATCTCCGCCGACAGTGTTAAGCAGCAGCATCACACCGTCAATATTGTCGGCATCTTCAATTTCCGCCAGCTTCGGCAGCACATGCTCGTATTTTGTCGTTTTCGTATTGGACGAAAGACACTCATGGCCTTCAATTTCTCCAATGACAGACAATAGATAAATTTTGTGATGGTGATAGTTCTCCTCCAGTGTAACCGCACCATTATTTTTTATGTTCTCGTTATCGGAAAGCTCTGTTTCCAGTTCTTCTTTTTTTTCCTTTACATCGCTCATACACATTCCTCACTTACTTTTTACATCAGTATGTGAGGATTTTATTTATTTATGCATCATTATTTATCCCCGATCAAATAATTGTACAGCCCTTCATATTTGAACTTGGAAGCATTCCAGGAAAAATCTTTTGCCATCCCGCGGTCAATCATATGGTTCCAGTCTTTTTTCATATCATAAAATACTTTCTTGGCATAGTTAATAACTTTTAACATTTCTTCGCCATTGTAATTGGAGAACGAGAAGCCGTCGCCTTTGTCTTCATATTCATTAAACGGCTCTACGGTATCTTTTAAGCCGCCTGTTTCGCGTACGATCGGCGCCGTTCCATAACGGAAGGAAATCAGCTGCGTTAATCCGCAAGGCTCAAACTGTGAAGGCATCAAAAACGCGTCGGCTGCCGCATACAGCTTATGCGCCAGATCATCGGAATAACAGATATTCGCGGATACACGATCCCCATATTTCCATGCATAATGACGGAACATGTTTTCATATCCCGGATCCCCGGTTCCGATGACGACAAGCTGCGTATAATCATCTACAATACGGTCGATGACATAATTGATCAGATCCAGTCCTTTTTGATCTGTCAGACGGGAGATCAGGCCGATCATAAATTTCTTCTTGTCTACCGCAAGGCCAAGTTCTTCCTGAAGCTTCGTCTTATTGTTGACTTTCTTTTTGCGCCAGTTGCTTGCGTCATAATTGCAGTAAATTTTCGGATCTGTCGCCGGATTATAGATGTCATAATCTATACCGTTGACGATTCCCTGCATATCCATATGTCTTGCTGATAACAAGCCGTCCAGTCCTTCTCCGTAATAAGAAGTCTGTATTTCCTGCGCATATGTATCACTAACGGTTGTAATATAATCCGCGTATACAAGGCCGCCTTTTAACATGCTGGCATCTTTATTAAACTCCAGCTTATCCGGCACGAACAGGTTGTTTGTCAGCCCGCTTAAGCCCTGGAACACTTTTTTATCCCAGATACCCTGGAATTTCAGGTTGTGGATCGTCATAATGGACTTCATGCCCCAATAGAACATGTCTCCCTGGAACTCATTTTTTAAATATACAGGAATCAGCCCTGCCTGCCAGTCGTGGCAGTGAATGAGATCCGGCTGGAAATCAATCGCTTTTAACATTGATAATACCGCTTTGTCGAAGAAAATAAATTTTTCGATATCATAACGAATATCGCCGTAAGGAACCGCACAGTTAAAATATTCCTGATTGTCAATAAAATAAAAGGTAACGCCGTCCAGCTCGTATTTGAGAATGCCTACGTATTTCTCCGGAAGCATCGGGCCTGTGCCCATATAAAAATGCGTTACATACTCGAACTGATTTCTGAAATGCTCCGGAATGCATGTATAATTAGGAATTACTACACGCACATCCCAGTATTCCTTGTCAAACTCTTTTGGCAATGCTCCACAGACATCCGCCAGTCCGCCGGTTTTAATAAAAGGTACGCATTCAGATGCGGCAAAAAGTATTTTTTTCATAAATAGCTCCTCCATATTGATTTTCATTTATTGTATCATAACGTAACCGTTTCCGCAGTTTTTACACAGGATCTTTTATTCATCCCAGTTGTGATATACCGTCTGTACATCGTCGTCTTCATCCAGCATATCCAAAATCTTCTGAATATTTGTAAGATCCGTTTCTTTTTCCAATGTTACGTAGGTCTGGGGAATCATTGTGATTTCCGCCTGCGTCATGATAATTTCCTGCTCCTTTAACGCGTCGCGTACAGCTGGAAATTCTTCCGGCGCTGTCGTAATCTCAAAGCTGTCCTCTTCTTCCGCAAAATCTTCCGCCCCTGCATCTAACGCCAACATCATCAAATCATCGGTTTCCATCCCGCACTCTTCTTTGTCGATCAGAATCTGGCCTTTTTTGTCAAACATATACGAAACGCATCCTTGTGTGCCAATACTGCCGTTTCCTTTTGTAAAACAATTGCGCACATTTGCCGCCGTACGGTTTTTATTGTCGGTCAGCGCATCTACAATAATGGCGGTTCCGCCCGGGCCGTAGCCTTCATACGTAACGACTTCGTAATTGACATTATTCGAATCACCGGCTGCCTTTTTAATGCCGCGGTCAATCGTATCGTTTGGCATATTGTTCGCTTTTGCTTTTGCGATTACGTCACGCAGCTTGGAATTGTTCGCCGGATCCGGGCCGCCTTCTTTTACGGCAATTGCAATTTCACGACCTATCATTGTAAATGTTTTTCCCTTTGCAGCATCATTTTTTTCTTTTTTATGCTTGATATTTGCAAATTTGGAATGTCCTGACATAAATATATCCTCTTTTCTGTTTAAGTACTCGTTTCCACATATTTCTATTTTATCATTTCATTTGACGGATGACAAGAACTATCTTTCTTGATCTGCACCGTCTGTATCATTTTGTTTTCCACTTTTGTCACAAGGAAACAGTATCCGCCATAAGTCACGGAAAATGTCTCTCCATCCGAAGGAATCCGGTCAATCATGGCGATTAAAAATCCGTTGAGTGTATCGTAGTCTTCCTCAGATTCCAGTTTTAATACATCTTTGACATCATCAAAGTCCGCCATCCCATGCATCAGAAAACTGCCGTCCGGCTGCTGTTCGATCAGCTTCTTTTCTTTATCATGCTCATCAAAAATATTTCCCACGATTTCTTCCAGAATATCTTCCAATGCAACAAGGCCGGAAGTCTGCCCGTACTCATCCACAACGATCACCATATGCGCTTTTTTTGCCTGCATTTTCTGAAACAGGTCGCTGATCTTACGTGTCTCCGGAATAAATTCGCTTTTGGAAAACATGCCTTCGATATCTTTGATCTGCCAGCTTAAATAGTTTTCTTTCCTGCTGAATGCCATAACTTCCTTAATATGTAGGATTCCTATAATATTGTCAATGTCATCCAAATATACCGGAAATCTTGAGTATGGCTCGCACAATACACGGTCCAGCGCCTGCTGTAAATTCATCGTGCCATCCAGCGCGCAAATATTTGACCGGTGTGTCATAATGTCTTTTGCTTCTTTGTCGGTAAACTCAAAAATATTTTGAATCATCTCCACTTCATTGGCCTGCAGCACACCTGTTTCCTGTCCCTCATTTACCATGGAAATGATTTCCTGTTCTGTTATCTTGTCTGCATTTTTTCGGTTCAGCTTTTTTAAAAAATCACTGAACCAGTTGTTTTTTTCAGCGTAACTTACCTTGGGACTCGCGCCATCGTCCATAAAATATTCTCTCCTTTTTGTAATTCATGTGATTCCAGTAGGTACTAATTATAAAATATCATTTCTATTCGATTACGTCAAGCTATGTAGCGGCTAATTGCAGGCTGATACACAGCGCTTTATCTATTTTTTTCATAATCTCCCCATCCAGATGGCAGACTTTATCTTTGAGCCTTTTTTTATCAATCGTTCGCAGCTGCTCTAATAAAATGACAGAATCTTTCACCAGCGCGTAACGGCTGCTGGATAATTCCACATGCGTCGGCAGCTTTGCCTTGTTCATCTGTGAGGTAATGGCTGCACAGATCACCGTCGGGCTATGCAGGTTGCCCACATCATTTTGAATAATCAGCACCGGACGCACGCCGCCTTGTTCCGAGCCCACGACCGGCCTTAAATCAGCATAATAAATATCTCCACGTCTTATTAACATCTCTTTCACTCCACAAAATAGGTTATACGGTGAGTATTACCAGTTTTATCGAGTGTATTCATGTTTTCAATTTTATTCCATCTGGTTTTTTTCCGTGCCCGTCAAAGGCATTCCATTTTCATAAAATACTCTTGGAATCCGTTTGGAAAGGCAGCAGGCAAACTCATAATTAAATCGGTCAGACAAACTGCCCAGCGTCTCCAGCGTCAATGACTCTTCCCCATCCCGGCCTGCCAATACGACTTTATCCCCTGTACATACCTGCGGGATGTCACTGACATCCACCATAAACTGATCCATGCAAACTCTGCCTGTAATCCTAGCTTTGCGCCCATGAATCAGCACATAGCCTTTATTCGAAAGGCTTCTTGGATACCCATCGCCATATCCGACCGGAATCGTGGCTATGATCCTTGGTTCCTTTGCCGTATAAGTGCCGCCATACGAGATGCTTCTGCCTGCCTCCAGCTGCTTGACAAAAGCCACATGGCTTACAAGCTCTAATGCAGGATGCAGGTCTATGCGTTCTTTGCGCACCTCATCCGAAGGCCACAGCCCATATAAAATAATGCCGGCCCTTACAAGCTCCATCTGTGTATCAGGCAGGTCAATGATCGACGCACTGTTTGCACAATGATGGTAAGCAAACGTAACGCCCTGGTCTTCTGCCAGCTGAATCATCTGTTTGAACAGTTCCAGCTGCTTTTGTGCCGGAGCTTTATCCGCCTCGTCTGCCCTTGCGAAATGTGTAAAGATTCCTTCTGGTATTATATGCGGCAGGGATGCTATCTGCGCAATTAATTTTGCGCTTTGTGCATCCGCCTGCATGCCGATACGGCTCATGCCCGTATCAATTTTAATATGTACAAACACGTCTTTGTTTAATGCCTGCGCGGTTTCCGACAGCTGCCGCGCTGCCTGCATGGTAAATACCGACAGGCGGATGTCATGCGCAATCAGCTGCGGATAATGCTCTGGAAACACATAGCCCAGGATCAGTACCGGCTTTCGGATTCCATGCCCGCGGAGCGCCAGCGCTTCCTCCGCCGTTGCAACTGCATAGCCATAGACATATTCTATTTGTTCCAGTACATCCGCAATCGGCAGGGCGCCATGCCCGTAAGCATCTGTTTTTATCACTGCCATTACTTTTGTAGAAGGTTTGATGATCTTATGGATGGCATCCAGATTGTGCCGGACAGCATCCAAATCTATTTTTGCATAGATGCGGTTATTTAGGTTCATTGTTCGATCCTCTGATTCGTATTTTTTATACCTGATTTTTTCGAATTTTCTATTCGTCTGCCCAGGTGTGAAATACAGTGCCTGCCGCATGCAGCAGATCTCTGGCAAGCACGCTGTAGCTTCCTTTCTGCAAAGCCGCCGCTTCCCCTGCCAGTCCATGAAGATACACACCCATTCTGGCTGCCGCTTCCGGTTCCATCCCCTGTGCGGCTAAGGCGGCAATGATTCCCGTAAGGATATCCCCGCTGCCTCCTTTTGCCATCGCGCTGCATCCGGAGGTGTTCAGCCAGGTGCCGGAAGGCCCGGCCGTTACGGTCACAGCGTCTTTTAATACGCAAATCACATGATAGCGCGCCGCAAACTGTTCCGCCGTACTGCGCAGACTGTTTTGAATGTCCGGTATTTGCCTGCCGCACAGCCTTGCCATCTCTCCCAAATGCGGCGTGACAACAAGCGCCGCGGATGCAGACGCAAGAAGTTCTGTCTTTTCTGCAATGATATTCAGCGCATCCGCATCTGCAATCACCGGAATATCCGCCGTCAACAACACCTGTTCTGCGATCCGGCATGCCGTCCGGCTCCTGCCAAGCCCCGGCCCCAGAGCAATGACATCGGCCCATGCAATGGCCTGCGCAAGCGCTTCGTTCACCTTTATGATTTCTGCTTCTGCATCCGTTTCCTGATAGGTCGTTAATATGGCCTCCGGCAGCGTACTTTGCAGAATCACCCGATTCGCTTCAGATGTAAACAGACGGACAAGCCCGCATCCGCCAACATATGCCGCCTGTGCGCAGAATAACGCGGCCCCTGCCATATTTGTGCTTCCGGCAATGACCAGCACACGGCCAAACATTCCTTTATTCGATCTGGCCGGCCTTTTCGGAATCTCTTTTAAATCTTCCGGTTCCAATGCAAAGCAGGTCGGTCTGCGTTCCAGCCAGCTGTCATTTGTAATGCCAATATCCGCCGTAATGACATCCCCGCATTTTTCACGTCCGGGATAAAACATCTGCCCGGCTTTTTGGTAGGCAAACGTCACGGTCAGATCAGCCGCAAATGAAGGGTCATATGCGCAGCCGTCATCACTCGATACGCCGCTTGGCATATCAACAGCAAGGTGAAAGCCGCCAAGCTGGTTCATGATCTGTATCCACTGCGCGTAAATCCCCGACGGGGCACGGGATAATCCAACGCCAAACAATGCGTCAATGACACAGTCGTATTTTTTTAGCCGCGAAATCTGCTCCGTTATATTTATGCCGTATTTTTGCAGAATATCCCGCTGCAGCAGATTCTCTTTCGTTCGTTTTCCATTGTCCGGCGTCTGGACGACAACAACCTCGTATCCGCGCTGGTACAAAAGTCTGGCCACAGCCAGTCCGTCCGCCCCGTTATTGCCGCCGCCGCATACGATCAAAACGCATCCTGCCTGGGGCACCTTTTTTACCGCTTCTTCCACAACACTAAGCGCTGCCCGTTCCATCAGCACGAGCGAAGGCACTCCAAAATGGTTGATCGTATTGCTGTCGCAAAACTTCATTTCCTCACTGTTTACAATCCGTTTCATTGTCAGTCTCCCGCTATTGCTTTTATTCCTGGCTGCGCAGCATATTGTAAGACAGCTGCATCAGACTGTCTGACAAATGCACATTTTCCACAACCACATTTTTATCCGTCAGATTCAGATCTACATGCGCAAAGTTCCAAATCGCCCGGATCCCCAACTGTACAAGCCGGTTCGCCACTTCATCCGCGGCGTGTTTCGGCATCGTAAGCGCCGCGATATCAATCTGATTCGCGTCTACAAACGCATCCAGCTCTTCTAACATCATAATAGGAATCCCGCGCAGCGAATGTCCTATCAGATTTGGATTGATGTCAAATAATCCGATAATCACAAATCCCAGCTTTTCAAACTTGCTGTAGTTGGCCAGCGCCTGTCCCAGATTTCCCGCTCCAATCACAATAATATTGTGCTGCTGCTGCAAGCCTAAGATTCTGCCGATCTCATCATATAAATACTGCACATTATAACCATATCCCTGCTGTCCGAATCCGCCGAAATTATTTAAATCCTGCCGGATTTGGGACGCGGTTACTTTCATCTTTTCACTCAGCTCATTCGAAGATATTCTCTCTACCCCTTCCTCAAGCAAATCACCTAAGTAACGATAATAACGCGGCATCCTGCGGATCACCGCCTGTGAAATTTCTTTACCCA
>CAOKJJ010000067.1 GCA_948468465.1 uncultured Eubacterium sp. | reverse complement strand
TTAACATTCTGGAGTAGGAGCCGAAATCCAGGCCCCGCCCCTCATCCAGCGTCCGAATAGCCACAAAAAAATGCAACACAATGTCAATTCTGTTGCACAGTATGAAAATTTTGCGCAAAAAATCGTTTAAGTACCTGAGAAAGAAAGACTAACCCGCTTCGGATTAGTCTCCCTGCTGGATGTCTGCGTCAAAAGACAAAGTCTGATGTTAAGTTGATGAAACTGCCGTATACGAAACCATATGTGCAGTGATGCGGGTTGACTGGAAAGGTCTAAAGGTTTAGTTCTTACTTGCGTTGATGGAACTTGCCTTTTCCTGAGAATGTTTTTTATTGTTTTCATAATCCAGACTATACAGAAAGGCAAAAATGCAATCAAGGACAAAATGAAAGCCATTATATACGGCGAAGGTATCTGTTTTGGATTCATAAGAGGGAGATTCGTCTACTTCAATGCAGATGACCTCCTGGCACATACGGGCGACGGTACTGCCAGGAGTAGCAGTGATAGCGACACAGTAACGATTTTGATTTCTCAGCAGACGCAGGCATTCCACAATATCCCGTGTCTCGCCAGACAAGGTGATCATAAGATTCACCGTTCTGGCAGTCTCGGCAAGTGTGTAGCCTGGAAGAAAACAAGCATTTTGAGTCAGATTAACGACCCGTCCAAAACGAAGCATTTTTTGCTGAAAATCCAGAGCCACATTTACGGATGTACCAATTCCGAAAACATTAACCATATCTGCCTGATTTATGCGGCGGACGATCCTCTTTAACTGATTATAATTAAATCCTGAGACAGCTTTTTGGATGACGTCTTTGTTTAGCCGTGCGAGATTATGGGCGATCTGTTCAAAGGAATCTTCGCTGGAAAATGGATGGTTGACGTCTATCAATCCTTGTTCCGCATAGATTTTGTATTCTGAATGAAAAAGAATCTGAAATTTTTTGTACCCTTCAATATTTAATTTTCTGCATAGTCTTGTGATAGTCGCAGGAGAAGAGAAGGTTACCTGCGCCAACTCGGAAATAGACATATTTTCTGCTTTATGCCCATGATTCAAAAGATAGTCGGCGATACTTTTTTCAACATCTGTAAAGCCGGATTGTTTTATCAGTTTTTCGATGATCATAACCGTTCTCCTTTTTCATTCCACCGGATTTTGCTTTTATTTTAACAAAAATGCGGTGGAACGAAAAGTGGAAATTCTTAGTCGTATTCGTTTACTTTACCGCTTTTCAGAAGAGAAGTAGTCAGCATGAATCCAAGCGCAATCGCAACGATAATGCCTGCGCAGTACATCGGGAAATTTATGCATCCAAACCAGCCGCTGAAAGCAAGAATTCCGCTAAAGGAAAAGTTTGTAGCAGCCACGCCGCCGATTCCGAGGATAAGGCCTGCGGCAGCGCCCGAAAAGATCATAACGCCAAGGAGCCATTTGCTTCTGAGAACGATGCCGTATAGCGCCGGCTCTGTGATCCCGCAGAGCGCGTTTGTAAAAGCCGCGGAGCCTGCAGTCGCTTTGTCGCCTGCATTTTTGGCAAATAACGCTACGGCAAGACAGATGCCAAGCGCTGCATAATTTCCCATTCCGCCTGCGGCAAGGGCCGGTTCAAATCCCTGTGTGGACATAACGCTCAGCAAAATAGGAGTGATCGCCCAGTGCATCCCTAACAGGATCACCAGAGAGAACAGGCCTCCGAACACAATACCGACCAGGATCTTACTTGTGTTTATAAGTCCATAGATTCCATTGATGGCGTTTGCGATCATCCCGCCTAAAGGTCCGAACATCAAAATTGTCAGTGGTACAAAAATAACCAGGCAAAGGAACGGAACCAAAATAAACTGTGTGACTTGCGGAAGTATCTTCTTAAGCCAGTTTTCAAGAAGGCTCATGCAGAAAACCGCAAGCAGGATCGGGATAAAGGAACCGCTGAAATTATAGGCTGTAAAGGAAATCCCGAACAGGGAAGCTGTTTCACCGGTGACAAGGAGATCCGCCACGCCTGGATACATGATCGCCGCTCCCAGAGTTGCCGCCATATACGGATTACACTTAAAATGTTTTCCCGCTGTAAGAGCAAGCAGAATCGGGAAAAAGTGGATCAATGCGTAAAAAATAGCATAAAATGTCTGATACGTCAAACTCGCGCTGTCCACGATCCCCATGTTGGAAAGAAGTCCGATCAGGCCGGATGAGATACCGCCAGTGGCAAGAATCGGAATGTAGGGAGCATAGACATCGGACATGAGTTTCGTAAAGCGATCCAGAAGATTAGCCTTTTTGTCCGCCGTGCCAGAGGCGTCGTTAATAGTACCGGTTTCTTTCAAACCTTTTGCTTTAAGCGCAGGATGATTCATGAGCTGTGTATAAACATCTCCTACATGTGTTCCGATCAAAACCTGATAATATCCGGAACTAACGGCTGTACCAAGGACTCCGGAGATGGCTTTCAGGGCATCTTTGTCAAATTTTGAGCCGTCTTTCAGAGAAAAACGCAGTCTGGTTGCACAATGTATACAGTCGATGACGTTGTCTGCTCCGCCTACGCCGTCGATGATAGAAGTAATAAGTTCTGAGTAATCTTTCATTTTGGTCCTCCTTATGTTAAATATTAAGGGCGTTTACAAACGCCTCAAAGTTTGCGTTCATGATACTGGAAGGACGGATACAGTCACCTACAGCGACCGTATTTCGGCAGATTCCATAAAAACTTTCTGTCAGTTGAATCTGCGGTACGAGTCCGGTGGAAAGGATCAGATTATCGTAAGCCAAGTGGTTCTCTTTACCGGTTTTGTCAGTATAGCGGATATGATCTTCTCCAATTTCCTTACAACTGCTGTTTAGTAAAACGGAAATATTTTTATGCAGTAAGAACTTTTGACGCAGCGCTTCGCGGAATAGAGAGTTGGCGTTTCCGGCCAGAGTATCGGTCATTTCCAGGATGGAAACTTCTTTTCCCTCTTCTGCAAGCCCCAGAGCAATTTCGCAGCCGATACTTCCTCCTCCAAGAATGACTATTTTTTCTCCCAGCTTTTCAGGATGCATAATCGCGTCAGTAGCAAGAAGCACTTTGGGATTCTCTACTCCCGGAATAGGAAGCACACGCTCCGTGGCTCCGATAGCAATCAGAATTGCATCAGGTTCCATATCTTTTACTAAGTCCGGCGTAGCTTCTGTATTTAAAAGAACCCGAATCTCTTTTTTTTGGATTTGTGCCAGATAGTAGTCGAAGAGGCGTTTCACGCCTTCTTTGTGAGCTTCTTTTACAATGAACCGGAGCATACCGCCAAGTGCGCTGTTTTTTTCGATCAGCGTTACCTGATGACCACGATCACTGGCCGTGATGGCTGCTTTCATACCGGCAGGACCGCCGCCGATAATGACTACCCGTTTGGAAACCTCCGCTTCGCCAGGATTCTTTGGAAGAAAGTCTTCACAATGATAGCGCGGGTTTACGGAACATCCCACATTCCAGTGATCTGTAGAGATATGGTAGCAGTTGGAACAGCGCAGACATGGAACAATATCCTCCGGATGATTCTCCATAGCTTTTTTCGGCCAGTATGGATCGGCAAGAAAAGGTCTTCCGAAAGCTACCATATCCACATCTCCACAGGCGATCGCTTCGTCTGCCATTTCCGGAGTCGAAAAAGCTCCGACGACAGATACCGGAATATCCAGACTCTGTTTTGCTTCTTTTGCCCACTTGAGGTTTGACATTTCCTCCTCAAGGTTTGTCGTGATACAGTGGACATTCGCTTCAAAAATTTTGTCGATTCCGGAAGAAATCTGGACGGTATCAATATACTTTTGTGCCTGCTTTAAAAAATACAGTACATCTGCAAATGAGATGGAATCTTCAATCCATTCATAGGCACTGACGCGTATATCAATAGGGAAATTTTTACTAACTGCATTTCTGACAGCTTCCAGAATTCGCAGAGGAAAACGGCAGCGGTTTTCTACAGAACCTCCATACAGATCGGTTCTATGATTGTAATGCGGAGACAAAAACTGTGCCGGGAGCCAGCCATGGCCAAAATGCAGAAAAACGGAATCAAAACCGATCTTTCTGGCTCCTGCAGCAGTATCGGCATAGCAGGAGATCGTTTCCGCCATCATATTTTCGTCCATTTCCTTTACTTCCACCCCGTCAGAGCGGCAAAATCCGGTTGGACCTTTGGCATAATCAATGGTTCGCGCGTCTTGACCGGCATGAAAGATCTCAATGGAAGCCATTGCCCCGCCGCGATGAATTTTCAGGACTTTTGTTCGGGTCTTTTCCCGTTCGTACTTTGAAAATGGGTAAGGTTCATCCGCACTTGCGAAGCTGGAACGCCCAGGTTCTACGATTGCATGTCCGGCAATGACCAGGGCCGCGCCACCCAACGCTTTTTCCTCAAAATCGTCTCCGGTAGGAGTTGCGATGATCCGGTTTTTCAGGATCATTCCGTTAATAGTGATTGGTTGAAATAAATGTTCAAACACGTTTTACCTCCCTGAATGTTTTGATGTGACTACCATACCGGAATTTTGCCGATCATTCAATGTTTGAAAATGAGTCTGAAAAAAATTTCCTGAAAATATTTCTAAAAACCCTTTGATCACGAAAACATTTTTCGGATTTGGAAAGAAAGCAAAACAAAAAGCCCGCTGAATACTCAGCCGACTTTTTGCCTGTGTCTGTTTTTATTTGCGAAACTGGCTGTAAGCAGCCTGACGGCTCAATCCGCCGCGGTAAGCCGCCATTTCACTCACCGTCACCAGCTGATACCCTGCGCTTTTTAAATATTTCATAACCGCATCTGCCGCGAGTACTGTTGGCTGATGCAGATCATGCATGAGTACGATCGCTCCGTCATATGCTTTCTGCTGTATACACTGAATCGTCGCAGATGTACTTCTTGTCTTCCAGTCAAGCGTATCTATAGACCATAAGACAATCGGCATTCCTGCTGCCGCAAAGGTAGCCGAATGGTAACTGCCATATGGCGGCCGCAGCAGCCGCACCTCCACGCCTGTCAGATCTTTTACCGCCTGATTCGTACGATTTATGACAGACTGCACCTGCGCGCTGCTTAAGTTGGCCAGATTGCTGTGATCGTACGTATGGTTTCCGATCTCGCACCCCATCACTGCTGCCCGGCGCAGACTGTCTGCATAACGCGCAATGCTTGTGCCTACTACAAAAAATGTCGCGTGTCCGTCATATCTGGCAAGCGCATTCAAAACAACCGGCGTATAGGCCGATGGTCCGTCATCATAAGTCAAAGCGATCATTTTCTTATCTTTATCAATCGCCATCTGGCTCATTGCCTGGCTGTATGCGCCGCGTCCGCCGTCTGCGTCTTTGGCGAATACTTTATACGAATAGATCGTTCCGCCGTCCCGCTGTCCATCTGTGTAAGCAGTTTTGTTTCCTTTTACTTTACCGATCTGTTCATATTTGCCTGTTCCAATATTTTTCCGCAGAATGGCATATCCGTCCGCCCCTTTTACCGGGTTCCAGTGCAGAACCAGATTTCTGGAGCCGGATATATTGGAAATCTCTGTCAATGCCGGCTTCTCCAGCGAACAGCCGGATACTTTTTTACTGTCTGCCCGGCTTGCCCTGCCTTTGGAAAATACCGCAAGCTGATAATAATATATTTTTCCGGGAACGCGCCCCTCGTCCTTATAAACGCGCTCACCCTTTTTTGCTGTGTATATTTTATGAAAACCGCTGTCTTTTTTAGTACTGCATAAAAGTACATATTCTTCCGCGTTCTTCACCTTGTTCCAGCTCAGCTTAATCGTTCCGTTCGGTTTGGAAGAAGCCTTTAATACCGGCTTTTTCAGTTTTGGCGCCTCCGGCTCTGTCACCGAATCCGGTTCTTCCCCTTCATTCTCATCATCTGCCTGATCTGGTTCCTGGGTATTATCTGTTCCGGCTGGGTCTGCTGGTTCCTGCGTACTGTCTGTTCCGGTCTGGTCTGCTGGTTCCTGTGCACTGTCTGTTCCGGTCTGGTCTGCTGGTTCCTGTGCACTGTCTGTTCCGGCTGGATCCACTGTTTCCTGTGTACTGTTAATTCCTGTGGCGTCTGCCGGCTCCTGCGTACTGCTTGTTTCAGTCGGTTCTGCCGGCTCCTGCATACTGTTTGTTCCCGTTTGATCTGCTGGACCCTCCGTACTGTCTGTTTCGGTCTGATGTGTTACCGTTTTTGCAGTATCTGTTCCGGTTTGGACTTCGTACTTTTCTTCAATCTGATTTTCCGGTTTTTCTGCTTTCATTCCGATCCGATTTGTTGGTTCTTCTGACTGCCCTGCTGTACTTCCTGTACTTGTTGAAACTGTCTGTCCTGCTGCCTGCGTGGCATTCCCGGCGCATAAGGAACCGGCGATCACAGCCGCCGCCATAAAACATACATACTTCTTGAATCTGCTTTTCTTCATTTGTCATAACTCCTTCCGTACCTGATAAAATTTTTATTGATTCATGCATACCATTTCAAGAATCATCTTCTGCGCAACTTCGTTATAATAAATATCTTCATATTCGGTCCCGTTTTTGCTTACACGCATTCCGATAAACAGGCCGGCTGCTTCTCCCTGCGTGGACACGTATTTCTTTCTAATGCCATTGCTGACTGCCTCACCCGCATAATTTTTTGCCTGCATCTGACGAAAAATCTCTGCGCCGGAAGTCTTTTTTACCGACTCTGCGTCCCGCAGCTCATTCAGCTTTTCCGCAAGCTCTGCCGCCAGATATTTTTCAGCAAAAGGAAACTGCGCCGCCTGCTGTTTTGTCAGATAAAAATCTGCTTTCCTGCCTTTTGCATACGGGTACTTCTGCTCTGTCTGCGCCGCAAGTTCTTGAGAATCACCAAAATAATATTTTTCAGGCCTCCCTCTGGTATAGTCTGCAATCGCATCTAAAAACCGTTCTCCATACCGTTCATATTTATTTTCTCCTACTCCGTTAACCTGCATCATCTCCGGTTTCGTCAACGGCGCTTTGACACACATGTCTACCAGTGATTTATCTGAAAATATAATATACGGCGGCAGGCTTTCTTCTCTTGCAATCTCTGTACGAAGTGCACGCAGGCGGTCAAACAGCTCCAGGCCTTTGGAATTTAAAATATCAGATTTACGCATTTTACTGCTGCCGGATGTATGGCTGTCCGTCGTTTTTTTCGGATCCGCCTTTGCCCTTTTCCAGATAACGTGCCGTTCTCCTTCTAACACTTCCTCTGCATCCTTCGGTACTTTTAGTATCGCATACCTGTCTTTTGAAATGGCAAGCAGCCCTTCGGCCAGCATCTGCTGGATCATCAGCTTAATCTCGATCTCCCGCAGTTCCTTAAGGCTCCCATAGGACTTATAGTTAAATACTCCGTATTCCCGCAGCTTCGCACGGCTCTCTCCTGCAAGAATCCCCGCGGTCACATTAATCCCATATCTCTGCCTGCATTCCAGTATACAGGAAATAATTTTTACCGCCTCCTGTGTGATATCCGTTTCTTCGTATTCCCTCATACAGTTCAGGCAGTTCTCACATCGGCTGGGCCCCATTTCGCCAAAATAGCGGAGAATATACTCCCGCAGGCAGCCTGTTGTCATACAGTAATAAGTCATATCCCGCAGGCGCTCCTCATCCCGTTCCCGAATCTGCTCCATTTCCTCCCATGTGTTTTCCGGATTTTGTTCTTTATTTTCGATCAGATACCGATTCACTACCACATCCTGCGCACTGTAAAGCAGGATACATTCCGCACGTTCACCGTCACGTCCGGCTCTGCCTGCCTCCTGATAATAGTTTTCCATACTCTGCGGCATATTATAATGAATCACATAGCGGACATTCGATTTATCAATTCCCATTCCAAACGCATTTGTCGCTGCCATCACCGGACAATGATCATAAATAAAATCTTCCTGGTTCTGCCTGCGCTCTTCCCCGCTAAGCCCCGCATGATATTTTGTCGCCGCGATCCCTTTAGCACGCAGCATTTCACAGACCATATCCACATTTTTCCTTGTCGCACAATAAATAATGCCGCTTTCACCTTTGTGTTCCTGCACATACTGCATCAGAAAATTGTCTTTTTTCCGCGGCGTTTCCACTGCGAAATACAGGTTTTTCCGGTCAAAACCCGTTACCAGCACCTGCGGGTCCAGCAAGCCAAGCACACAGGCAATATCTTCTTTTACTTTCTCTGTCGCAGTCGCCGTAAACGCACTTAAAATCGGCCGTTTCTCAAGCTGGCGGATAAACTGCACAATCTTTAAATAACTGGGACGGAAATCCTGCCCCCACTGTGAAATACAATGCGCTTCGTCTACCGTAAGCATGGAAATCTCCGCCTGGTATGCAAACTGTAAAAACTCATACGTTTCCAGTCTTTCCGGTGCGACATAAATGATCTTATATTGTCCTGCGGCTGCCAGCCGCAACGCTTTGGAAATCTGCGATTCGCTTAACGAACTGTTAATATAAGCGGCATGAACGCCTGCCTGATTGAGTGCCTGTACCTGATCTTTCATCAAAGAGATTAACGGAGATATTACTAATGTAATGCCGGATAACAGCAGCGCCGGAACCTGATAGCAGATAGACTTGCCGGCTCCGGTAGGCATAATCCCCAGTACATCCCTGCCGCTTAAAATACTGTCAATCAATAGCTCCTGGCCTTCCCGGAACGTGGGATAGCCGAAATATTTCTTTAGTATATTGTATTTATCCATATATTTTCTGCTGCGGCTGTTTGTTACAGCCGTTTTCTGTTTGCTCCTGTTTTATTTTTTGGCTCTTGTTTTTCCTATATAACAAAATGCCTGTCTTATGCATATAGTCTATCACAACATTTATGCAAAGTCTATATATTTATTTCCTTAATGCAGTACTAATAACATCAACCAGTAACAGTTCAGATAACTCTTGAACTGTTACTGGCTGTTCAGCAGCCGGTTCTTCATAATGCTATGATACTATTTCCTTGCCAGCAAAACATACAGCGCAAACCATGTGATACCGTGCATTGCCAGAATACTAATATCTCTCATCGCCGTCCCCATACTCCCAGCAGACAGGGCCATGATGCCTTCAAAGGCTGGCTGGGATGGAACGATATTGCAAAGGACCGCCAGCGGCCCGCTTACCCCTGTCAGCGCGCATACAAGGGGAACGGCCAAAAACAGCAGCATGACGATCTTGATATAAATCACACCAATCATCAAACCCTCGGAAAATTTTCCGATAAACAGCCCAATGAGAGCGGCAACAAAAGACGACAGGACAATCAACGCCAACAGGATCCCAAAATTTTGCCAGGACAATCGGAAACAGATACACGCTGTTACGATAGAGGACAGGCTTCCGAAGAAAAATCCCACCGCCACCTTCTGCCAAACGTACTGACTGGGCGTCATCGGCAGGATTTCATTGACGAAGGCCACACCCTCTTCTTTTTCAGAAATGATGTTCATGGCATTGAATGTGCAGCCCATGAACATGGCAACGATCAGCACGGCAGGGATAAATAGGTCTTGCAGATGTTCCAGAATATCCGGTCGTTCCAATGTCTGGACCTGCACTTGTCCCGCCGCTTCCCGCCGCTCATAAAGGATCGGGAGAGTTGCCGCCGCCTGCCGGAAAATATTCAGTTCGTCTCCGGCAATCGCGGTTTTGAGGCTGTCACCGTCCGCTTTCACGCCGATCACATTGGTAGACGATTCGTTGATGATGGCGGCCAGTTCTTCCTGTGTCCCGCAGACTGTCACCGGACCATACCGCTCCAGCCATATCACTGTCTGCGGGAGCAGGTCATCTTCCAGCACACCGAAGTGCAGTTCACCCAGGCTGGACATGTCAATAGAACCGATCAACCGGAGAGCCACGGCAGCCAATACAGGGAGCAGGAATGTCATCAGGCAAAACTTATCCCGTAAAACGCTTTTCATCTGAAATTTTAACCCTAACATGTCTCACCCCTCCTTTCCAAGTTCCCGATGAAACACAAGCCGCACCACCAGGAGCAGCAGCACGAGCATACCAGCAGCTCCGGCATAATATACCGGTGTAACAGCCGCTCCAAAATAAGCGTTTTTTAATCCCATGTAGATGTGATAGAACGGATGATAATGGATCCAATTAAACTTGATCGATGTATTTGCGGACAAAAATACAGGCGTTACGGCAAAAATAGCAATCACCAGATAAGCAAGCGTAAATTGCCGGAAGTCTTTCAGCAGCAGGGCACAGAGTAATCCTGCCAAGGCCATCATCAGCGACAGGATGGTCGTGTGGAGCATAACAGCGGATAACACCGCCGCCCCGTCCGCAAATCCCACGTTCAGCAAGGTAAGTAGCACCGCAAAGACCAGATCGGAGAGCAGGAACACCGCCAGCTTGGACAGCAGGAACAGGTCTTTGCGCAGTGGAAGAATGGCGTGGACACGGATCACTCCCATGCCCTTTTCCTTGAACAGCACAGCGGCGATCCCCAAAAATCCCACAGCGGCTAATTCAAAAAACAACAGTTCACAGGTGATCTCTTTTCTCGCCTTTTGTTCCGGCGTATTTTGACCAAGTATTTCCGGAGTATGGCTGGCAGTGGCACTCAGCAGGGACAGTGCGTAATCCGCCCGATGGCGGTCAATATGTTCCGCGCCCTGGTAAAGCACCACCCGCACATCCCCGGCGCTGGCGTCCAGCCCCACGCCGTTGGCATCGGCCAGCAGGGCAGCGTCCATAGCCTCCATGGAAGGAACGGTCTGCACCAGATGAGATTTCGATGCCTGTGTATCCATCGGGTCATACAGATACACATGATAAGGATCCATCTGCATAAAACGGATATAGCCCAGATTCACATAAGCAGTATAGAGTGCAAGAAAACCGATTGCCATCAGGAAGAACTTTCCCGATGCCAGCATCCGGCAGTCTTTTTTGAACAGAGCGCAAAACCCTTTTCCCATCAGGACAGCCCCCTTCCCGTGTACTGGATGAACATATCCTCCAGTGTAGGTTCCTGGGAGTGGATACTGATGATCTCGTCATGAGCAAAGGAAAGTCCCGCCTCCAGCTCCAAAGCCTCAATGGTTTTTTCCTCCCGCTGTCCCTGATACAGATAGACAATGACCACCCGGTGATTGCTGTTTTTCTCCTTCAGGCGCCGGGGCGTGTCCAGGGCCGCCAGGTTTCCGCTCACGATGAACGCTACCCGGTCACACAAAAGATCAGCGTCCATCATGTTGTGGGTAGTAACAAATACCGTTGTTCCTTTTTGTCGTTCCTGTTCGATGATCTTTCGAAACAGCACTGCGCCGGAGGGATCAAGGCCGCTGGTCGGCTCATCCAAAAACAGCAGCCTTGGATTGCTTACCAGCGCCCGCGCCATGCTCACCCGCTGCCGCATTCCCTTAGAGTAGGAGGACACAGGTTTTTTCAGAAAGTCCGGTTTAAATTCCAGCAGATCAAGCAATTCACCCACATCCCGCCGCTGCTCCCTGGGATAAAATGAAGCGAAATAATTCAGATTATCCACAGCGCTCAAATTAGCGTACAGATAAGGAAACTCAAAGAGAACACCAATCTTTTGAAAAAATTCTTGTCCTTGTGCGTCGGAAATGTCCTTCCCAAACAGGGATACTTTCCCGCCGTGTCCCTTCAAAATCCCAGTGAGTATCTTCTGCGTTGTGGACTTCCCGGAGCCATTCGGCCCCAGAAATCCGAAAATTTCCCCATCCTCCACAGTGAAATCCAGGCCGTGCAGAGCCTGCTTATCTTTGCTGTAGGAGAAGGTAAGGTTTTTGACTTCGATCATTCGTCCTCACCCCACTTTCCATACCGACCTTTCTGCCGCTCCTGCTGGTGTTTGCTCCACCACTTCACAAACTTGATTTTGAAAGGGATAGATATAACCAGAACCGCCATAATCACCAGCCACCAGTACCACGCTAAACCTAAGAACATAAAAAAACCTCCTTATTTGCAGCCTTCCATCCAATGGATCAACCATTTTGCATATGCATACAGTTCCTTAAAAGGCTTATGATAAGGAGAGTTTAGGAATACGGCGTGAAGCTGGTGTGAGGCCGCTGTGAGATCCGTGTGAAATTATTTCCTAACCTGGATGAACCAGAAAAGAAACACTTTTGACATTGTGTTGCATAGTATTAAAATTTTGCCATTTTGCGCAAGAAATTGTTTTTAAGTTCCTAAGTGACAGGAATAGAGAAATAGAATCGTACTCCGTCTGTTTGATTTTCTGCTCCATAGGGTAGATTTTGCATGGACAGGATCTGCGCCACGATAGACAGCCCCAGCCCGGAACCGCTGTATTTTGCGTCGCTGTCCCGATAGAATTTTGTCCATATTTTGGGCAGGTCAATTTCCGGAATGGATCTGCCCTGATTAAAGACGGAGAAATGCAATGCTCCCTCGTCCACTGTCAGTTCCAGCCGCAGAATGCCGCCAGGATATACATTTTTCCTGGCGTTGACAATCAGGTTGTCCAAAACCTGCTCCATGCGCCGCCTGTCTGTCTGTACAAAAACCTTTTGCTCCGTCAGCTCATACTGCAGTTCAAAATTGGTGTCCGGTGCATCCATCAGGAGCCGTCCAGCTACTATTTCCACCAGCTCCACAAAATCAAACCGGGTGACATTCAGACTTGCGGCCCCGCTCTCCAATGCCGACAAATCCAGCAGTGTCACAAGCAGCTCATTCATGCGCTCCACTTCGTCGGCAATGACTTGGGCGTATTTCTTCTTTTTCGCTTCATCCGTTTCATCCTGCAAGCCCTCGGCATAGGCGCGGATGATACCTAACGGGGTTTTCATCTCGTGGGATAGGCTGTCCACCAACTCTTTTCGCTCGGCCAGAAGAAGCCGCTCCTTTTCCACATCCTTTTCGAGCTGGATGTTTGCTCCCTCCAGACGGTCAAGAGTCTGCTGCAGATTTTCAGCCATCGTGTTCAGGCTGGAGGACAGCTCTCCAAATTCATCGGCTGAGACAAGATCGCAAGGGGCAGAAAAGTCCAGTCCCGCCATACGCTTTGCGGAGGAATTCAGCCTGGCGATCGGTTTCGTGATAAAGTGGCCCATGAAAAAGTCGATACCGATAACCAGCAGAAAAACAAACCCCAGCCAGATCAGAAAAGACAGGTCCTCACCGACTGGCAGGCTAGTGGAAATCATATAAGAAAATATCAGCGCAATTCCCGCCAGCTTGGAGATCATCAAAATTTTTTTCCGAACGGTACGGAGTGAAAATACCTCTCTCATACTGACACCTCAAATTTATACCCGGAGCGGATCAGTGTAACAATATGCCTGCCCTCGTCCCCCAGCTTTTGCCGCAGGGTCTTGATGTGGGTGTCCACGGTACGTGTCGTCCCCTCAAAATCATAGCCCCAAACGCGGTTCAAAAGCTGCTCCCGATTGAATACCTGCCCAGGGTTTGCCATCAAAAAAGCGAGTAATTCATATTCCTTATGTGTCAAAGCAATCTCCTGACCGTCCAGGCAGACCTTATGTGCATTCGGGCGGAGCATGATCTTCCCGGCCGTAACTGCACCAGCAGAAGCAGGAGAAAACCGGCGCAGGAGAGCGTTCACCTTGGCCAGCAGCACCCTGGGGCTGAATGGCTTTGTCATATAGTCGTCCGCACCATAATCATATCCTTTCAGCTTATCATTCTCCGCACTTTTGGCTGTGAGCAGAATAATCGGCATATCGCTCATTTCACGCGCCATCTTACAGACAGAAAAGCCGTCCAGATGAGGCATCATCACATCCAGGATCATCAAGTCCATAGGATGGTTTTTCAGTATAACAAGGGCATCTACACCATCATCAGCAGTAAAGCAGGTATGCCCGCCCTTTCGCATATAATCCGCAATAATGTCCTGCATGACCTTTTCATCTTCTGCAATTAATATATTTGCCATAGTTCCCTCCTCTTTGCTTACGGCGTCTTAAAAATTTTGCCTAAAATTTTTGCCTAAAATTTTCAAAAAAAGTAGTTGCATAATCCAGGCGAATGTGTTAATATAATTTTCGCAGGCAGCATTTGATAGCACCTGCGTATAAAACAAGACAAGCCGCTGTGGCGGAATTGGCAGACGCATACGACTCAAAATCGTACGGGAAACCATATGGGTTCAAGTCCCATCAGCGGCATTTTCAAAATGAAATTTTAAGGCAGCCGAAGCACTTATTGACTTATTGATAAGATATTGACTTATTGATAAGATAAAAATAAAATAAAAGTGTTTGCGGCTTTTTTATTATTCCAGTCATCTGTTTCCGTACAGGTCTGCACATCTATCATGCAGACCCTAGAGCGTGTTTGAAAAATGCTTTCCGTGAGATGTACTTCACAGTTTGTGGAGAATTTATCCCAAATTTATGAGGCATAGCGGGCTATGTTGATTAAATTTGGGATAAATTCTCCGCAAAGTGGGGAGTGCAGATCGCGGGAATGATTTTTCAAACACGCTCTAAGAAACCTTCCTCTTTAAAACGCCACAATTTCCTGTACCGTATGTGATACCGTATAGCTGCTCCATCCATAGACGCCCCGCCGCCATCCGGCATACTGAGCCTCCGGATCATAATAGCGGCCATTGATTCTCACCCATGCATGACGTGTATATCCATCTGACGCCCTGTCTCTGGAGCCGCGTACCCGGCCGCATACAATGTATGGCTCATATCCGGCTTCTTCCGCAAGCGCCGCAAACGCGCAGGCAAATCCATAGCAGTTGCCGGAACCGGAAGACAGCATATCGCAGGCTGTTTTTCTCTGCCAGCCGGAGGAGTTTAAATTCGGGTATTTGACCGCGTAGCGAAAATTTCCTCCCGTAATATAATTCCAGCATGCCTCCAGTTTCTGACTTTTCGTCATTCGTTTATTTGTAATGACATCCATCGTCTGCATCACTTTGATCTTCAGTCTGGAATTATTGTTATCTCTCGCCGCCCCTTTGCTGCCAAAGGTAATGCCCTGATATGTCGTGTTCTTCTTGAGTTTTCCGTTTTTTGATGCATAATATAATTTTTTTCCGATATAGTGCCAGCCGGGAGCTGCCTTTCCGTTTTTATCCGCACAGTAACTGCTGCCTGCGACCGTAACCAGGCTTTTATCCTCCGACTGGGCCAGACGCCCTTTGCTGTCAAAAATATAATAGGCATCGTCAATCTTCTGCACGCCTGTAACAGCCTCGCCGCTGTCTTTGGAAAAATAATACCGCCTGCCGCCTATTTTCTGCCAGCCGGTTAACATACGGCCGCTGGAAGGCGAAAAATACCGCTTGCCGTCTCCGGTGTTTTGCCAGCCAATCTGCATAACTCCTGTGACAGGAGAAAAATAATACGCGCCGTCTTCCAGTTCCCGATATCCGGATGCCAGTTCTCCTGTTTCCGGCTCAAAATAATAAGATTCGCCGTCTATCTCCTGCCAGCCCTGCGCCATTTGTCCGGTCTGCTGAAAAAAATAATATCTTTTTCCGTCAATCTCCTTCCAGCCGGTATAGACCTGCGTACCTGTTTCATATCCTTCTCCGGCCGAAAAAGAATCCGGCATCTCCATCTCAATATCCGCCATAATGGATTGTTTCCCACACAACAAAAAGACCGCGGTGAGCATGCATACGGCGCTTGTTCTAATAATATTTATGATTTTATTTTTTATGATTTTATTTTTTATGATTTTATTTTTCATAACCTGTTCACTCCACTAAAAACAGTTCATACGCATTCCCTTTCTCCTGCAGGGTATCTGACCGAAGCAGCATGGAAAACCCCTCCTGTCCGTCTGCATGAGAAACCGGAAACGCTTCATAACTGTGCTTTCCATTCACTCTGATCATGATTCTGGAATTATCTTTGCAGGTATGCAGCGGTATTTTTCCAGTTACCTTTATGTAATCACCCTGCTTGATTTCTTCTAAATCTGCGATCTGCAGACCATTCTTTTCCGCATTTGCGCCTGCACACAACTGTTCCATATCGCCTGCTTCTATGTAAGGCGCCTCCATAAAAGGAGCTTCGCGCGCCATCTGCGGCAAAAAACGTTCCGCACGCTCAATCACAAGTGTATCCGCCTGATGTGTTTCCAAATCATCCAGCTGATAAGGCAGCGCCCGTGAAAAATACGCGTTTTCATATGCTTCCGCCATAAACGGCAGAAGCGCGTTTCCAAAAGAATCCCGGTACATCACAAGGCTTCCGCTGCCCTCGGATTTTGTACTGATCTTGGGCGCAAAGTTGCTTTCTACCTCTTCACAGTAAGTAAACTGCGGCGAAGGAATATAATATCGTTCTTCTTCCGGCTTTGTTGCCGCCGGATAGAGCATCCGGTCCAGATCTCCTTCAAAATCACAGCGAATCTCATACTCCCTGTCTGCATAAGACGGGTGTGCTTTGCCAAGCCCGGTTAAAATCTGATCGGACGCCAAAGCCGCGCCTTCATAATTCCAATGGGAATCTCTTTTGTGATATAGGATCTGCTCTTTGCCGGATAATGCTTCATACAAATCTATATAATTCACCTGCTCCGCCTGCAGATATTTTTTTAACCGTTCCATATTACCCGCACTTTTTCGAAACGGCTGATAATAATATGGCATATAATCCCCGTACAGGGAATTTTTATTCGGCGCGACGGCAAAGGCAAACTGTATTCCATTTTTTTGTGCATATTGCTGTATCATTGCCAGCGAATGTGCTACGTCAAACAACTGACGGTCTGTCATCTGACTGGTTCCCTGAAAATCTTCCAGCGAATCTTTGTAAAACAGCCAGCCGTCCCTTCCTGTGATCACGCCCTGCTGGGAAGACACCCCAAACGTTTTTCCAAGCAGCAGCGCATATCCGGTTACCGCTTCCTTACGAAACGCAAAGTGGTCTTCAAACCACGCTCCGGCATCATTTAAAAAATATTGATTCATCCCGTCTTCTTTCATCAGCGCCGGAGCTTTTGCCGTGTCCCGATTTTCCGCAGACTGCTGCACTCCTGTAAAAAGCAGTCCTGCGGACGGGAACATGCATATGATTAAGAACGCCGCGATATACAAATAATATTTCTTTTTCATCGTTATAATATCCCTGCTTTTATTTAAAAACGCTATAAACTCTAAAAACTAAAAACGCTAAAAACGGAAATAAATAAACGGATTATAAGTGCCTCCCGCAAGGTTCATCATACAGACCGCAAGCAGGACGAGTGACGCCGGCCACAGCACTCTGTCCAGGCCCTTGTTCCGTCCCATCTGTCCCGCTGCCGGCAGCGATGCCGCAATGCCCGCCGCGAACGCCGTCAAATGCACCGGTGTCAGCAAAGACAGCACCAGCCGCATCGAGGCATCATCGAACTGCAGCCCTGCAAACATCTGCCATACCCAAAAGACACCCTGCTTCATATGATCCGCCCGGAAAAATACAAAGCCAATCATGACAACAAGCACAACATACAGATGTGCAAGCCATTTTTTCCATCCTGTTTTTTCTTTTTGGAAAAACGGCACAAACTGTTCCAGCATCAAAAAGCATCCATGAAACAGTCCCCAGAACAGGAACGTCACATTTGCACCATGCCAGATACCAGTGCAGGCAAATACAATCAGCTTATTCACACACGTCCGAAAACGCCCGTTACGGTTGCCTCCCAACGGTATATACAAATATTCCCGAAACCATCCGGATAATGAAATATGCCATTTTCTCCAAAAATCCGTAATCGACGACGCTGCATATGGATAACGGAAGTTTTCCTTAAAATGAAAACCAAACATATGCCCCATACCGATTGCCATATCACTGTAACCGCTGAAATCAAAATAAATCTGGAGCATATAAGCTGCCGCGCCCAGCCATGCGCCGCATATATGAATCTGCTGCATCGGCGCTGTAAACAGCGTATCCGCAATCTCACCCATATAATTAGCAATCAACACCTTCTTTGCAAGCCCCGCAATAAATCTGCGGATTCCTAATGCCGCCTCTTCTGCACAAAAGCTGCGGCTGGCCAGTTCTTTTTCCACATCATGGTATTTGACAATCGGCCCGGCAATCAGCTGCGGAAACAGCGAAATATACAGCAGCACGTACATAAAATTTTTCTGCGGCGCCACTTCCCCGCGGTATACGTCAATGACATAAGACATTGCCTGAAACGTAAAAAAAGAAATGCCGACCGGCAAAGCCACTTGCGGAACCGGCAGTGCAAGCCCCGCCATACCATTTAAAATCTCAGTCAAAAACGCCGCGTATTTAAATACGCAAAGCAGCGCCAGATTCATGACGACCGCCGCCGTCAAAATCACTTTGCGGCGCTTTACATCTTTGCATATCCACAAAGCAGCCATATAATTAAAAAATGACGATCCTATCATCAAAAACACATAAACAGGCTCTCCATATGCATAAAAAACAAGGCTGACTGCCAAAAGCAAACCGTTTTTTCCGGCATTTGCAGGAATCATCCAGTAAATCAGCAATACCGCCGGAAGAAAAATGCTGATAAATACGAGAGAACTGAATACCATATAAAATTCCCCTCATGACTATGCTACATCATAGTATGTTGTATCTTTAAATTTATTGTAGGTGCTTTTCAGGCTGTTTCTCTTTTTTAAACAATATTTTTTGGAAGAATCCGCCGCATACTTATCCATATTCGGATCACAGATATACCATTTGCCGCCGATTTTAATCTCCGTCCATGCATGCTTCTGCAGATTTCCGCTGAATCCGTTTGTCTGTCCCACTCCAATGCGGACACTGTATCCTGTCGCTTTTTTAGCAAGAAACGCATAGCCGGCAGCATAATGATAACAGCTTCCTTTTTGATCCTCATACATTTCCAGCGCATAATCTTTTTCCCATCCGTCATATGCTTCAAAACCGGTTTTACGGGCATAATCATAGTCTTTCTGTATATAAGCAAACAGTTTTTTTAATTTCTTTTTTGCACTGTCCTTTTCCTTCACCTGCTTGTCTACCAGCTTCGTAACCGTTTCATCCAGCTTCGCGTTTGCCTGTGCCGCCTTTGCCGGCTGAACCAGCACGCCTGTAACGATACATACAGCCACCATAAAAACAACTATTTTTTTGAAATAAGTCCCTGCTTTTGCAAACATATCCATCCTCCTATTCTGCTCCCATAAAAATTTCCGCGCCACGATCTGGTTTGAATGTATAAACCGTAAACGTATCATATGTCAAAATGCCATCCTTGCCTTTTCCATAACAGCTTGCGTAATATTTCGCTTTTTGAGGCTTCCCTATGTATTTTTTCAAGTCAGCAAACGGCTTTTCATATTTCGCGGTTTTTCGTATTTTCTGTGTTTTATTTTTATTGTATGCCCCGCTCGCATAAAAACAGTAAAATTTTTCTTTGATGACGGTAATGCCTGTAACCGCTGCTCCGGTTTTATCAAAATAATATTTTTTATCCTCAGACCAGCCGCTGCATGCCATTCCCTCCGTATCCACACAATATTTCCGCGTCTGTCCGTCCTTCGCTTTCAATTTTACGATTTTCGTTTCCGTCGGCTGGATTAACCTGCCTTCTTCATCAAAAATATAGTAATCGCCATTGATTTTGCAGCTTAAAACACACGCCAGCCCGTCTTCGTCAAAATAATACGTACCGTCTTCGGTCGTAATCCAGCTGTCTGTGACCATCTGTCCATTTTCATAATACCTGTAATTTCCGTCCTCTTCTACAAGGCAGTTCAGTTCCCCGCTCTGTGCGGACGGCTGCGCTGCCGTCTCATCATCCGCTGCACCAACCGATACCGTATGCATCTGCAAGCCACCTGCCAAAATGGCCGCGCAAAGTACGGTACAACAAATCTTCTTGCCTGAATTCATCATTGTTATCCTCCCCGTCAGAAAATATCTAATTATCATTTCTAAAATATCATCGCTAAAATTTTATTTCTAAATTTTTATTTCTAAATTTTATTCCTAAAAATATCATTCCAAAAATATGCTATTCTAAAATACCATTCCTGTCAACCGCATCTGCTATTCATCTATGGAAACCAACGTATATGCACTGCTGCCCAATCCGATTTCCTCCGCATACTCCAGAGCATATTCTCCATTCAGCTTTTCCATCCAGTTTACAAATACCTCATTCCCCTCTTCCATATAAACCAGATCCACACATGCCTGATCCAATGCAACTGGATCTTCGGAAGCTAATATTCCGATTTTTCTGTCCTCTGATACGTCAGCTGCTTCATCAAAACCCCCGTCTATCGAACGGTGGTCCATAATATTAATATATAAAATATTTTCGTTTAACGCATCCGCTACCGCTTTTCCTGCCTCTGCCATAGATTCCAGAAAAGTATCCTGCTCCGCTCCCCGCGGATCCGTACTGCTGCTTCCGGCAGAATAAATCAGACATTTTCCTTCCGCCGAACTCATCCCTACAGAAACATTTTTGACAGCTCCGTCAAATCCCGCGGCAGCATGTCCCTGGAAATATGAAATAACGAAAAACCCGTCATATTCCGAAAAATGGGTCCCTACATAGTTTTCTGACAAATGCAGCCCGTCTTCTACAGAGATCGCTACAGAACCGCTTTCGTCCAAAACGTCCGGAGCCGCTATTTCCGCCAATGCAGAATTGTCCGCAGGCTGCAGATCATCTCTCGTACTGCTTGCAACAACCGTGCCCTTTACAGCCTTTACAAAATCCTGAAACAGCTCCGGTTCCAGATCATTGCCCGACGGCAGCTCCCCCGCAGATATTTTCACAGCCAAATGATCCCCCTGCATGCCATTGTCTATGGACTGATACAGTTCCTGCAGCGATTGTGCCGTAATCTCCTTTGTCATATAGACAACCGGCACCGTATCTGCATACCGATTTAATTCCGCTTCTTTGTCAGAATTTGTATCTGCCTGCCCCGTATCTTCCGCTTGCTCTGAGCCGCTTTGCCCGGCACCTGATTCTGTCTGCACCGCATCCCCCTCCGGCGGCTTGGAACTGCACGCAGCAAATTGAAAACCGCATACTGCGCATAATAAAATCATCAGTTTTTTCATCCCCCAACTCCCCCTTTTGCTAAAATGTATCGCTTCAGATATTATAATATGCCACTACGCCAATGCTATTATATACGAAAGAATACTTTTATGGAAGTCCGCAGATGAAATTTTTATCATTTTTTGTCAGTTTTGTCAGCTCCGGTAATCTGCATTGATTTTCACATAATCATAAGTCAGGTCACAGCCCCATGCCTTTGCCGACACCTCTCCCTGATGCAGATGAATATTGATATATATTTCATCTTCTGCAAGAACGGCCGCTGCCTCCTCTTCTGAAAATGCCAGGCCGTTGCCCTCTTTGCATACAAGTACGCTTCCCTTTTCAGAAGCCAGCTCCACATCTACTTTGCTGACATCCAGATCCGTATCCGAATAGCCAAGCGCGCACAAAATACGTCCGCAGTTGGCGTCTGCACCAAACATCGCGCTTTTTACAAGCGAAGAGCTGATCACGCTTTTTGCGGCTGTAATCGCCGTATCCAGATCCGGCGCTCCCTCGCAAGTGCACTCCAGCAGCTTGCTTGCCCCTTCTCCGTCTGCCGCAAGCATTTTCGTCAAATGCAGCAGGACAAGATAAAGCGCTTTTTTGAACACCTGATACGACTCATCTTCCATCGTTATTTCCGTGTTGCCTGCTTCCCCGTTCGCAAGCACACATACCATATCGTTCGTAGAAGTATCTCCGTCAACACTAAGACAATTATAGGTTACTTTTACAACCTCACGCAGCGCCTGGCTCAGCATCGGTGCAGAAACCGCGGCATCCGTTGTAACAAAATTCAGCGTCGTTGCCATATTCGGATGGATCATGCCGCTGCCCTTTGCCATACCGCCCAAATGACATGTTTTTCCATCCAGTGTAAAAGCGACTGCCACTTCTTTTTTCACCGTATCTGTCGTCATTATCGCCGCGGCTGCCTCTCCATGATGCTGCGGAGCCATACCTGCCACAAGCCGGCCGATATGTTCCGCAACCGGTTCTATCGGCAGCACCTGTCCAATGACGCCTGTTGACGCAACAATTACTTCTTCCGGCGCTATCTTAAGCTCCTGCGCCGCAAGCTCGCACATTTTCCATGCCTTTTCTTCTCCGTCCGCGTTACAGGTATTCGCATTTTTGCTGTTTACGATCACTGCCCTTGACTTTCCGCCGGTTGCATCCAGATTTTTTTTCGTCACCAGAATCGGCGCGCCTTTTACTTTGTTCGTTGTATAAACAGCCGCCGCGTCACAGATCTTTCCACTGTAAATAATTCCAAGATCATTTTTATCCGGACGCGGGTCAAGTCCGCAGTGACAGCCGTTTGCGCTAAATCCTACCGCCGCGCAGACCCCTCCCTCTATATATTCATATCCTGTTTCCTGAAGCTGTTTCATATTCTCCTCCTTCATTCAGCATTCCTGCTGTTTTTATACTGTTTTATGCTGTTTTTGCTGCCTATATTTTTATCTGCGTCATATTATATCCCGCTCACACAGGAATTTCAATAGTTTCCAAATTTTCCGCTCCGATTTGTATATATTTTCTAATTTGTCGCATACTGGATAAGGTCAATACATTATTTTTCAGAAAGGAGATACTGTTTATGAATCCGGATGAAGTTATCTGCAGCTGCCTGAACATCACAAAAGGAATGATTCAGGAAGCTGTCAACAATGGTGCAAAAACACTGGAAGAAGTACAGGAGATCAACGAAGTAGGCACCGTCTGCGGCGCCTGCATAGAAGACGTGGAAAATCTGATCGCTGAACTGACTGCAAAATAGCAGCATACCCTCAGGTACGAACTTTGCAGAAAATGGCTTATGAACACAGGTTCTGCAAAGGCGTGCCTGAACAAATATCATTTACTTAAGTCTGTCTGCTTCATAAGCAGCAATATTTGCAGCGCCTTTTCAATATATTTTCATCTGCTCATTATCAAATAAACTCATCACCATCGTTCCTGACCCATGAAAAGCAACGTAACAGTTCAGATAACCCTTGAACTGTTACGCATCCGGCCATTGAAAATCGCTTCGCGATGGGCCGGATGCCTGCAACCACCACATTTTCATACGGTCTGCGCAGTAAATGCGCAGACCTACCTGAACTGTTACAAAGTAACACCGCTTCTCCCTGCTTTGCCTGGAATCACTTCTTGACTTTTTGCCTGTGCCACTATATGATACTATTAATTACCGTATGCAGATTGACTGCACAGTAACCGCAAATATTTAAATTCATAGGAGGCATTATTATGCAGCAATATCAGTTCGAAAAAATCTATTCTCAAATGGAAAAAGAATTTGGTAAAATAGAAAAAGGCAGTGAAGATTTTCATACAATGACACTTTACCCGATCGAAAGCAACTTGTTAAAAACGTACCGCAAGTTTCCATCGTCTAACAGCCGCCGCCTTCTGGAAGCCATTGCACTTGTATTGTTTGATATTAAATCCAGATATACCGGCGAAACCTATGACGTGGACGCATTCAGAAACGAAGACAATGCAAGGCTGGAGCATGCCATACTGATGGCATTCGATCCTTTTACCAATGAAGAACTCCATTCTCTTGTAGCTGCTGGCCCAGCCATTGACCTGACAGACAAAAAAACGCTTCGCAGCATTTATGCCGAGCCGGTCATCTGTCTTTTGCGTATTAAAGAATCCGTAGATACATGGATAAAACGAATGGGTTCAAACGGTTATTTTGAATTTTCTGAAAGCTATATGGGCCCGGAAATTTCCGGCGAAGAGATGATCTATGTATGGGCGGACCATACTGACAGCGATACTTCTGAAGATCTTTAAATGCTGTACTGGCCACCTAGTTGGAAAGGCGGACGCCGGGTGAGGGGGAACTGGCCTGGCTTGCGGCTCCTACTCCAGAATGTTAAGAATCTCTAAACATTCTGCA
>CAOKJJ010000066.1 GCA_948468465.1 uncultured Eubacterium sp. | reverse complement strand
TAACATTCTGGAGTAGGAGCCGAAATCCAGGCCCCGCCCCTCATCCAGCGTCCGGATAGCCACCAAATGCACCTCCTGTAGCTCATATCAGGTATTTCATGACAAAAGCCTGCAATTGATCGATCCACTCCTGCCGTGCCAGTAAAAGCACTTCCGACGGGTTTTGGATCCGCACTTTTGCCAGCTGCCCAAATCCGCCGACCCCTGGGACCTTCTCAATCACGCCATAGCTGAATAATACATATTCTCCATGCAGATCATATTTTTCACAAAATCGCTGCATCTCCTTTTCACTGATGTAAAATCCATCTTCGTCGGCTTCTGCCTGAAAGCCTTCCTGTTTCATGTCATACGTAAGCGGGCATAGTTTTTCATCATAAGCTGCGATTTTCTTTATGGTTGTGTATCTTGGCATAGATGTTCCGATTGCAGCAGTCGCAGCCAGACAAAAAATCACAGCGGCAAGTATGGCTGCCAAACGCCCTTTCCGCTCATATGCATCTCTCGTTTTACTGTTCTGTGCAAGCATGGCAAGCCGTTCTACACGCTTTTTTAATACATCGTAATGATAGCCTGTAAATGCTGTCACTGAATCACTTACCAATACTTCCTGGTTTCCCATCTGCAGCATGGTCAGCAAAACAGAAGCGTATTCGTAGGGACTAAGAGGACCGCGCATAACACTCCCCTCATCACTGCCATACTCGATCGACTCTCTCAGCTTTCTCTGCACAATATAAATAAGCGGATGCACCCACCAGACAATTTTAAGCCATGCATAGATATGCAGCAGAAGAATATGTCCCTGGCGGATATGCAGTGCTTCGTGATATAATACTGCTGAAAGCTGTTTTTTCGTAAGGCTGTTTTGAACCGTCTCCGGCAATACAATAAATGGCCTGAGAATTCCTCCCGCAAATGGGCTGGCACATTCTTTGGACATATAGACACGTATCTTCGGCCCTCTGCCCTGTAAGGCTGCGTCTTTTTCTGTTTCTTTCAGACGCTGCATTCGAAACAGCCTCTGATGTATTCGTTTTTGTACATATAAATATCGTACAGCCAGCATTCCCGCAATCAGAAAATACATAACAGCCAATTGTTCGTTTACCTTGCCCTGGAGCCAATTTGTGAGCAAAAACATTTTTCCGTAAAAGAAGATTTTTGAATTTCCCATCAGGCAGGAAATTGGCACAAGGGCATACAATACCAGGTGAAACCGCCAATTTTTGATTCCCGTAATTTTGCAAAGTATCAGTACAACAGACATCCATACAGTAGCGGCAAGCATCATGCGATGGAGCTTCATAAAGCTGTAAATCAGTATAAACAATCCAAATTTCATCTGTTTTTCCTTATGTTTCTGTTGTTTTCGGACTTTTATTCTTTCCTGACTTCTTTCATCTTCTCGACTAGCTGCTCCAATTCCCGGAATTGCTCGTCACTCAGATTTGCTCTTTCTATAAAGCTTGCAACCGCCAGCGTTGAATTTCCTCCAAAATAATTGCGTACAAACCGTTCCTGTTTTTCCGCCAGGCATTCTTCTTTTGATTTTACAACATAATAATGATATACACGCGAATCCTTCTGGTCAACTTCATAGCGGATGACCCCTTTTGCAAGCAGACGGTTAATCAGCACCCGTATGGTCCTTGCACTTACGTTCAGCGAATCTTTCAATGTCCGGATAATTTCAGAAGCTGTTATGTCTCCTCCTGAATTCCAGATCACTTCCATTACGAGCCACTCTGTCTCGCTTGGTGTTGTCTCTTTTCCCATATTACCTCTCACAATGTTTATATCGGTTTATGTCCATAAACATTTAACCCCTTTTTTTGCTTTGTCTTTGAAAGCTTCATTTTTAAGCTTTATTTTTAAGCTTTATTTTATGAAGCTTTGTTTTTTAAAGCTTTGTTTCTTAATGATTTTTTTTAATGATTTGTTTTTTCGTATCCGGCAATAAATCCGCCAGCAATACAGCGCATCTTCCTGCGTCAGCTCATCTTGTGCAAAAGCCGCGGTTCTTGTAATCTGCATAAACTGTGTCCACACGGCAGTATTTTTGTCCATATCCGCAGTCAGATTCACATCCGTATCCATATCCGTATTCATATCTACGTTTTCTTTTATATCAGAAAGCTGATATTCGGATTTTAATATCTTCTCATATGCTGTATCCGTCAGATACTGACGCGGAATTTTTCTGTATATAAGCAGCCTGGTGTAGATTCTGCGGTTTATCCGTCTGACAGCTGTCCGGCACTTTCCTTCCCTGATCTCACGCAGCGGCATTTCATAATAAAATCGCAGGATCCGGCGAAAACCTGCCAGCAAAAGAATCAGCGCCAGCAATACAGCCGCAGCAGATACAAGCCGATATCCGAACCTTGTTTGTCCGCTGTTTTTTCCCTTTTCCTGATCTGCATCCTTCTGCGTTTGATCTAAATCCGTATCTGTCTGCGTTTGATCTAAATCTGTATCCGTCTGCGTATCATCTGTATCTGTCTGCGTTTCCTGCTCCTTTGCATCTGCCTGCTCTTTATTTTGTGCAGACTGTGTATCTTGTGCAGCAGCTGCGGTTCCCGGCGTCACGTCAATAGGAATCCAGCCAATCTGTTCCAGATAGATCTCTACCCAGGCGTGTGCGTTGCTGTCTTTTACCGATGCGGTAAACACCTCTCCCTTTTTCTTAAAATCTGATTTTCTGACTACGTATCCGGACGCGTATCTCGCCGGAACTCCCAGTTCCCGCAGCAGAAAGACGGCCGCACTTGCAAAATGAACACAGTATCCTTTCTGGCTGAGCATTAAAAAATAATAGACAGCATCTTCTCCTTCTGGCAGCGGATCCAGATCCAGGCTGTAGCTTTGCTTCCATTTTAATGTATCCGATACGACTAACGCCATCTGCAGCCGCTTGATATTCCGCAGCGAAGCATCCTCCGCTGTATCCGCTTCATACTGCAAAGACCTAAGCAAAAACCTGTTTCTATTTTCATAGGAATACCAGTCGTCCCATGCCGAAAGGCTGTAAGTGTAAGACTCCCGCAAATTGCCCATCGCCGGCAGATAATCTTCCAGTGACGGCACGCGGTCTGAAGTATTTAAATATGCCTCTTTTACAAATTCATCATACCATTGAAAAACCTGCTTTTTTTGATCTGATATGTCATCCGCGCTGATGTCAATGCCTCCGGTAAAATGATCCCAGCCGCTAAAATAACAGGTATCCTGCCGCCAGCGTTTGTGAACGGTGACATCGCTGACCAGCTTTCCCTGATTCTGGCTGTAATCCGCCGCATACGGGCCATATAAGTACCGGCTGCTGTCGCCCGTATGCTCCACTGTATAATCTGTCTGTGTATTCTCGCTTACATTCATCAGGAGAAACTGAGCGTCAGCCGTATACCGCATCATAATCCGGTCCGCCCCTTGCTGATACCGGTCATACGGTGTCTGCATCAGTTCTCTGGCTGCCATTTCTGCATCATATCCGGCGTCTGCACAGGCTTCCAAAAATTTCTGTTTATCACAGTACCAGCTGCCGTTCTCATAATCTGTCCCACAGAAGCCTTTGAGCAGCATATCTTCCGCCGGACACTTTGTGGCTGTAACCCGCAGCATTTCCTTTCCGGTATAATGCGGCGTTTGATTACTGATACGCTCCTGTTTCGGCATAAAATAACTAAGCCACAGATTCGAAATATGTTTTTCTGCTTTCTTTTGAAATTCCTGTACTTTCGGCGCTGCTGCCAGCAGTTTGTTCTGTGTCGCATTTGACAGCATGCGGCTGCCAGACAGCATCAGGAGCGTCATGCCTGCCAGACACCCCATCGCAGCATACGATAAATACCAGGTTCTCCTGCGGCGCTGCCGTCTGTCCACATGCATACGCAGCGTCTTTTGCCGCATTCCGCCGTCCGCGTGCACGAATAATAATGCCGCAAAAAAATACGCCATTCCCTTCCACTCAGGAACATATCCAATCGTAAGCTGCGCGGCAAATACCGCAATCGGAAGCAAAAGCAGCAGCCCGCGCCTGTGCCACAAAAGCGCCAGCAGCAGCAAAGCAGCAACAGCCGCTAACGCCCAAAAAGAAAATGCCAGGCTTATAAACTCCGTTTTCCCTTTCCATATGAAAATAGAAGTCTTCAGATGACTGTTAAATTTCATCAGATATTCTGTTGCCAGAGCACATGCCCCGTCTTCCAGAGCTATCCGATGTTCTTTCCAATAACGATAACCGACACAGGCATACCCTGCGGCTGCCGATAACCGGCACAGTATCTGCAGTCTGTAAGGCAGCGCCCGGATTGCGATTTCATGCAGCGCTGCCGTAAAAATAACAATTCCATACAGCCACAATCTGGCCTTTTCAGCAAGTACCCATCCTGGAAAAACATCCTGCGCCATAAAAACTGCCGAAAAAAAACCAAGCAATGCTACCGTGCTAAGAAAAACGGTTCGAACAACCGCATCAGCCAGCGAATATTCTCTTGTTTTCCACATCCTGTCTTTCCGCATTTTTACCGCCTTTTTAAATTATAATACAATTTCCAGCCCTTCCAGCTCCTTTTTCCAGTCTTCCAGGTGAAATCTGATAATCCTTTCTCCGTTTTTCAAAAGCCTGAGGCGTTCATCTAACTGAAACGCAAACAGATAGTTCTCTCCTTTATATTTCTCCTGATATAATTGTCTAAGATCCTTGTCCTGTTTTTGAAATGTTTCCTGTAAATATCCGCTTAAAAATAAAAACAGGCTTTCCTCATCATCCACACGCACCCGGACCAGATCTTCGCGCCTGTTTGAGTACCATGCCGCATAATGTGCACACCCCGCATCCATCAGGGAAAAAGAAATGCTTGCTAAAATGACCAAATACGCGTTCACCTTTTCCGGCCTGCGCTGTTTTTCATTTTTGTAATCTAAAAACAATACCACCGGGCAGGCTTTCGGCAGGCTGTCTTCCTTTACAAGCAGTTCCTCCTGCTTGGCGCTCAGTTTCCAATGAATGCTCTGGATCTTATCTCCGCTGCGAAACTCCCTCATCTGAAACAGTTCACTGTGGTCATCTCCCGGCCGGAACTCGTCATAAACCTCTGCCTCCCCGAAAAAATTCCTTGCAGCTTCTGACAGGTGCACGCCAATTTCCTGCATGTTCGGCAGCACCTGCACATATCCGCTGCACTGAACTTTCTTATTCACATAAAACAATCCCGTCAGATCATAGATACGCACCTTTTTCAACACAACTTCATAGCTGCCGTAATCTTCAATAACCAAAGAATAGTCAAAGCTGTTTTTTCCTGATGCCGCGTCTCCTCCCTGAAGCCATTCTTTATGCCTGCCTTTTAAAAAATGATTGTTCTGCTCCAGCAGACATTGGAATTTTAAGCAGGGAAACACGCTTTTGTTTTCTATTATAATACGCGCGGTCAACGGCTTCCCGCACTCCGCGATCGAAATCGGAAACGTAATGCCGCACGAAATCGTATGCACGCGGTAAATCAAAAACAGAACCGCCAAAATCAACAACGCTGTACCAGCATAGCCAAACATAATCAGCGAAGTACTTTTATACAGTACAGAAATATAAAACAAAGCTCCTGTAACTACCATTCCTAATATAAAACGCGTCATTTCCGACCATCCGCTTTCCGCATACAGCTTTTTCTTTTACCTGACAATCCGTATGCCATTTCTTTTTATTTGTAGGAAACCGGCTGCCTGACCTGGTCAAGCACCTCCGCAATGACCGCTTCCGGAGATACCCGCGTAACTCTGGCTTTTGTATTCAAAAGTATCCGATGCTTCGCCGTCTCCGAAAATACTGCCGCCACATCTTCCGGTATGACATAATTTCGATTTTGCAGATACGCCCATGCTTTTGCCATCTTTGTACATGCAATCGACCCACGCGGACTGATTCCAAGCGCGATATAATCATTTTCCCGTGTTGCCTGCGAAAGGTGCACAATATACTTATATAAATTTTCGTGCACATACACCTTTTGCGCTTCTTCCTGAAGCAGAACCAGCTCCTGCGCACTGAGCACACACGCTACGTTTCCGGACTGCACGCTCTTTCCTTTTGCAATCTCAACCTCGCTGCTCTCATCCGGATAGCCCATGCTCATGCATATCATAAATCGGTCCAGCTGCGCTTCAGGCAGCAGCTGTGTTCCCGCGCTTCCTTTCGGATTCTGCGTCGCCATAACAATAAATGGCTTCGGCACTTCCCTGCTTACCCCGTCTACCGTTACAATGCCTTCCTCCATTACCTCCAGCAGCGCAGACTGTGTTTTTGGCGAAGTACGGTTAATCTCGTCAGCCAGAAATAAATTGCACATAATGGTGCCCGGATAATATACAAATCTGCCTGTTTCTTTCTGGTACATGTTAAAGCCAAGTATATCCGAAGGCATTACATCCGGTGTAAACTGGACTCTGTGGTTTTCTAACGCCATCGCCCTGGAAAAAGCGACTGCAAGCGTTGTCTTGCCGACACCCGGCACATCTTCAATCAAAATATGGCCGCCTGCCAGAATCGCCGCAAACGCCTTCAGAATGCAGTCGTCTTTCCCTGACAATGCATTTTTAACCTCACGTACTACTGCATCCACTAATCTATTCATGTACTGCCCCGATCAGTTCATTAATATCCTGTATTCTTTCCGTTACCATAAACTGGCGGATATCGTTGATAATATCAACCGTTGCCGTCGGATTCGCAAAATTCGCTGTACCGACCGCCACAGCCGAAGCGCCTGCCAGCATCAGCTCCAATGCATCCTCTGCGTTCATAACTCCGCCCATCCCAATAATCGGAATGTCCACCGCATGAGCCGCTTCATAAACCATGCGCACCGCAACCGGATGAATCGCCGGGCCTGAGAGCCCTCCTGTCCGATTCGCCAGCGCGAACCTGCGCGATTTCACATCAATCTTCATACCGGTTAACGTATTAATCAAAGATACGGCATCCGCGCCCGCTGCTTCGACCGCCTTAGCCATTTCTCCGATATTTGTCACATTCGGGCTAAGTTTTACCACAATTGGATGCGTGGATTTTTTACGGATTTCCTGTGTAATATGCGCTGCCATATTCGGAGCCTGTCCAAACGCAATGCCGCCTTCTTTTACATTTGGGCACGAAATATTGATTTCCAGCATGTTTACCGGCTGGTCATTTAACCGCTCTACAACTTCCAGATAATCATATACGCTCCTTCCGCATACATTGACAATAATTCTCGTATCATACTGCCGTAAAAAAGGAAGATCCCGTTTGATTAATACATCCACGCCCGGATTCTGCAGGCCGATCGCATTTAACATGCCGCCATATACTTCCGCGACTCTTGGCGTCGGATTACCTTCCCATGGTATATTTGCCACGCCTTTTGTTATCACGCCTCCCAGGCAGTTTAAATCTATAAACTGTGCATATTCCTGTCCAGAGCCAAACGTTCCGGATGCTGTCAGGATTGGATTCTTAAATGTAATGCCTGCAATATTTACCTTTGTATTCATCAGATCTCCACCTCCTCAGCATCAAACACCGGTCCCTCGGTACAGATTCTTTTATTTTTTACATATGTATGCTCATCCTTATGTCTGGACTTGCAGACACATCCTAGGCACGCGCCTACCCCGCACGCCATCCTCTCTTCCAGCGAAATCCAGCATTCGATTTCTTTTTCCTGCGCATACTGTTTCAGCGCCCGCAGCATCGGCATCGGCCCGCACGCGTAGATCACCTGCGCTTCCAGCTGTTTTGCCCGTATCACATCCATCACATTGCCCCTGACGCCCAAAGAACCATCTTCCGTCGCTATATGCACATTGCCGTACAGTTCAAACTGATCGCTTAAAAATACCTGCCTGTTCTGATATCCTAAAATAATCTCCTTTTCACAATCCAGCTCTTTCGCCAGCTGCAGCAATGGCGGTATTCCAATTCCGCCGCCGATTAAAAATGCTTTTTCCTTTTTTTGAGGATATCCGTTTCCAAGCGGCCCGATGACGTATAACGGCATTCCGGTACGCATATAGGAAAATTCATCCGTGCCTTTTCCTGCGATACGGTATACTATACGAATTGCCTGATCTTCTTTATCTATCTCACAAATACTGATCGGCCTTGGCAAAAACCTGCTGCCGTCCCTGCAGTATACGCCCACAAACTGTCCCGCCTGCGCTGCCTCCGCAATTTTGTCGGTATGCAGCCACATGCTGTACACATCTGTAGCGATTTCCTCCTGCCGGATAATCACGGCTTCCTCTTTATACTTTCGGGTCATTTTCCACACTCCCTTCTTTTCACTTTGCCTCCTGCAGTGCGCCCTGAATGTCCGCTATCATATCAAGCACTGCCTGTCTGGAAGCATCTGCATAATTTTCCGGTGAAAACTTCGCATACTGCTCCTGTTTATACGCTGCTATAATCCCTCTGGAAGAATTTACAATCGCCCCCAGCCCATCTTCGTTAAAATAATGCACAAGATCAGCGCCTTTTCCGCCCTGCGCTCCATATCCCGGCACTAAAATAAACGTCTTTGGCATAACTTTGCGCATAATCTTTCCAGCCTCCGGATAGGTCGCGCCTACAACCGCTCCGATATAGCTGTATTCCTCTCCCATATGCTGCGCGCCCCATTCCGCGACCTTTTCTCCCACATATTCATAGAGCGGCCTGCCATTGATCAAACGGTCCTGAAATTCTCCGCTGGACGGATTGGAAGTTTTGACAAGAATAAACAGTCCTTTGTTCTCCTGCTTGCATACATCCAGAAACGGCTGTACACCGTCAATCCCAAAATACGGATTTACTGTGGCAAAATCTTCATAAAACGCACGATACTGTTTGCTTCCAACGGTGATCTTCCCCAGATGAGCTGCCGCATAAGCCGCAGATGTAGAGCCGATGTCTCCGCGTTTTACATCTCCGATAACAACCAGATCCTTTTCATGGCAGTAGTCCACTGTTTTTTGAAACACCTTTAACCCTTCGATTCCAAGCTGCTCATAAAGTGCGATCTGCGGCTTGACTGCCGGTATCAGGTCACAGATATTGTCAATAATCCCTTTATTGAACTGCCAGACGGCGTCCGCCGCACCTTCCAGCGTTTCCCCATAAGCCGCGTAAGACTGCTTTAACAGATGCTCCGGCACAAAAGAAAGCGTCGGATCCAGACCTACAACAATCGGCGCTTTCGTTTTCCTGATTTTTTCTACCAATTTGTTAATCATGCTTCTACCTCGTTTCCTTTTATATTTTTCTGACAGTTCTTCTGATCTTGATTTTTATCCTGATCCTACTCTTGATCCCGATTCTGATTTTTATCCTGATTTTTATCCTGATCTTTATCCTGATCTTTATCCTGATCCTGATTTATGGCATAAACAGATTTTTATCTCGACTGATAGATGATCTCTCCGCCGGCTATCGTCGCGCGGACAGCCCCCGTCACTTCACGTCCGTGAAACGGCGTATTTCTGCTTTTGGAAGCAAACAGGGACGCATCGATCGTATATGTTTTTTCCGGATCAAAAATAACAATATCCGCTGTTTTTCCTTCCTGCAGGCTGCCTTTGTCTATCCCTAACACCTGTGCAGGATGATAGCTCATTTTCTCGGCCATCTGCATCGGTGTCAGATATCCGCCCAGCACAAGTTCTGTATATGTCAACGCGGCAGCTGTCTCCAGTCCGACAATGCCAAACGGCGCCCGCAGCATGGAGTCATTTTTTTCATCTTTTGTATGCGGCGCATGGTCTGTGGCTATCACGTCTATAATACCCTCTTTTAATCCCTGGCGCAGCGCTTCTACATCCTCTTTTGTACGAAGCGGCGGGTTCATTTTATAATTCGTATCGCCTGTCGGCATATCGTCTGAGCAAAGCGTAAAATGATGCGGGCATACTTCCGCGGACACCCTGTTTCCTCTGAGCTTTGCCATTTTTACGATTTCCACGCTCTCTTTTGTAGAGCAATGGCATAAATGCAGTCTGGCCCCTGTCTCTTTTGCCAGCTGCACGTCACGGATAATAATCACATTTTCCACACTGTTCGTAATCCCCGGCAATCCGCATCTGGACGCGTTTTCATCCGCGTTTACAACACCGCCGTTTACAAGGTTTTTATCTTCACAATGCGACAGTACCGGAATATCCAGACGCTTCGCCAGCTTCATGGCTTCCTGCAGCAAATATGCGTTCATGACCGACTTTCCGTCTTCGCTGATGGCAGGACTGCCTGCCTGCACCATTTTTTCAATATCCGCCAGATGCCGCCCTTCCATCTTTTTCGTAATGGCTCCCGCCTGCAAAACATTTACCTTTGTCACGCTCTTTGCCTTGTTATGCACATAATTTACAACATCGGCATTGTCCACAACCGGTTTTGTATTCGGCATCGCCACAATCGTTGTATAGCCACCATGCGCCGCTGCCTCAGCCCCGGTAACTACTGTTTCCTTCTGTTCAAATCCCGGGTCACGCAAATGCACATGCAGGTCAATAAATCCCGGCATTACCATGCATCCGGCAGCATCTATCTGCTGGTCCGCCGGTTCTTGTATATCCGGCATTATTTTTACGATCTTTTCATCCTGTACCAATATATCGGCCACCCGATCCTGCTTCGCAGCCGGATCTATGACACGGCCGTTTTTAATTAGAAGCGTCATTTCCAATTCCTTTCCGTCCGGACACATTTCCTATCTTGTTTTTAAAAACAAATATTCCCTCTGTGCCGCACCATCATTGGGATAGCTTTCCAGATAGACCTCCATCTCCTGCTTCGCAGAGTCAAAATTGCCCATATGCTCTAAGGCAGCTATCTTTCCGGCCCATAATTCCCTCTTATTAATGATATTTTTGCAGGCCATGCCTTCCTCAAACCACGCAATTGCCTGCTCATAATCTTCATTTTCAAACGCAATCTGTCCAAGCTCATACAATACTTTGGAATCATTTGGATTTTCCTCTAAGTAGGCTTCATAATAAGACTTTGCCTCTTCATTTTTTCCCTGTGCCTGAAACACCCTGCCAAGGTAAAGGTTTGCGGCCGTCTCCTTTTTATCAAGCGCCGCATTCAGCTCTGACTCCGCCTTTTCATAATCGCCGCTTATAAAATAAAGCCTGCCGCGGGACAGATACGCCGAAGCGCTGTCGCCTTTCATTTTCAATCCCTGCTCCAGATATCCGGCCGCCTCATCTAAAAGGCCAGCCATGACAAGCTGCTCATAAATGCCTGCGTACATCTGGCCGTTATCTTTCTCATATTCCGCCGCATGTTCAAAATCCGCCGCGGCATCATCCGGCTGGCCCGCGCTCATATAGGCACAGCCGCGCAGATAATAGGCATCCGCATTTTTCTTATCATACTCAATAATGGCGCTGTATGTGGCAATTGCATCCGCAATCTTTCCCGTCTCCATCTGCGCATGCGCCTTATAAAAATTAATGTCCTCTTCCAGATTCGATACAATGCCGACCCGCTCCTGCAGCGCCTGGTCAAAAGCTTTTATGGCTCCTTCATAATCCTCCTGGTCCATACGCTCCAAACCGGTCTGCCTGTATGCCTGTTCCTTCTCGATCTGTTTTTCATCCCCGCATCCGCCCGCTGCCAGTATGCAGGCAGCGGCCGCACCGCAAACCCACCGTCTGCATACAGCACCTGTGTCCTTCATCAATCTCAACTTCTTCCTCCAAAAAACAGGAACCGCGTCCGCGTTAAAGCTCACAGTTATTCACCGTTCTAGGGAACGGCACAACATCGCGGATATTCTGCATGCCTGTCAGATACATGACACAGCGCTCAAAGCCCAGTCCAAAACCCGCATGCCTTGCCGACCCGTATTTGCGCAGATCCAGATAAAACGCATAATCCTCTTCCTTAAGTCCCAGCTCCTGGATTCTTAACAGCAGCTTATCATAGTCGTCTTCACGCTGGCTGCCGCCGATAATCTCCCCTATGCCAGGCACCAGGCAGTCTACCGCCGCAACCGTCTTTTCGTCTTCATTCAGCTTCATATAAAACGCCTTGATTTCCTTTGGATAATCATAGACAAATACCGGGCGCTTAAACACCTTTTCTGTCAGATAACGTTCATGCTCTGTCTGCAGATCCGCGCCCCATGACACTTTATAATCAAACTTGCTGTTGTTTTTCTCCAAAAGCTTTACCGCCTCCGTATAGGAAACTCTTGCAAAGTCAGAATTTTTCACATGCTCCAGGCGCTCAATCAGCCCCTTGTCCACAAACTGGTTAAAAAACGCCATCTCCTCCGGCGCATGCTCCAATACATAGCCGATGATATATTTCAGCATACTCTCCGCAAGCATCATATCGTCATCCAGGTCTGCAAACGCAATCTCCGGTTCGATCATCCAAAACTCAGCCGCATGTCTTGTCGTATTCGAATTTTCCGCACGGAACGTCGGCCCAAACGTATAAATATTTTTAAAAGCCATCGCATACGTTTCCCCGTTTAACTGCCCGCTGACGGTAAGATTGGTCGGCTTTCCGAAAAAATCTTTTGTATAATCAATGCTGCCGTCCGCAAGCTTCGGCAGATCCGTCAAATCCATCGAGGTCACCTGAAACATTTCTCCGGCGCCTTCACAGTCGCTGCCTGTAATAATCGGCGTATGCACATATACAAAATCCCGCTCCTGGAAAAATTTGTGGATCGCATAAGCCGTCAGCGAACGCACCCGGAATACAGCTTCAAAAGTATTCGTACGCGGCCTTAAATGAGAAATCGTCCTTAAATATTCAAACGTATGCCTTTTTTTCTGCAGCGGATAATCCGGCGACGAATTTCCTTCTATTTGAACCTCTTTCGCCTGAATCTCAAACGGCTGCTTTGCATCCGGCGTCGCTACAAACGTACCCGTAACAACAAGCGCCGCCCCTACATTCACTTTGCCGATTTCCTCAAAGTTAGCAAGCCCATCCCCGTATACAACCTGTACCGGTTCAAAAAATGTGCCGTCGTTTATAACGATAAATCCAAACGCCTTTGACTTCCGGTTGCTGCGCACCCATCCGCCGATGGTTACTTCTTTGTCCGCAAACTGCTGCTGTCCACGAAACAGCTCTCTGATATTTGTCAGTTCCATAACTACATTTCCCTTTCTGTAAATTGCCACTTTTATTCCTTACTTTTATTCTTTCATTTTTATTCTTTGCTTTTATTCTCTGCTTTTATTCTTTATGACTCCGCAGTGACTCCATATTTAATGCTTGCGTTATCAATGACCAGATCAAGCGCACGGTTGCATACAAATACTTTCCGCTCATAAGCTTCTCCTGAATCCGCATTTACACCGTTTGCCTTATAAAAATCTTCCGCGGATTCGTATCCGTTCGCTTCCATCTGCTGCTGCACATACTCCTGAAACGCTTCCTCCTCCAGCTCAATTCCTTCCTGTTTTGCAATCGCTTCTAAAATAAGCTCTGTCTGCAGCGTTGTCTGAACTTCATTCGAAATATCGGAGCGAAAATCCTCTTCCGTCATTCCATTAAAATTCGTATCCAAAAAAACCTTCAGCGTTACTCCGTCACTGCAGTTGCGGTTTGTAAATATCACGATGGAATCCGCAACGCGTGCCTCCAAAAGCTCGTCCGGTATCGTTACTTCACAGACTTCCTGCAGCTTGTTAATGACCTCCTGCCTCGTATCCGTTTCCTTATTCGTCTTACTGTCCGCCTTTAAATAGCTTTTTACTTTTTCCTTATATTTCTCCACTGTTTCACACTGGTAATTCTGCTGTACAAATGCATCATCCAATACAAACTCCGCATCCGGATCTTCTTCTACAATTTTATTCACAGTCACCGTAAATACAACCGCCGCGCCTGCAAGATCCTCACTCGGATAATTTTCCGGAAACGTCAGATTCAGATCCACCGTCTCTCCGACCTTCGTTCCAATCAGCCCATCCTCAAATCCATCAATAAAACTGTCAGAGCCGATCGTCAAATGATATCCGGCTGCCGTGCCGCCTTCAAAAGCAACACCGTCTTTTTTCCCCTCATAATCAATATTTACGATATCGCCCTCTTCCACTTTTTTCTTGTCCGTATCTCTATAAGCCGGCTGCGCATTATACTGGGCCATGCTAAGCGCATAATCCTCCACTTGTTCCTTCGTCACTTTGTAATCATTCGCAAGCGACACCTTTAAGCCTTTATAATCCCCAAGCGTCACACATTTGTCAATATCATAGGAAATCTGATCGGCTTTGGACACTCCCGCGTTTTCTCCGTCTGCATCCGAACCTTTATCATCTGTCTGTGAATCTGTCTGATCTTCATTCTGCTTTTCATCCTGTTTCTCTTTTGCACATGCTCCCGCGGATACAGAAAGCACAGCTGCAAGCAGCACCATCATCATCTTTTTTTTCATCACATTTTCTACCCCTTTTTAAAATTTTTATAATCACTTCCTTTTACAATACCACACATTTGTGAAAATTTAAAGTTTTTATTGCTTTATATAAAAAATAATGCTATAATCTCTTACAGTTTAAAAAAGAAACAGAGGAGGAAAACCACGTGAGAACCTGGCAGATCGTTTTACTTGTCATTATTGCCATACTGTTAGTCGCATTGATCGCCCTGTATTTTGTAGGGAAAAGACTGCAGAAGAAAAAAGACGAATCGGACCGGCAGATGGAAGCTGCTTCACAGACTATCCCAATGCTGATCATTGATAAGAAAAAAATGAAACTCAAAGAGGCTGGCCTTCCCCCTATGGTATACGAACAGACGCCAAAACTCCTGCGCCGTCAGAAAGTGCCTGTTGTAAAAGCAAAAGTCGGACCCAGAATTCAGACATTTTTATGCGACGCCGCGGTATTTGACGATATCCCGCTGAAAAAAGAAGTCCGCGTTACTGCCAGCGGCCTGTACATCACAGGAGTCAAAGGGCTCCGCAAACCATTAGAGAAACCGGATAAGCAGAAAAAGAAAAAATTCCTGCAGCGTATACAGGAAAAAGCAAAAAATATGCAGGCAGAACAGGAATCTGCGAAAGCTTCTTCCGGTAAAAAGAAAAAATAGCTTTGTTCTTATAATTTTCATGCAATCCAACAGCAGATGATGATTTGCTGTTGGATTGTATTTTTTCTGCAGAAATCACTGGTTAAGAATTCGCTAAAATCCCGTTAATTCTCCGCTAAGACTGCCCCATATCTCTTCCATTTCCGCTTCCAATACGTTATGATACACAGGCAAAAGTACCACTCACAAAAATGCAAAGCATATCGCTATCAGTACATAACTATAAGGAGGTTTTATGGATACTGTCATCGTAATTCTGAGTGTAATCATTGTCATTAGTGTCTGTATCTGGAATTTTCATGATACTTATGGAAAATAATGCTGTGATCAGTAAGTTATTTCTGCACAGATTCTAAGAATTGAGGTGAATTTATGAATATTTTAAGCATGGCGGCACTCTTCATCGGAGGCGCTTTCTCCGTAATCGTTCTTCTGTATTTGTTTGTCGGGCTGATTGCCGTACTATTGTGGAAAGTTTACCGGAAGTTTCATCTCGGATGCTCCTTCTGGGATTGACCGGCTGTATGCCGACAAATCCAGGCAGGCCCCGCAAAGCTTCTTCCATTCATTCATAATCTATGTTATAATTTGCGGCAGGAAGGGATGTGAAAATATGGGATTGGCGGAATTTGAACATAAAAAAGATGAAAAAATAAACGGCATAATTTATGATATGTCCCCATCGCCAAATTTTAAACATGGAATTATAAACAATAATATCAGCAGAATCATAGGAAATCAGTTAAAACACAGCTTATGCCCCGTATTTATGGAGAATTTGGATTATTTCTCCGCAGGGGTCAGTTGAAATTTATTACCTGGAAAACGGCCGGTATGTTCTGCAAAAGAATTATCTGCTGCAGGCAGATAAAGAAGAAGATTATAACGTGGAGCAGGAGATTACTTTAAAAACATTTCCACATATAAAAGTAATACTGGGAGATATCTTCGAAGGGATCGAATAAACCCTGTATCCAAATTTTAACAACATCTTAGCACATTTTTCACTTGCAGTTTTTCCGCTATTATATTATGGTAGACAAAACAGCCAAAAACAGGAGAACTGCAAGATGAAAAAACTGCTGTCTTTTATCAATGAACATCCTACCATGCTTTCCATACTTATGATATCCACTGCAACAGTATGTTCCTTTCTTTTTTTCTTTTATGTACCATCGGGTTCTGCAAACATTGCTTTATTTTATGTTTTTGCCCTTGTTATTATTGCCCGCTATACGAAAGGTTACCGTTACGGCATTGCAGCCGCTCTTTTTTGTGTGATATTCATTAATTATTTTTTCACTTATCCACACTTTAAACTAAACTTTACACTTTCCGGCTATCCGGTTACTTTTCTTGTGATGCTTGCGATTGCGCTGATTATAAGTACGCTGACTTCCCATCTAAAGCGTCAGGCTGAAGCGCTTGCTGCGGCTGAAAAAGAAAAAATGCGCGCGAATCTGCTGCGTGCCGTTTCCCACGACCTGCGTACTCCTTTGACAAGCATCATCGGCTCTGTCGCCACATTGCGTGAAAATAATGCCGTACAGCAGCATACAGAGCTTTACGAAACACTCAGCCATATATACGACGATGCCGGCTGGCTGCTGAACATGGTGGAAAACCTGCTTTCCGTTACCCGCATCCAGGGCGCTGACGCTCATGTAAAAAAATCCATGGAGGTTGTGGAAGAAGTCGTTTCCGAATCTGTCACGCGTTTAAAAAAGCGTATTCCAACAGCCCGGATCGAAGTTCAGCTTCCAGATGATTTTATTATGATTCCGATGGACGCTATTCTCATCGAGCAAGTCATTATGAACCTTCTGGAAAACGCGGTTGTCCATTCTGAAAGCAGCCGTCCGGTGCGCCTGCAGGTTTCGCAGGATTCGGAAACCGTTATTTTTGAAATCTTTGACTATGGCATCGGCATTTCTGAAGATCTTGTGCATACTATATTTGACAGCTCCCCTTCTGATACATCCGGGTCTTATGACAGCAGAAAGGGCATGGGTATCGGACTTAGCATCTGCAAGACGATTATACTTGCGCACAACGGAACCATTACCGCCCGAAACCACGCACAAGGCGCTGTGTTTACATTTACGCTGCCAATCGAACAACAGGGAAAGGATCGTGTATGAACAACCAGTTTACCATTCTGATTATAGAAGATGAAAAAAATATCAGCAACTTTATTAATAAAGCACTGACTGCACATGGATATCTCGTCCTCAGCTGCCTGAACGGAAGAGACGGGCTGTCTGTCATCTCTTCCCGCTGTCCGGATGTTATACTGCTTGACCTGGGCCTGCCGGATATGGACGGCATGGATATTATCCGCCAGGTAAGAGCATGGTCTAACAGTCCGATTATCGTAATATCCGCCCGAACTTTGGAGCAGGAAAAAGTTGCGGCTCTGGACAACGGCGCAGACGACTATATTACAAAGCCTTTTGGCACCTCTGAACTGCTCGCCCGCATCCGCACTTCCCTGCGCCACAGCAACAAGCTGAACGCAGACGGCGCCTTATACAATAAACCCTATCAGGCACTGGAGCTTCAGATTGATTTCACAAAACATCTTGTTCTGCTTTCCGGCAGACAGCTGCACCTGACTCCGATCGAATACCGGATTGTTACCTGCCTGGCTCAAAATTCCGGCAAGGTACTGACTTACAGCGCCATTATGCAAAATGTCTGGGGTCCATTTATCGACAGCGACAACAAAATACTGCGGGTCAATATGGCCAATATCCGCCGAAAACTGGAAAAAAATCCCGGCGAACCACAATATATTTTCACAGAAATCGGCGTCGGCTACCGCATGATCGAAGACGGGACAGCCGTTCAGCCTGACTGATGCTCTGTTTCGCTATACATCCAGGCTGAAGCTGCTCTGCTCTTTTGACTGTACCTGCAAGTCAATCGTACAGTCCGCCAGATGCTCATAGTTAATGTCAAGCGCATATTCAATCCGGGCACGGATTTCCTCTTCGGATTGTTCAATGGATATACTATGGGCATCAATTCCCATCATTAGGCTGCCAAATGGTGTTGTATAGCAGGTCATGTTCTTTTTATCTTTTTCAAACACCATATGTACATTTGAGCTTCCACGCTTTGTAATCTCAAGCGAATCATCCTGCAGCTTCAAAACATTTTTCGTTACGCTGTCAAACCCTTCCATCACTTCTTCGTATATAATATAATGCTTGCCGTTCTTAAAATAATACTCCCCCGGAGCTATAATCTCAACCGGTTCCGGTTCGTTTGGATCACTGTTGTCCGCGGTAAACTGCATGCCGCTGATTTTTAAAAGTATGTCCTTTGTCATGATGATACTCCTTTACTTTTCTGCAAAAGTGTTCTATATAAAAGAATACCATTTCGATAGGATAAATTCAAGCTGTCATTTTCGAATGAGTTTATTAAAACAAATAAATTTAATATATTGATTTTATTGATCAGAAATGATAGAGTTGAGCCATTAATCTATGTCTATACATAATTCATGGAATGAAGAAATAGTAAAAAACCGTAAATTGCTTAGGGAGAGTGGACAATAAAAGAATTGGGGTATCATGGAACCTGCACTAAGCACCGATAAAGTATAGAGTAGGATGGATTTGATCCCGCTAAATGTAGGTATCGCAGTGATCATTGGTTAGGTCAGGGTGTATATTTTTTCGATGATTATGAAAAAGCACAATGGTGGGCATCAAACAGTTCGTCACAAAATGGTAATTGTGGAGGTGTGATTTTTCAGTCGCTTATAGAGGCTGATGATGATGAAGTTCTCAATCTTGATGATAATAGCCAGTATGATTGTTTTTTAACAGAACTTATAAATACATTGGATGAAATACAAAAAGAATGTCCTGGAAATATGCCTATATTTGAAGAAGATAAATTCCGTGCAATTTTTTTTGATTATTATAAACAGAAAAAAGGAATATCTGTTATAATAGGAACTTTTCATAAGGATGTTGCAGGTTATACAACAAGGAGAACTACCGAAGAATTAAAGAAACAAAGAAAGATAATGAAAATTATTAATATCAGATTTAATGAGCGGCAGATATGTGTCTCGAAAAAAGAATTCATTAAATCAGCAAAAATGGTGTATAATGAAGAAGACGAGGTGATATGATGTTTGATAAAAATTTGTTTCTTGCATTATGTGAGAAGTACAATGTTGAGTTAAGTGATAGTGCAAAGGAACCTATGATTAAGGATAGAAACGGTGTTCATGAAATAACTAGCGAAGATGTTAGTCGTATTTTTGCACCATGTCAGACTTTTTTTGGATACTCTGGAGAAAAATTAGGTGTAAATATCATAACAACACCATATTATTTAGAGGAAGATTTTGCGATTGCATGTTAGGGGAGGATTATGAAAGTTAGTTCTGCTTACGAAAGCCCTCTTATTTTAGAAAAAATTGAAATTACAGAGAGTACATTCAGAAAAAAAGATGTTTCATTGGACGAATTAGAATTAGAGGTTCGTGTAGAGCACAATGTTGAAAACATTGAAGAAGCTGCATATGAAGTTGTATTAAATACAACTGTATCAGATGAAAACGAAAATATATATGTTAATGTAAAAGGAAAAGCAATATTTCGCACACAGCAAAAGAACATGGATATGCTTGAAAAAAAACAATTGCAATTATGTTTCCTTACAATAGAAGTTATATATCTATTATTACTACACAGCCTGGAATGCCTCCTATTGTGTTACCCGCTATGAATATTATTGCAATGATAAATGACCAAAAAGGTAAACATTAACTATTTACTTCACTTGATTTTTTGCAGTTTTCTATTAGGCAACCATCCTTTAACGAATAGTTGCCTTTTCTTATTTTGAGAAATAAAGGTGTTAATCAATAAAATGGCAAAATTTTAATATCATGAGGCTTTACGGGAATCATGGCGTAAAACTGTCTTTCCCCTGTCTTATGCCGCCCGTTTTTTCTCGTCTTCCTTTTCAAACACGCTCTAGAAATGCTGGCAGATGTCGCCTCTTTTTCAGACGCTGCTCTTTACTTTGCGCGCCTTACTCCATGCGGAATATACCCTTGTATTTTTCCCATCCGCCTTTACAGTTTTATATGTACGGATGCGTACATAATATTTCTTTCCGCCTTTCAGGTTTTTTACCGTCTTTTGAACCCAGGAATTGTTTTTCACAAATATGCTGTGGGTGCTGTTTCCTTGAAACCCGGCGTCCGCAGAGTACTGGATCTGGTAGCCGCTGGTCTGCGCGGTATTCTTTTTCCACTTTACGGCAAAGCCGCCGGATACCGCTGTAAGCTTTTGGATGGAAGTCCCTGCCGGGCGTATTGTAAATGTCTTTTTTACCGTCCCGCTGTAGCTGCCTTTAAAAACGACTGTGGCTGCGGCTTTCCCTGCTTTCTTATTATTCTGATAGCTGACCGTGAAATATGCAGCGGAAATCTTTCTGCCTGCTGTATCCACTGCGGTTACAGACGGCTTTTTCGGTTTCCCGTTATACGTGTACAGCGTTTTGGAAAGCTTTACAGACTTCACGGTCTGTTTTGCCGGCTCCTGCGGGCGCCCCGGTGCCCCGGTGCCGCCCATCGGGACTGCGGACAGGATGACCGTATAATCCGATGCGTGGACAAATGGCAGGTCTGCCGTCCCGTCTTCCCCGATCTGCCCCGCACAGACAAATTCCAGGCTGCGCAGATTCTGGTTATAGTAAAACAGGTTTGCATACATCCCTGTGTATTCCCCCGCCGTGGCGCTGCTGCCTGTCGTAATGCCGTTTCCATCTCTGCTGACAATCCGGAGCGTGAGCGTTGCCGTAAATCCAAATGTCCCTTCATGCGCAAGGCTTAACTCCATGTGCGCAAGGCCGCCGGCTGTTTCTTCCATCAGTCCTTTTGGGATTGCGCCCGCATCCGTTTTTACAGAAAAGTCCGTGCCGCCGGCTGTTTCCGCCGTCACATCCCTGCCGTTCACACTCCATATGATACCGTCCCCCATATCAAAGCGGAGCGTGACGTCTTTCCCCCTGATGGCTGCAAATACGCTGCCTGGAACGGATACGGCGCCGTTCATATCCACGGTCACAGTCCCGCCCGCCGGGACTGCCGCGGCTGTTTCTGCCGCGGCCCGGATGACGTCCCAACCCTCCCTGCCGGAGCTGTCTTTGATAAAAGGCTGTTTCGCAGCCTGGCCAATGCCGCTGCCCGTACTGCCGGGTCCTGCGGAACTACCAGAACTGCCGCCGAAACTGCCGCTGCCAAAACTACCGGAACCACTGCTGCCCATACTGCCGCCCGTATTTTTTCTGACTGTAACCATACAGGAAGCCGTATGTCCCCCGTCCGCTGTCGTAACGGTAATGACTGCTGTCCCCGCACTGACAGCCGTAATATTCCCGCTGCTGTCCACGGATGCCACTGCTGGATTGCCGGAAGCCCACGATACGCTTTTGTCTGCGGCATTTTCCGGTAAAAGGACTGCTGTGAGCCGCCCGGTGCTCCCTGTGGACAGTGACAGGGTGCTTTTATCCAATGACACACCCGTAACATGTACCGCAGAATCCAGAACTGTCAGCGTCCCATTTTCGTATGTAATTTCTTCCTGATAATTATTCGTATCCGGCACTTTCGCCCCTCCTGCCGTAATCGGGTAAACGCCTGCTGTATTCATGTCCGCACTGCAGGAAAGCTCCGGCGCGGCTGCAAGCTGTTCATTTTCCGCCAGGCCGGATACCGTGTACGTCAGTTCCGGAAGGGAGCTGCCTGCCTGTGCCGTCTTATTTTCCGCTTTGATCGTTATGGCAGCTTTGCATATGGTAAAAGGAACTGCTTCTGACGATCCTTCATGCTCCGCGTCATCCTCCGGCACGCTGGCGGTTACGGTATAGCTGCCTGCATGCACAGGCGGGGTGGCGCTGTCGTAAGACGTTCCGCCGGTCCCCGCATACCAAAACCGTACGGCGCCTATATAGCTGCCGTTTATCGTCTGCGCCGCAAGCCCTGCACAGCCGTTATGGGACTTTCCGTCATAAGCGCTGTCCTGCGCCGTAAGTGTAAACTTGACTGCAATTTTCTCTACAAGCTCAATCTCCACAGTGTACGTGGCATCCTTGTAATTCGCCATCTCTGCCGTTACCATGACAGAGGCGGTGTCTCCTTTCGACTGACCGTCCAGCACCTTAAAGGTAAGATTTCCGTTTGCATCCACAGAAACGCCGGAAAGAATGCCGTTTGTGTCTGCTGCCTTAACCGTATATGCTGTCGCCCCGCGGTCTGCCGGGAATTTTCCTGACACGTCAATCGTAACAGCCCCTTTGGAGCCGCTGGCATAAGTGTAGTTCCTTGTTTCCTGTCCGGCGGCTGGTGCATCCGCCTTATTGATGGTCAACGCCCCTGGCTGATAGGTGATATTGTAGCTGCCAGCCGCATCCGCACCGCTTCCGTTCTGGATCTCAGCGGCAGAGGGCATAATGGTCTTATTCTCCGCTGCCACCTGATCGCTGCTGGCGGTGAGAATAACACCTTTCAGGGTATCGCCGGTACAAAGTCCGGCAGCAGTTACCTGTCCTGGTCCCTGGGCGATGCTCCCGCCGTAGGTTATGGCCTGACCGTTGGCCGTGATGGTCAGCGGAGCCTTTTCGATGGTGAAGGGAAGTTCTACCGTACCCTCGAACGCTGTGCCGGTGACAATGATTTTTGCCGTATCCCCAGCGTTGACATTGTTGGCGTAAGCTGCTGTATAGTGATTCTCTGCCGTCAGCGTTTGCCCGTCCACCGCAACAGTGACATCGGGTTTCTGCTCTGTTCCGTTATAGATCAAAGCCTGATCAGCGGACAGTCTAACCGCCAGCACAGCATCACAAAATCTGCATTTCCCGGTCCCATCAACACTGCATTTCTCCGCACTCTCCACCAACCCGCAGGCAAGGCAGTTTTTCTGGTGGGTCGTGGTACCGAAGGTGTGGGTATACTCGCAGACGCCATCGCCAGTATGACTGCACTCCTTTACCGTCACTGTGCCGGCCAGCGACTTTTCCGCCAGCTTGCCCGTAAAGGGCGTGGTGCCGGTGCTGTCAAAATAGGCGTAACAGGTATCATCCGTATGAGCCAACAGGTCACCGAGAGTGGAGAAGTCTAAAATCTGAATCGCCCCCTTCTCTCCGGAATATTTCCCATCGGAGAGTTGGACAGATGCTCCATTGCTGATGCTCAAACCATAACCGCCGCCTGTATTCTGTATGACCACAGTTTGGCCAGTGACAGACAGCGCCGCTTTTTCGGAAATAACATTTACGCCAGCAAAATTTTCTCCATCACCGGTAAAGGTTCCACCCTTAAGTGTAACAGTTCCACCTATATCAAGAGCGTTGCTATTTACGGAAATGACCCCGCCCTCGCCCTCAATGGTCACATTTTTGTCCTCATGAATAAAGATACCTTCATCAGTGAATTTCATGTTATGTCCGCCCAGGTTCAAGGTGCAGTCGATGACAATCTCAAGGATCTTTTCACTCTCCACATCCTTCAGCAGCGTGAAGGCAGCGCCGTCGTTTCCGCTGTTCTTGAACGCATCATCCAATCCCTCTGCCGTCACATAGACAGTTTCAGCGCCCTCTTTTTCTATTTCTGCCACGGAGTTCTCCGGAATTTCCTCAAGCTGCGCCCGCACCTCGTCCGCATTGTCTGACCTTATGTCCGCTGCATCCGGCAGGGCGGCAATCAATTCCTCAACAGGGCAGATGCGGCAATCATAGGTACATGGGCTGCCCTCCGATGCGGATACGGCAATACTGTCAAAAGACACCGCCTGGAATATCAATGCCGCCGCCAACAATACTCCTAATGCGCGATGTGCTTTCCGTCCATTTTTGCTGCCTTTCCATCTTCTCCCGTTTAAGCCAGGGAGCCATTCTAAAGAAAACTTTCTTTTATTCTTTTCCATAATAAACCACTGCGACCTCCTCTGTCTCTATTTCTTTCCCGGAAAGAACCGCCCTTTTGGCATTCCCGACTTTCCGGCATTTTTCTTCCGTAAATACGCCCATCACCGCTATATCGTACCGTTTTTCCAGACGGTAATAGCCGTCCATCCATCCCAAAGCCCCTTATCCCACCCGTGAAAACGCAAAAAGACCGCCGGAGTGCGGGGGCATCCGACAGGGCATAAAAACCCTGCTGGAAATCCCCGCCTCCGGCGGTCCTGATTCCGATAATACTGTATATAAAAAGATATGACAAAAGGACAGGCTTATGTTATCTGTCTGTCTGTCTGTCTGTCTGTCTGTCTGTCTGTCTGTCTGTCTGTCTGT
>CAOKJJ010000065.1 GCA_948468465.1 uncultured Eubacterium sp. | reverse complement strand
ACTTAGTTAAAGTTGGAATATAAGTTGTAGAGCCGTATACGAGACCCGTACGTACAGTTCAATGGGAGGGGCGAGAAATTTATTCTCCCTCTACCCTATTTTTAATTTTTCTCCTTTGGAAGCAAAAAGCTCAACAGCAGTGATACAACAAACACACCCGCAACGGCATTTCCATTGAAAATATCACCGACAGCGGACGGAAACGCGGCGAACAGATTCCCGTCTGTCTGTGTCAGGCCAACGCCGATGCAAAACGCCAGAGAAACAATAATCATCGTACGGTCGTTGAATTCGCAGTCTTTGAGCATTTTAATGCCTTCATACATAATCGAGCCGAACATCATAACCGTGCAGCCGCCCAGTACCGGCTGCGGCAGAGAGTTGAAAAACGCGCCCAGCGGCGGGAAGAGCGAGGATAAGATTAAAATGAGCGCGCCCATCAGTATGGTAAAACGGTTGATGACTCCGGTCATCGTAACAAGCCCTACGTTCTGGCTGAAAGAAGTAAGCGGCAGGCATCCGAAACATCCGGAAATCGTGCTGGAAAAGCCGTCTACGGCCAGTGAACCCTGCAGCTCTTCGATTTTAATGTCACGATTCAGCGCGCCGGTGCAGACTGCGGTAGTCGCGCCGGTCGTCTCAGCTGCCGATACTAGAAATACGATTGCGATTGTAAAAAAGGCGCCGATATCAAACACAGGTTTGTGGCTTGTAAAAAATACAAGCTGCGGCAGGCTGAAAAATCCGACTTCGCTGACTGTTTTTGAGATGCCGGAAAAGTCTACAAGCGGTGCGATGCCGGATACGGTAAAAAGGATGGACAGCAGGTAACCGCAGATCAGCCCGACCAGAATATTTAAGTTTTTGTAAACGCCTTTTAGCAAATACCTGGAAATCAGGCATACGGCGAGGGTAAAAAGGCCGATCAGCAGATGGTACCATGCGCCGAAATCTTCCGCTCCGTTTCCGCCTCCCCAGGAGTTCATGCTGACGGAAAGCAAGGAAAGTCCGATCGCGATGACGACATTGGCGGAAACGATCGGCGTCAGAAACCGTTTCCAGTATTTTGCGCTCAGGCCCACGATGCCTTCAAAAATACCGCCCAGAATGACGGCGCCGACCATGCCTTCATAGCCCAGTTCCGGATTTGTGCAGATCATTAAAAGGCTTCCGAGAAAGGTAAAGCTCACGCCCATGACAATTGGCAGCTTTGAGCCGATCTTCCAAATTGGGTACAGCTGCAGGCAGGTGCCGATGCCTGCGACGAACATCGCGCACTGCAGCAGCCGTGTAATTTCCACCGCGCTCAGCGGTTCGCCGCTGCCTCTGACAACGGCGGCGCCGCATACGATCAGCACCGGGGCTAAATTGGATACAAACATGGCAAGCACATGCTGCAGGCCGAAGGGGATGGCTTTGCTTAATGGGACTCTTCCATTGATCTTGTATATATTTTCTTCACTTACAGAAGTGATTTGTTCTTCTTTATCATTCATAAAGTTTCCTTTCTGCCTGCGGATGGTATTTTTTATACTTCTTCGGCCTCTTTGTGTTTTCCAAGTCTTCTAAGCATCGTTTTTTTCACTGCGCGGAAAATGTTTTCATATCCGGTGCAGCGGCACAGATGGCCGGACATCAGCTTGCGGATTTCATCGTCTGTATATTCCTTTCCTGAAGCAAGCAGTTCCGCGGCGCTCATAATAAAGCCAGGCGTGCAGAAACCGCACTGTACGGCTGCTTCGTCGATAAATGCCTGCTGGATGTCGGAGATTTCGCCGTTTGGCCCGGCAAGGCCTTCCAGTGTCAGGATTTCTTTTCCGTCTGCCCAGACTGCGAGATAGATGCAGGAGTTGAAGCATTCATTGTCAATTAAGACATTGCAGGCGCCGCATTCGCCTACCTCACAGCCTTTTTTTACACTTGTAAGCCGGAAATCATCCCGCAGAAAATCAGTCAGGGACGCGCGTACGTCTACCGTTTTTTCGACCTTTTTCCCATTGACCGTGCAGGATATTACTTTATACTGTTTATTCATCAATCTCACCTCCACAAAGACGAACGGACGTTTCCAGTGCACGTTTTGCCAGTACGACTGCGATGTGCTGGCGGAAGGCTTTGGAAGCACGCCAGCTGTCGCGCGGGTTGATATCTTCCAATACGGTTTTCGCGGCTTCTTTGATGACTGCCATTGTCACAGGTTTTCCTTTTGACGCGTTTTCCGCGGACGGAGTGCGCATTGGCACAGGGCCGGCGACTCCATATGCGATACGGACGTCTTCAAACGTTTTTTTATCTTCGGACAGTTTTACATTTACGGAGCATCCGGTCGTCGCGATATCCATGGCATTGCGCATCGCATATTTGATATAATGGCCAGAGTAGCCTTCGTAAGCAGCCTTTGGAATGATAATGGCGGTCTGCAGCTCGCCTTGTTTTAAATCTACGACGCCGGCTTTTATGTAAAAATCATGGATCGGGATGCGCCGCGTGCCCTGCGGGCCAAGTATTTCCACAACAGCGTCCCAGGCGTGCAGCGTGGAAGCGGAATCTGCCGAGGTAACTCCGTTGCAGGTATTTCCGCCGATCGTTCCGATATTGCGTATCTGCGGGCCGCCTACCATATCTACGGCTTCTCCGAGCACGTTGATATGCTTTTGAATAATGGGATCCTTTGTAATATGCGAAAAGCTCGTTAACGATCCGATCCGGATTGCGCCGTCATCCTCATAACTGATGCCGCGCAGCGCGTCGATGCCGTAAATGCTGACCAGCTCCGCGCCCGCACGCCTGCCTTCCCGGATCTGTACGAGGACGTCGCTGCCGCCTGCAATAATCTGGGCGCCGGGATGTTCGGTAAGAAGCTGTACGGCATGTTTTGCACTGTCAGCTTCGTAAAGCGCTTTGATATCGTACATATGAAAAACCTCCTTTTATCTGTATTTAAAGTCTTAATAGAAAGTCTTAATAGAAAATTTTTATAGAAAATCTTAATAGCAAATCATTTTGCTGAAATCATCGGATGGAAACTGTTTTAAAACAATCATTTATATATTGTATGAATCCTTGAGCAAGCCCTCTTCGGTAAATCTTTGAAACAATGTATGAGGATTTAAAGGAGCCGTATTCACAGCTACCTTAACTGCCTGGAACACAGCGTTTCGGATAGCAGGAGCAACGGAGCAGGTCGGCGGTTCGCCGAGCGCTTTTGTCCCGAATGCGCTTGTCGGTTCCGGATTTTCCACAAATACAGCGTTCAGGCGAGGATGGTCCATAAAGGTTGATAGCTTGTAATCGAGCAGGTTGTTGTTGAGTGCGCGGCCGGTCTTTTCGTCAAATAACAGCCGTTCAGACAAGCCGAATCCGATGCCCATGCTCATGCCGCCGTGTACCTGGGCTTCGGCGAGCGCGGGGTTGATAAGTGTTCCAGCGTCGTGCGCGTTGACAATATTCAAAAGCTTTACGCTGCACATAGGAATGTCCACTTCCACTTCGGCAATCGTACATCCAAAAGAATAGGCGTTGGATTTGATTTGCGAGGTAGTCTCGGCAGTCAGATGCTGGCTGTTCGTGAGGCTGTAAAGCGCCTCTGTGGACAGTTCCGCAAGTGTCATAAGGACTCTGTTGTCGGTAACGCGTACAATGTTTCCGTCTATAATGTCCAGGTTGTAGGACGGCATGCGGGTCAGCTCCTGTGCATAGTTTAAAATGCGTTCTTTTAACAGCAGCCCGGTTTTACGGATGGCAAAGCCTGCGGTATAAGTCTGTCTGGAAGCATAGGCGCCTGTGCCAAACGGCGTTACGTCGGTATCCTGGCAGGATACGACATGGACGTCAGCAAGTGGGACGCCAAGGATGTCTGCGGTCATCTGTGTATAAGCAGTGTCCGCGCCCTGGCCGATTTCCGTTTCCCCAAGCTGCACCTGCAAAGAGCCGTCCTGATTGAGTACCATACGGCAGGAAGCAGTCTCCAGTGAAATCGGCCATACGGCTGTGTTATACCAGAATACGGCGGCGCCGATGCCGCGGCGGACGTCTCCGGTCTGGTTCTGGTATTGTTTGAATTTCTGCTCATAGCCGATTTTGGCCATTGCTTTGTCCAGGCATTGGCGGAAGGTATCGTAATAGAGCTCGTTTTTTGAAAACGGGTCGACATATCCTTTTGGCATCAGATTTTTGAGCCGAAAAACAATCGGGTCCATCCCCATTTTCGCGGCTACGTCCTCAGTATGGCATTCGACTGCCCACATCGCCTGCGGAATGCCATATCCACGCATGGCGCCAGCAGCCGGTTTGTTCGTAAATACGGTATATGCGTCGACCTCCACGTTGTCACATGGATACAGCTGCGGAAAGGCACCGGCGCCTTTTGCGACAATGCTGTGGCCGTGTGAAGCATAAGCGCCCTGGTCGGAAAAGGCTTCCAGCTTGCGGGCCGCATAAGTGCCGTCCGGACGTACCCAGGAAACGATATGGCTTCGAATGGAATGGCGCACGCGGTTGCATACAAAGGTGTCTTCTCTTGGAACGTCTAATTTTACAAGATGGCCGCCCAGCTGCATGCAGATCCATGCGCAGAGGGGTTCGTATAAGACGTCCTGCTTGTTGCCGAATCCGCCGCCGATGTATGGCTTGATCACACGGACTTTTCCCCATGGGATGCCAAGCGCCTGGCCTACGATTCGGCGTACAATGTGCGGAATCTGCGTGGAGGAGGTCACCGTAATGCGTTCTCCCTCCATTTGCGCAAAGCAGATAAAGTTTTCGATATGGCAGTGCTGCACGACGGGCGTTTCATACCAGCCTTCCACTTTTGTAAGGCCGAGTTCTTTGATCGCTTCTTCATAACTGCCTTTTCGAATCTGTGTATGCTTTAAAATATTATTCGGATACTTTTCGTGGATTCTTGGCGCGTCTTCTTTCATGGATTCCTGAACGTCAAGGACAAACGGGTAAGTCTCATATTCCACATGAATCGCGCGCAGCGCCTGTGACGCGGCTGTCTCATCTTCTGCCACGACAGCTGCGATATCGTCTCCGTAAAAACGGACTTCCTGTGTCAGAACGAGACGGTCTGCCACATCCTGATGGTCCGGATCCGTGGACCACGGATGGCCCGCAGTTGGAAAATAATGCTTTTCTGTTACGTCAAAGCAGGTAAATATTTTAACGACTCCCGGAATGTTTTCCGCTTTGGAAGTGTCGATGGAGACGACTTTGCCGTGGGCGATCGAAGCATGTAAGATCTGTATGATGTAAGCGCCTTTGTCGCACAGATCGTCCGTATATTTTGTGCGTCCGATGACTTTGTCATAAGCATCTACACGGGTTACTTTTTTTCCTGTATACATGTCTGCTCCCTCCTTATAGGATGTTAAGTACGGTGATGCGTTTCAGAATAGCCGTTCAGGTAATCATCCAGGTTTTTTTGCATATGTAAAAATCCTTTTTCCGATACGGTGACTTTACCTTTTTGAATCCGGATCAGCCCGTCCTGTTCCAGCTTTTTGATACTGCGGTTCAGGGTTCTTACGGAAATGCCGATTTCGTCAGCCATCTGATCCCTGCTTGATTTTAATACAAGTATTTTTCCCGCAGGCATTTTCTGGGTGTATTTTCGGATCAGATACAGCATCAGGCGTTCTCTTGCTTCGATAAAGAGATATCTGCGCGCGTCTGCAGTCTGTGTGATCAGCCTTTTCATATTTTCCTGCGTGCGCAGGTACAGGGCATCTACATCTGTCTGCAGCCATTCCATATAAAAAACGGACGGAATGACAAGCACCTCGCATTTTGTGATCGTCATAACACTGATCCGATAGCTGCTAAGGCCGGCAAAACATTCGATTTCCCCGAAAAAATCTCCGGGACCATAATCCTTAAAAGGATAAGCCCTGCCATACATGGGCCATTCGATACCAGTTACTTTTCCACTTAGAATAATGTAAATATTGCTGCATTTATCGCCGGCGCTTAACAGTGTCTGTTCTGCGCCTATTTCCATCAGGCGCATGTAATAACGAACCTCTTCTGTGCAGTTTTGAAAAATGGTTTCCAGATATGCCTGTTTTTCTAACGGCAGTTTTTTAAATATTTTCATAGGAGCATCACCTCTTGTTGTACATTATAACGAATCAGAAGGGTACATAGAAAGGCCATATGGCATATTTGTCCAATTATTTGAAAATATGGCAATATCATAAAAAAACAGGGAATACAGGTGTAAAATAGAGCCATAATTTGTGCAATATTACAATACCGTGTGGATTGCTGCAAGTTTTTTGCACAGCATAGTGGAAGAAAGGATGCAGATGTGCTATAATTGCAGCAGTTTTTATTTGGATGCCGCGATAGAATGTGACAGGAAAGAAAGGTGGAAGAAAGAGATGTGTAATCAGCCATTGCCAATTGGAGTAGATAATTTTGAAAAGTTAGTAACCAGAGGGTATTATTTGGTAGATAAGACGCTGTTTATAAAAGAACTGCTGGAAAGAAAAGGAGATGTGAATCTGTTTACGCGTCCGCGCAGATTTGGGAAGACTTTGAATATGAGCATGCTGCAGTATTTTTTTGAGGATGCCAGGAACGAGGACGGGACAAAGCAGGATAACCGGGCGCTGTTTGACGGGACAAAGATTATGCGGGCAGGGGAAGCGTATTTGTCGCATATGGGACAGTATCCGGTGATCAGCATATCGTTAAAATCGGCCAAGCAGCCGGATTTTGATATGGCATATCATATGATTGTACGACAGATTGTGGAAGAATATGAAAGACATGCTTTTTTGCTGCAAAAGCCGGGAATGGAAGAGATGAAGGAACGGTATATGGAGATTATGCAGGAAAAAGCAGACCGAAATACGATGAATGATTCTCTGAGGTTTTTATCGAGATGTCTGGAAAAATATTATGGAAAAAAGGTGATTATTTTTATTGATGAATATGACGTGCCGTTAGAAAGCGCGTTTTTTGCAGGTTATTATGACCAGATGGTAAGCTTTGTGCGTTCTTTGTTCGAATCCTGCCTGAAAACTAACGCAAGCCTGGAGTTCGCGGTGATTACAGGATGCCTGCGCATAGCGAAAGAGAGTATTTTTACGGGGATGAACAATCTGGAGATGATCTCGATATTGAATCGAAATTATGATGAATATTTTGGATTTACAGAAGAAGAAGTCAAACAAATATGCGTGGACTATCATCTGGAGCATAAATATGAGACGGCAAAAAAATGGTATGATGGGTATATTTTTGGAAACGCGCATGTGTATAATCCCTGGAGCGTTATCCGCTTTATCAAAGACATGCTGGCGGACGATACGGCGTTTCCGTCGGCTTACTGGGCGGATACAAGCTCAAACAGCATCGTGCGTACATTGATTGAGCGTGCGGATGATGACACAAAAGAAGAGATCGAAGCCTTAATTGAAGGAAAGACCGTGGAAAAGCCGCTGCATGAAGACATCACGTATGATGAAATCTACAATTCGATTGAGAATTTATGGAACTTTATGTTTTTTACCGGGTATTTCCGCAAGGTGTCAGAACGGATGGATGAGAGGACCAGCCAGATATTTTCGGTATTTACGATTCCAAATGAGGAAGTCCGGCTGATTTTCAGAAATAAAATACTGACCTGGTTTGGGGAAAAGGTAAAGGCGAAGGACCGTACGGGATTGTTTCAGGCGCTGCTTTCGCATGATGTGCAGACGCTGGAGGAGGAGATCGCGGAGCTGTTAATCGAAACGATCAGTTTTAACGATGCGTATGAGAGCTTTTATCACGGATTTTTAGCGGGGATATTAGCGGGCATGAAAGGGTATGTCGTAAAATCGAACCGGGAAGGCGGAACCGGGAGGAGTGATTTGTTTATCCGTCCGTTAACCAGAAGAAAAGAGGCGTTTGTCATAGAGTTTAAGGTGGCAAAACGGTATGAACAGCTGGAAGCAAAAGCGCAGGAGGCATTGGATCAGATGAAAGAGCGAGGATATGAAAAAGAGCTGCAGGATGATGGATATGCGAAGGTGTTTTCGTATGGGATTGCGTTTTTTAGAAAAGACTGCCTCGTAAAGGAGCAAACATTGTGATAAAAATATTTTTGGTTGAAGATGAAATTATTATTCGTGAAGCCATTCATAAAATGATTCCCTGGGAACAATATGGCTTTGAATTTGCGGGAGAGGCCAAGGACGGGGAAATGGCCCTTCCGGCAATCCGCAGCATTCGGCCGGACGTGTTGATCACAGACATCAAGATGCCGTTTATGGATGGGCTTGCCTTAAGCAGGCTCGTATTAAAGGAGCTGCCGGATACAAAGATTGTGATCGTCAGCGGATATGACGATTTTGAATACGCCAGGCAGGCGATTTCGCTCGGCGTGGAGCAGTATTTGCTAAAGCCGGTGTCCAAATCCGCGTTTATTGAGGTATTGGAAAAGATCCGGGAAAAATATGAAAAGGAAGTCGAGCAGAAAGATTATATAGAAAAGTTCCAAAAGGATATCCGGGAATATGAAAAGAATACGCGCAGGGATTTTTTTGAAATGCTCGTGTCTGGCAAGGCAGGACTGACAAAGATTTATGAAAGGGCGGAGCAGCTTGAGATTGATATTTTGGCGGAGTGCTACAACCTTGTTTTATTTTCGGTGGCGTCAGGAGAAAAGCAGAAAGAAATTGTGGATGTGTATACGCCGGAGCTTGGAAATCTGCTGACGCAGATCAATATTTTAATGCAGGAGGATGACCGCTATCTGCTGTTCCGCAACCAGATGTTCAGCTATGCGGTGCTTGTAAAAGCGGCAAAGAGTGAAATCATACAGTATACGGAAAACTGTATGCAGCTTTTGACGCGTATTTTCGAACAGGAAAAGGACCATATTGAATGGTTTATCTGTCATGCGGCTCCGGTAGACCGTCTGAGCCATTTGCCGAACTGCTATAAAGAAGCAATGAAAACGTTTGCCCTGCGCTATGTAGGATATTCCCATGTCATATCCAGTGAACAGCCGGTCAGACAGCAGGAACATACGGATGTAGATCTGCGGGCGATTGATACAGATGCGGTCAATCCTGATATGATCCGCAACTTTTTATGTCAGGCGCTGCCGGAGGAGGTAGAGAGCTTTGTGGGCAATTATTTTCATTTAATTGCAGAGGACGCGCTCAGATCGCAGATGTTTTGCCAGTACATACTGTTAAATGCTTATTTTTGCGTGGTATCATTTTTGCAGGGGCTGGGCATAGATAAAACGCGGGTGCAGGAAAATATCCCGGATATTCAGGTAGAACATCCCGGCGGTTTGGAGCAGATGCGTGAGAATCTTATAAAAATACTTTCCCGTGCGATTGAAATGCGTGAAGAAAGTACAAGAGGAAGATATCATTCGATCATTCAGACGGCAGTCCGGTTTATGGAAGAAAATTTTGCGGACGAATCTTTGAACCTGAATAAAGTAGCCTGTGCGGCGAATGTAAGCGCAAATCATTTCAGCGCTTTGTTTTCACAGGAAATGAAACAGACATTTATTGAATATCTGACCGGGCTTAGGATGCGCAAAGCGAAAGAACTGCTGCGTTGTACGGATAAGCGTTCCGGTGAGATTGCGCTGGAAGTCGGATATAAAGACGCGCATTATTTTAGTTTTTTATTTAAAAAGACGCAAGGATGTACGCCGAGCGGATACCGGAGTCAGAGCAGACAGTCCGAATCGCTGTAGGAGAGCGTGTTTGAAAAATGCTTTGGGAGGCAGATATGAAGAAACGGTATTTGAGAAAATATCCAAATATGAGCCTGCATCAGAAACTGCGTTATATTATTTTAAGCCTGGCGCTGCCGTTAGTGCTGTGCATGTTTGCGGCGCTGGGAGTTTTTGCCTATTATACAAGGCAGTACCAGAAGGTGACGCATAACGTTACGATTGGAAGCAGCTTCAATCTGGACTTTAAAGAAACGATTGACCTTAAAATGTACCATTATTCGGTATCCAGCAGGCAGCAGACGCATCTTCCGATTGAGGATGTGGAGGACGCGGTGCGCATCGCGCAGTCTTTAAAGGCAACGACCCGTTATAAAGACAGCCGTCAGGCGCTTTTTAATGTACTGGATTATTGTGACAACTTAAAATCGCGGATGTATATGCTGGAACAGACAAAAGATTATGACAGCCGCCAGACGCAGCTGGAAAACAATATTTATGTGCTGACAAGCTTAATACAGGGCAAGATGCTGGACTATATTTATTATGAGGCTGCGTACTTATCAGATATTGGAAAAGAGATGATGCGCAGCATTACCGTTGCGATTGTCTGCATCGGTGTCATTATGCTGTTCGTTGTGATAGCCGTGCTGCAGCGCTCGTTTTATTTTTCAAAAGGGATTACGAGGCCGATCGGCAGCCTGAGTGAAAATGTCAGGCTGATCGGAGAGGGAAAGTTTCAGATCGATGCGGTAGAGACAGATGATTATGAAATTGCGGAACTGGATACGGGTATCCGAAGCATGGCGCAGCAGATCAGCTGCCTTTTGAAAAATGTCAAACAGGAAGAGATGATGCATCACAAAATGGAACTGCAGCTTTTGCAGGCACAGATTAACCCGCATTTTTTATATAATACGCTGGATACGATCGTCTGGTTGGTAGAATGCGGGATGAATGATGAGGCGGTAAAGATGCTTGGGGATCTGTCTGTATTTTTCCGGACCATGCTTTCGAAAGGTGAGGATATTATATCTTTAAAGGAAGAAGTAACGCATACGCGCAGTTATCTGGATATCCAGCAGGTGCGTTACCGGGATATTTTAGATTTTGAGATATCACTGCCCAAAGAGCTGGAAAAAGTCTGCCTGCCGAAACTGACGCTGCAGCCGCTTGCCGAAAATGCATTGTATCATGGAGTAAAAGAAAAGCGGGGAAAGAGCACCATTTGGATTGACTGCCATATGCAGGAAGAATTGGTCGTGATTCAGGTGAAGGACAATGGCATCGGCATTTCGCAGGAACGGCTGAAAGAGCTAAGGGCGGCGCTGAACAGCAGGCAAAGGGTCGGCTTTGGCATGTCAGCGGTACAGGAACGTCTCAGGCTGTTTTTCGGGGAACCATATGGAATGGCGATTTCTTCTGTATACGGGGAAGGTACTTGTGTGGAAATTCGAATCCCTGTTTCGGAAAAAATTCAACAAAAATCATAAAAAAATGAACAATTACGCAAAGAAACGTAAAATAATAAACAAAACAATGAAGATTCTTTATGGAATTTTTAGAAAAAATATCTATAATAAAAAACAACAACATAACAAGCCGATGGCTTGCAAAAAGGAGGATAAAAAATATGAAAAGGAAAATTGTGGCATTATTTTTAGCAACCTGCATGGCAGCAACATTAACAGCATGCGGCGGCAACGATGCGTCATCAAATAACGCAGACAGCAGCGACGCGGCAGGCGATGACACGGCTGGTGATGACGCGGCAGGCGGAGACGATGCGGCGGGTGATGATGCAGCTGGTGATGACGCGGCAGGCGGAGACGATGCGGCAAGCGGAGGCATTACGGTTGGTTTTTCACAGGTAGGCGCTGAATCTGACTGGAGAACCGCAAACTCGGCTTCTATGAAAGAGACTTTTTCAGAAGCAAACGGCTACAATCTGATTTTTGATGATGCACAGCAGAAACAGGAAAACCAGATCGCTGCAATCCGTAACTTTATCCAGCAGGAAGTAGACTATATTGTATTGGCTCCAGTTACAGAAACAGGATGGGATACTGTATTGCAGGAAGCATATGATGCAGGGATTCCAGTCATTATCGTAGACCGTATGGTAAATATTTCTAATGAAGATCTGTATACTGCATGGGTAGGCTCCAACTTCCAGCTGGAAGGCGAAAAAGCATGTGCATGGCTGGATGCTTATGCGCAGGCTACAGGAAAAGGCGATGAACAGCTTAATATTATAGATATTCAGGGCACGATCGGCGCTTCTGCACAGATTGGACGTACAGCGGGCTTAGAAGCAGCCATTGAAGCGCATGACAACTGGACATTGTTAGAGGCTCAGAGCGGTGAATTTACACAGGCAAAAGGGCAGGAAGTTATGGAGTCCCTGTTAAAACAGTATGATGACATAGATGTTGTATACTGTGAAAATGATAACGAAGCATTTGGCGCCATTGACGCGATTGAGCAGGCTGGTAAGACGGTTGGCAAGGAAATCGGCAAAGATATCCTGGTAATGTCTTTCGATTCTACGAACGCAGGCCTGACAGACGTATTAAACGGCAAGATTATCTGCAATACAGAATGTAATCCGCTGCATGGACCACGTGTAGAAGAAATCATTAAAAAGCTGGAAGCAGGCGAAGAAGTTGAAAAGCAGCAGTTCGTAGATGAAGAAATCTTTGCGGGAACGGAAGATGTAACATCTATTAAAGTATCAGATACAGAATACCCGGTAACTACCGTTACACAGGAAGTCATTGACGGACGCGCATATTAATAAGTAATACATAAGGCAGGAAGGAGCACGCGGTATAGAAAAAGATGTTAAGGCTGTATCGCGTGTTTTCTGCGCTCTAAATTAAGGAACGTATGTTGTAAATGTCAGGATGTGCCTGCATCTTTGTGGCATATCCGGCAGTTGTGAAATGTTTGGAAAGCAGGTGGAAAGTATGGATCAAAATGTAGTATTGACAATGAAAGACATCAGCAAGACGTTTCCAGGTGTCAAAGCATTGTCACATGTGGATTTTACACTGCGAAAGGGCGAGGTTCATGCGCTCATGGGTGAGAACGGAGCGGGAAAGTCAACATTGATTAAGGTGCTCACCGGCGTACATGAATTTGAATCAGGAGAAATCCACATGGACGGAAAAGATGCGGCTATTATCAATCATTCGCCGCAGGAAGCGCAGGAGAATGGCATCAGCACCGTATATCAGGAAGTCAACCTGTGTCCGAATCTTACCGTTGCTGAAAATTTGTTTATCGGGCGTGAACCCAGAAAATTCGGCATGATTGACTGGAAAACGATGAACAAAAAATCGCAGGAGCTGTTAAAAAACCTGGATATTTCCGTATCACCTACAACGATGCTGGATGAATGTTCGATTGCGATCCAGCAGATGATCGCCATTGCGCGTGCGGTAGATATGAAATGTAAAGTGCTGATCTTGGATGAGCCGACTTCTTCTTTGGATGACAGTGAAGTGGAAAAGTTGTTTGTGCTTATGCGCCGCCTGAAAAATGAAGGCGTTGGCATTATATTTGTCACGCATTTCTTAGAGCAGGTTTATGAAATCTGCGACCGGATCACCGTATTTCGAAACGGCGAATTAGTCGGCGAATTTGAGACAGAAAAGCTGCCGCGCGTAATGCTCGTAGCTAAGATGATGGGGAAAGACTTTGATGACCTGGCTGACATTAAGGGTGAGCGAAAAACACAGGTGAAAAAATCAGAGCCGATTATAGAAGCGAAAGGACTGGGACATCAGGGTACGATCCGGCCGTTTGACATGACGTTTCATGCCGGCGAGGTCGTTGGCCTGACCGGCCTTTTAGGTTCCGGGCGTTCCGAGATGGTACGTGCGATTTATGGTGCGGATAAGGCGGATTCCGGTATGTTAAAAGTCAAAGGCAAAGAAGTGAAGATCAATACCCCGTTAGACGCGATGCAGGCTGGCATGGCATATTTGCCTGAAGACCGCAAAAAAGAAGGAATTCTGGCGGATTTGTCTGTACGTGAGAACATTATTATCGCGCTGCAGGCAAAACGCGGGATGTTTAAACCGATGAGCCGCAAAGAGATGGAAGATTTTGCGGATCAATATATAAAAGTGCTGCAGGTTAAGACAGCAAGCAGGGAAACACCGATTAAGAGCCTCTCCGGCGGCAATCAGCAGAAAGTTATTATCGGCCGGTGGCTGTTAACAAATCCGGATTATTTGATTTTGGATGAACCGACCAGAGGAATTGACATCGGTACGAAGACCGAGATCCAAAAACTTGTGCTGCAGCTGGCGGATGAAGGAAAGTCCATTACGTTTATTTCTTCAGAAGTCGAAGAAATGCTGCGTACCTGTTCAAGAATGGCGGTCCTGCGCGACGGCAGGAAAGTCGGAGAGATTGAGGGCGATGATTTAACGCAGGAGAAGATCATGCAGACAATTGCCGGAGGTGAAAAATAGTTATGGCTAGTGAAAATACAAAAACAGGATTTGATTTCAAACAGCTGACAAAAAAGCGTTTGTTTTTGCCGATCGTATGTCTGATTGTCGTACTGTTGGCAAATTTAATAAAGACGCCGGACTTTTTTAAAGTATCTCTCACAAACGGCGTATTGAACGGATATATTATTGACGTTATCAACCGTGCATCAGAGCTTGTAATTCTGGCAATCGGGATGACGCTTGTAACAGCAGCCTCCGGCGGACAGGATATCAGTGTCGGCGCGGTGATGGCGGTTGCGGCTGCGGCATGCTGTCAGATTTTAACAGGCGGCGAAGTATCGGCAAATGCGTTTGCCAACCCATTCATTCTGGCGGTACTCGCAGCCTTAGGCGCAGCTGCGCTATGCGGCATTTTTAACGGCTTTTTAGTAGCCAAACTGGGCATTCAGCCGATGGTCGCAACACTTATTTTATTTACGGCAGGCCGCGGCATTGCGCAGCTGATTACAAAAGGCCAGACGACTTATGTACGTGTGGAATCCTATAAGATTATGGGCGGCTATATCGGCAGCTGTCCGATACCGACACCGGTCTTTTTTGCGATTATTATGGTTATTATCGTCAATCTGATTTTAAAGAAAACGGCGCTTGGCCTGTATATTGAGAGCGTCGGCATTAACGGAGCCGCTTCCAGGCTGGTTGGGTTAAATTCCACGATGATCAAGTTTTTAACGTACGTCATCTGCGGCGTGCTGGCTGGCGTCGCTGGCATTGTAGCTTCCAGCCGCATATACTCGGCAGACGCAAACAATATTGGCCTGAATCTGGAAATGGATGCCATCCTTGCGGTAGCGCTCGGCGGAAATGCACTGGGCGGCGGCAAATTCAGCCTGATGGGTTCTGTCATTGGCGCTTATACGATTCAGGCGCTGACTACCACATTGTATGCGATGAGCGTATCTTCCGACAGGCTTCCAGTCTATAAGGCAGTCGTCGTTGTGATTATCGTCGTACTACAAAGCCCTGTATTTAAAAAATACCTTGCCAATGCAAAAGCAAGACGGGCTTCAACAATATAAGCGGAAGGTGGTCGTTAAAGCATGGAAAAGAAAAAAATAAACAGCAATACGTTTTTGCTGATCATTACAGTTGTATTATTTGTGGTCATGTATATCGCTGGTATGATTATATTCAGCGAACAGGGCTTTGCAAAGCCGCAGATGTTTTTAAACCTGTTTATTTCCAACGCCGGACTGATTGTCATCGGCTGCGGCATGACACTCGTTATGATCACCGGAGGCATTGACATTTCTGTCGGCTCGGTAACGGCGCTTGTCTGCATGGTATCTGCCTATGTGATGGAAAATAAAGGCATGAGCGCGTGGATGGCTGTATTTTTCTCATTGGTCATCGGCATCTGCTTTGGTATTGTGCAGGGATACCTCGTTACCTATCTGGAGATTCAGCCGTTTATCGTAACACTGGCCGGCATGTTCTTTGGACGCGGTATGACAGCCATGGTCAGCACAGAAATGATCTCGATTAAGAATGAACTGTTTTTGAAATGGGCGAACTACAGAATCAACATGCCGTTCGGTTCTGTGAATAAAAAGGGCAGATTTATAGCGGCCTACATATATCCGACGGTTATTATTGCACTGATCGTCGTAATCATTATTTCTGTAATGTTAAAATACTCCAAGTTCGGACGCAAGCTGTATGCCATCGGCGGCAACCAGCAGAGCGCCATTATGATGGGCCTGAATGTAAAACGCACAAAAATGCAGGCCTATGTACTCGACGGATTTTTAGCAGGGCTTGGTGGATTTTTATTCTGTCTAAACAGCTGTGCCGGATTCGTAGAACAGGCAAAAGGACTGGAAATGGACGCCATATCCTCAGCCGTTATCGGCGGCACGCTCCTAAGCGGCGGTGTTGGTACGGTCATCGGCACTTTGTTCGGCGTACTGATCAAAGGAACCATTACAAGCCTGATTACGACCCAGGGGACACTGTCCAGCTGGTGGGTAAGAATTACGCTGTCAGCGCTCCTTTGCTTCTTTATTGTACTGCAGGCGGTATTTGCGGCGGCGAAAAAGAAAAATAAGAAGTAAGTTAAAAATAAAAAACAAAACAGGAAATAAGTTAAGGTTAAAAAGCCGGGGAACAGTTCAAGGGTTATCTGAACGGTTCCACGGCTTTTTAAAATCTGTCAACGAAGTGTAATGTAAAAGATTGATTTTTTTATTGCAAATGTTTATACTTATAAAAAAAGGTGAGATATGCTTTTGGTGAAGAGATTCGTGCCGGAATATTTGAGGATCTGACTGTCTGCCTTGCATAAGCGAACTTGAAAATAACTGTCATGCGAATGGCTGCTTTTCAGCAGCCATTTTTTACGCCTGAGCATCTGCGATTGTAAGAATTTTTTCAAAAGCCAGTCCTGCAAACATCCAAAGCGGAGCATAATCAAGCCGTATAATGCCATGAATATTTGCCTTAGCCTTACTGTAATCCCAGGGACACATTTTGTGTTTTTTTAAGAAGCTGCCGCTGACATATTCTCCGGTAAAGATGCCGACGCTGTAGATCGCTCCGCGCAGCAGCGTGGGACAGCTTGTCAGATGGCGGGATACCGGAGCGATGACAGAGGCCATGCCGTAGATCGGGAACATCCAGAGGGAGGTTTGCCCCAGCAGGCGTTTATCCCGTTTCCATATGCTTCCTGTCGAAGTAAATAAAATTTCCATACACCAGCCGGTGAGGCCGCAGATCATAAAATTTTGTAATTTTTTCATACAGATAGCATGTACAGCATTTGAAAATTTATGCAGCATTTTGAAAGAATATACCTAAGTGAAGCGTCTCAACGGTGCGGTGGAACTGAATGAAGCATACAAGTATCAGAAACGTGAAAACTAAAAGTAAAAAAGTTTATTGGTTTTGTATATGGACTGTGAGGACAGTTCCGTATATGTTGATTGAAAAAGGAGATGCAGGAGGAGATCAGAGACCTGCCGGAAGATGTGAAGAAGCTGGGTGTGCTGTAAAATTGAATAAGAATGCCCTGATTTTAAATAATATCAGGGCATTCTTTGCTTACAAAACTCTAAAAAGTGCTTGCAAAAGCACCGAAAACATGATAGTATATCTAAGTCGTGAAAACGACACGAGAAAGAATATTTATCCCACTCTTATCGGTGTGCGACCGCACCCGTTGGTAGAGCACGCGGCTGTTAACCGTGGGGTTGTTGGTTCGAACCCAACTCGGGGAGCTTGAAAAAGCCCGTAAACAGTAGTGTTTGCGGGTTTTGCATATGTTAGAAGCCTAGTGTTTTTTTACACGAAACGGCGAGTTTTCATTCTAGTCAATATAAAATAGGAATGGCAACATGGAATATTTATAAAAGAAAAAACATATATGGGATGTACGAAAGCGAAGGTAGAGTTGTGGCTTTTCATGTAATGAAGCCTTGTATTGGATTTATACAGGGTTTCATTTTTTATTAGGTAATTTGGTGATGTTATGTGAGGTTAATACATAGTCTAGAAAAAAGTATGGAGGTGGAAAAGAATTAGATAGAGTTGCATTTTAATGTTTTACTCGGAAATATTGTAGATTGATTTTTGATATGCTATACTAGTGGATGAAATGATAAAGCTAGTAATAACAATTTGCGAGAGGAGAAGCAGATGTCTGCGCCAAAAAAGGAAAAACAAGATGAGATAGAGGAGGAACAGTTATATTCTGAATATAAGGAAGAGATAGTAGAACCATTTAATCCTAAGGATGTGGATATTATTTCACAGACAATGGTAATATCCCACCCGATTAAAAACTTTACGCACTGGCTTATTTGGAATATTCCCGCCGCTGACAGGATAACGGGGGATATTCCAGCAGGCAGGATTGTGCCGGCGTTAGGGAATACCTGTCAAGGCATAGGATACGGTATTCATCGGTATGCAGGCCCGAAGCCGCCGAAAGGGAAAAAGCATACTTATCGCTTTACAGTTTATTCCTTAGACTGTGAAATGAACATGAGTGCCAATTCTATGAAAAGAAGTTTTCTGAAGAAGGCAGAAAAACATATCATTCAAAAAGGCAGTATTGTTGGTGATTTCGAATAAGAAATAAATTTCAACGGCTTTACAGAGTATTCAAGTCTCACAAAAATATCTGCACTTCTCAAAATAGAACTGCTGCTCTGTTTTAAAAAGTGCCGCCAGCTTATCAGTACTTTTTTCTTCTCTGTATTCCTTGAGCGCTTCCAGATATTCATCTCTGTTTGCATCCTCAATCACAACTGGCACAATGCCGTTTTTCAGGCACTCCCTGAAAAGAATCAATCTGCCAGTCCTGCCGTTTCCGTCCTGAAATGGATGGATACTCTCATATCTTGCGTGGAATTCAGCTAATACAGAAATGCTGATTTCCTGGTTATGATACCAATCCATCAATAAATACATTTCCTGGGCAACATTTTCTGGCCTTGCTGTCGGATACATGCCTATCATGTTCGGACGTTTTTTATAGTCGCCAATTGCATACCCATTCGCACGGTCTTCAAATACGCCAGACTTCAGCTCATAATGAAATTGCTTGATCAGTTCCTGCATCAATGGCTCATCTAAAGTATCCAGCATTTTATTGAACATTAGAAAATGGCCATTCATTTCTTCGACGTCCTTTGACCTATAATAATTATTTGATTTTGGCAGCATACCATTGTCAAACAATGAAGCTGTTTGCTCCTCGGTAAGTGTGCTGCCTTCTATCTTATTTGAATTATAAGCAAGCAAACGCTGCGTATATGCATACACGCCCGATCTGTCAAATTTTTTTCTTTCTATTGCGAATCGTTCCAAAAGAAAATCTAAAAATCCTTTATCCGTCATATGATCACTCTTTTCCTTTTCTATGTTTCCTGCTCATAATTATATGGCTGTGGTTTTTAAATTGACAATTTTTCAAAAAAATAATCCTTATGGCTGTACGGGTGTTTCTAATTTTCTCTGATTCTTTTTGGTTTTTTTCACAAGTAATGCCATTAATGATTTCTTTTCTTCTGATTCCGGAAGGCTGTCTGCAAGAGCGGTTATATCTTCTAAATCCTCAAGGTTTTCCAAAATAATACCGTCATATTGTTTGTCTGTCATTTTTTCATCTCCTTTTTTCGTTTATTATAACAGAATCCTAATCATTTTCAAGTTCAAAAACGGATCTTTTGGCGAATCATCAGCAGCCAGGATTTTCACAGACAGACACTGCACCAGCCAGGGCAGCTTTGCCAGCCAGGTGCAGTGCCTTTTAAAATTCATGAAGTAAATGTTAATTTATGGTTTTTATCATTCTTTTGGTTTTTATCATTCTTATAATTCTTATGATTTTTTATGTTCTTAAGACTCTTTCAAGGAGTCAATCATCGCATTCGCAAGCGCATCCAGTTCCATCGTTTTATCCGCACCCATCGAAGAGGCCAGGCTTAACCGTTCATTCAAAACAGTCATATTTTTTAACTCCTCGTCAATAAACTTCTGCATCAGGTCGCCGGATTTGCATGCCCAGGAGCCGTTTTCAATGAGCGCAAACGTACGGTTTTGCATATTCAGCGCCTTCATATCCATTAAGAAATTATGCATCACCGGATAAATGCCGAGATTATATGTTACGGATGCCAATACGATATGGCTGTATTTAAATGCGTCCGAAATCAGGTAAGAGACATGGGTATTGGATACGTCATGTACTTTTACATTTGTGCAGCCTTTTTCACACAGCTTGCCTGCCAGCGCCTGTGCGGCGGCTTCCGTGTTGCCGTACATGGAAGCATAGGCAATCATAACGCCTTTTTCTTCAGGCTCATAACGGCTCCATTTATCGTATTTATCTATAAAATATCCGAAGTTCTCGCGCCATACCGGGCCGTGGAGCGGGCAGATATATTTGATCTGATCAATGATGCCGCCGGCTTTTTTCAAAAGCAGCTGGATATGCGGGCCGTATTTGCCTACAATATTTACGAGATAGCGGCGTGCTTCGTCGAGCCAGTCACGGTCAAAATCCACTTCGTCTGCAAACAGCTTGCCGTCCAGTGCGATAAAGGAGCCAAAGGCATCCGCGGAAAACAGCACGCCGTTTGTTGTATCAAACGTAACCATGGCTTCAGGCCAGTGTACCATCGGAGCGGCTACAAAAGTAACGGTATGGGTTCCAAAGCAATGGGTATCGCCTTCTGCGACGGTAACGCATTCATGCTGATCCGGATGGAATCCAAACTGACGCATCAGCATAAAAGCTTTTTCCGTAGAGATCACTTTTACGTTCGGATAGCGTAAAAGAATCTGTTCCACACAGGCGCCGTGATCCGGTTCCATATGATTGACGACGAGCCAGTCTAACGGACGTCCGTCCAGCAGAAAATCCAGATTTTCGAAAAGCTGGCGGCAGGCGGACCAGTCTACCGTATCAAACAGTACAGTTTCCTTATCTAAGAGCAAATATGCGTTGTAGCTTACACCATACGGAATCGGGTGTATATTTTCAAATAAGTGTAATCTGTGGTCGTTTGCGCCGACCCAGTACAGATCTTTTGTTATATTACGTACACAATACATGAGATGTCCTGCTACTTAACAGCTAAATAGCTTTTCCTTTCCTAAATTTTTAGAATTACTGCAGTTTCGTTATGCTTCAATAAACTGGTCTTTGCTTTCCGCGCATTCCGGGCAGACCCAATCCTGCGGCAGCTTTTCAAATAAAGTGCCGGGAGCGATCTGCGCGTCCTCATCGCCGATTTCAGGAACGTATTCATAACCGCATCCGCCGCATACATAGCGTTTGCCAATCGGGGCCGGCTTTGGCATCGGCGGACGTTTCATTTTGACCATCGGCGGGGCCGGCTGTTTTTCTCCGGTATCTAAAGCTTTTGTTAAAAGAGGCAGTATTTCGTTGACATCACCGACGATGCCGTAATCACAGTTTTTAAAAATAGGCGCGTTGCCGTTTTTATTAATCGCAACTATGGTAGACGCATCCTTAATGCCTTTCAGATGCTGGATCGCGCCGGAAATACCGCAGGCAATGTACAGGTTCCCGGTAAATTTCTGTCCGGACATGCCGACATAGCGGTTCAGCGGCACATATTTTAAAGTCTCGGCAACCGGGCGGGAAGAGCCGATCGCAGCGCCTGCTGCTTTCGCCAGGTTTTCAATCAGCTTCATGTTCTCTTTTGATCCGATTCCTTTTCCGGCGGAAACGACGCGCTCCGCCTGAGCGATTGGGGTATCGGCAGCAATGCCTACGGTAAAGTCGTGTCCGTCTTTTTTCAGAGCTTCTACGAGAGCGGCTACTTTGTCGCCAGCGGCGCCGTCACGGAAAATGTGACCTTTGCGCACGCCTGTGACAGGAGCTGGTTTTTTTGCTGCAGAACGGCTGCCGCCGCCGGAATCTTTCGGCATTTTACCGATTAAATTCGCGGCGATTACGACACGCTGGATTTCGTTTGTGCCTTCATAAATGGTAGTAATCTTAGCGTCACGGTACATTCTTTCAACATCCATGCCTTTTAAGAAGCCGGTGCCGCCGAATATCTGCAGCGCGCTGTTCGTAACTTCCAGGGCAATATCAGAAGCATACATTTTGGCCATGGCAGCTTCCATTGCATATGGGTCATGATGTTCTTTTAATTCTGCTGCGGAATAGACTAAAAAGCGTGCGCAGCGAAGCTTCGTCGCCATATCCGCCAGCTTGAAGGAAATGCCCTGCTGCGCGGCGATCGGCTTGCCGAACTGGATGCGTTCTTTTGCATAGTCAAGCGCCTGCTCAAAAGCGCCCTGCGCAATGCCAAGCGCCTGTGCGGCAATGCCGATGCGGCCGCCGTCCAGAGTGGCCATAGCGATTTTAAATCCGTCGCCTTCTTTGCCAAGCAGGTTTTCTTTCGGCACTTTTACGTCATTAAATATCAGTTCCGCAGTTGTAGAAGAGCGGATGCCCATTTTGTCATAATGATCACCAAATTCAAAACCATCCCAGCCTTTTTCCACAATAAAGGCGGAAATGCCGCGCGTGCCAATATCCGGTGTTGTCACAGCAAATACGACGTATGTATCAGCTTTTGGAGCATTTGTAATAAAAATCTTGCCGCCGTTTAACAAATAGTAGTCGCCCTTATCAAACGCTGTCGTTTCCGTGCCTCCGGCATCTGAACCTGCATTTGGTTCGGTCAGGCCGAAAGCGCCGATTTTTTCTCCCTTTGCAAGCGGAACGAGGTATTTCTGCTTCTGCGCTTCATTGCCAAACGCAAAGATCGGAAACGAGCCTAACGATACATGTGCAGATAAAATAACGCCGGAGCCGCCGTCGACTCTGGAAAGCTCTTCCACTGCGATCGCGTAGCTGTTGATATCAAGTCCTGCACCGCCGTATTCCTTAGGATAAGGAATGCCCATCAGGCCCATTTCTCCGAGTTTTTTTACGGCCTCGTCAGGAAAGCGGTTCTCCTGGTCTAACGAAAAGGCGATCGGCTTGATCTCTTCCTCGGCAAAGGCACGAATCTTTGCACGCAGTTCTTCTTGTTCAGGTGTTGTCTGGAATAACATAGCATTGCCTCCTTTTTGTTGGATTTTTTGTGTTAAGCTGATAAAAATAACTGATAGATATTTCTGTAATATAAAATTGTCTGTGAATTTCAACTAAAATAAATATAACAAATTGCGGGATAATTGTCAATTGTAATGAAAATTTTATGGAATGGTTATTTTTTTATGCTCTCATGTTACGCATTGCTTCCTTGCAGTTGATGACTGTGAATATGATGGTACTCTGTTTTATAATATAGAGAAAATAAATACATAAATAGCGAGAATATTTGTTGCTTTTGAAGAGAAGTACCTCAAGAAAGGATTCTCTGAAAAAATAACAGTTTACCGAGTTTTAGATTCAAGAAATGAGAATTTTAAGCTGCGTAAAGCATACGAGAAAAAGGTAAATGTAGTAAATATAATTACAGCACCTGAAATCGAAATGCTTATAATATGTAATGAGGGAAAATATAGAGAATTTAAAAGCAAGAAAGAAAAACCGAGTACATATTGTAAGCATGTTTTGAAATATAAAAATGTAAAAAGCTATGATTTCATTTATGAATATTTTTGTGATATAGATGTTTTAATCAATGCACTGCATGAGTATAGACGGATAGCAAAAGTTCGTAGAAATGAGAAAACATTATGGGATTCATTAAAATGAAAAGGTTAAAAAATTCGTGTTATTAAATTTCCCACATTTTCATTGAATCGTTTTGCATGGATGTGTATAATATTTTGATAGAAAGCACAGCACGTGCAATGTGACAACATTCCATTCCCGTTGCTTATCAATTATATTTTTATGGAGGTCTGTATATGACAATTGAACAAATAGCAGAACAACTGGACTATGAACTTCTTGCTGGAGATGGCAGCCAGGAAATAACAGCCCTTGTTTATGATTCGAGAAAAATCGTGCCAGGGTGTATGTTTGTATGTATCAAAGGAGTTGCTTTTGACGGGCATACATGTATCGAAGAAGCGGCTCAAAAGCAGGCGGCAGCCGTTGTAGTGGAACAAAATACCGCTGTCCCGGCAGGGATTGCGGTATTAAAAGTACCCGATACAAGACTTGCGCTGGCAAAGCTGTCTGCGGCATGGTTTCATCATCCTGCGTCGCAGCTTGTAACGATCGGCATTACCGGCACAAAGGGCAAGACGACGACGACCTATATGATAAAATCCATTCTGGAAAGCACTGGCAGGAAAGTCGGGCTGATCGGTACGATCGAGGCTGTCATTGGAGAAGAACGTATACCGGCGGCCAATACTACGCCGGAATCATACGTGATTCAGCAGTATTTCCGCCGCATGGTCGACGCAGGCTGCGATACATGCGTCATGGAAGTATCTTCACAGGGACTTATGATGCACCGTGTAGGAGGATTTACGTTTGATATCGGCATTTTCACAAATATAGAACCGGATCATATCGGACCGAATGAGCACGCTTCCTTTGAAGATTATCTGAACTGCAAAGGAATGCTGTTTCGCCAATGTAAAACAGGCATTGTCAATGCGGATGATGCGCATATGGCCAATGTAATCAAGGGGCATACGTGTACGGTCGAGACATATGGATTTTCCGAGCAGGTAGATCTGCGTGCACAGGATGTACATCTGATTCACAGGCCAGGGTATCTGGGCGTGTCTTACCATGCTGCCGGGCTGTGCGATTTTGACGTGGAAATCGACGTTCCAGGCAAATTCAGCGTTTACAATTCTTTGACGGCAGTCGCGGTATGCAGACATTTTAACGTTCCGGCTGAGAATATGAAGCAGGCATTAAAACAGGCAAAAGTCAAAGGCCGTATTGAGATGGTAAAAGTATCAGATGATTATACGCTGATGATAGACTACGCGCACAACGCAATGAGCCTGCAAAGCCTGCTGACGACACTGCGGGAATATGAACCTGGCAGACTGGTCTGCCTGTTTGGCTGCGGCGGCAACCGCAGCAAAATCCGCAGGTATGAGATGGGCGAGGTGTCCGGCAGGCTGGCAGACCTTACCATTATTACCTCAGATAATCCAAGAGACGAAGAGCCGCAGGCGATTATAGATGACATTAAGCAGGGAATGGCGAAAACGGACGGAAAATACGTAGAGATCATCGACCGCAAAGAAGCGATCCGCTACGCGATAGAAAACGGCAGACCAGGCGACGTCATTGTGCTGGCTGGAAAAGGGCATGAAGATTATCAGGAAATCCGGGGGAAAAAATACCACATGGATGAGCGGGAGCTGATCGCGGATATTTTGGCAGGCAAATAAGGAACATTTTTAACATTGTGGTACGTTTTTTTTTGGGGGGGGATTGATATACGGACGCTGGATGAGGGGCGGGG
>CAOKJJ010000064.1 GCA_948468465.1 uncultured Eubacterium sp. | reverse complement strand
GAGTGTTGATGAGGATGGGGTTTATTTTGAATTTAAGAGAATGAATCTGATATAGAAGGAAAATAAAATGAGAACATTTGAATATGCAATTATTGATGAACCGGGAATCCATGCACGTTTGGCAGGAATGCTTGTGAAGGAAACGGGAGAAGATAATGCGGCTGTCTTCCAGGTCTGAAGAGGGTGATTTCTCTGGCGGAGGTAAAGGCCGCAAAGAAAATACTGGATGAAGTGAAAATTGTAATTTTCGCAGATTCTTTCAAACAGGAAAATCTGCGAAAATTACGGTTTTGTACAAATAGCTATGGATTGCAGGCAGATCAGGGCTGCTCTTTTTTGTATGGAAGTTTTTTTGTGCACAGGTATATTTCTATGCACACATAGACGGAAACAATAAGTTCTGTAATGGGCATCAAATATTCATTGTGTTTATAACAGCGCTTGAGAAGGCTGTACATTTGATGAATGGCGTCTCCAGTGCAATTGAAGAAGCAATAACATGAGTTTGCAGATATTTAGAATTATAAAGCTGATATTATCTGATAGGCTATAGTGTTGCTTTTTCAGTAGGGAGCAGATATAATGTAACTGATGGAAGAAACGGGTCCTTATCAGGAGAGGCAAAAGATGAAAAATGAAAAGATCGCATACCAAAACAAGGATATTACCAGTAAGCTGCTTGCAGAACATTTTTAATAAAAAGGCGGATAAGCTGAAATACCTTAATTACATGGCCGGGATAGCCAGCCGCTACCAGAAAGAAAAGAAAGATTGCCCGGTGTTGCGGATGATTGTAATATATACAGGCGACATCATGAGAGGGCAAGTGTCATGTGAATATAATATCGGGGCTGCAAGATTAAAGGTAGAACCGGCGTTTCTTTCTGAATTGGATGCAGAAGGGATATTTTTGCGGCTGAAAGAAAAAGTGGAAAATGGACTGCGGCTTACAGATGAAGAACTTATGGAATTTATCATCCTCCCTTTGTCTTATCGGGAAAAGGTAGAAAAGGAGCAGAAAGTCCGGGAAGTGGTGGAACTGGCTGTGCAGGTCCATGACAAAGCGCAGCAGGCATTTACGCTGGCAGGCATACTGGCATTTACGGATAAAGTAATTGATGGCGTAACAGCAAATAAAATAAGGAGGGCGATTGAAATGACACAGGTTGCAAGAATATTTGAAGAAGAAAAGCAGCAGGCATTGGCACAGGCGCTGACACAGGCATCTAGGAATGTTGTAGTTAGAATGATAAAGATGAATTATCCTGCAGAAGAAATTGTATCTATAATGCCTGATTATTCGAAGGATGATGTGGAGGCAATCTGGAAAGGAGTCGTAGCTTCAAGTGTTTAGAAGGGGCTTTTCGTAATTTTAATGTCCATTTCTGACTGATTTTAAGAATATTCTAAGATGTTCACGCTGGGAAGGATTAAGCTGCAGGATTTCATCTATAAGCAGGTCTTTACTGTCCTGGATTTCTGTATGGACGTCAAAAAATTCTTTTAAGGATATTCCCAGTGCGCCGCAGAGTGCGTCAGGTATATCTATAGATGGATTTTCATAATGGCCCATTTCGATTTCACGCAGGAAGATTTGCGAAACGCCTGCCTGATTTGCCAGATAGTTTACAGAATAGCCTTTGGATGTCCTTAAATTTGAGATTCTTTTGCCGATATTTATGTCCATTGGAAGATGCCTCTTTCTTTTTTATTAACAGGATTGTCTGTTTACAGAAGAATAGCAGAGATTTTTTAAAATGATTATTTAAATACCGATTGATTATTAACAATATACTGTTCTATAATGCTATTCAGGGTACATTAAAAGTCAAGTGACATCCCGCAGCTTAAATGTCCAAAGTGCGGGGATGCAAATTGTACGCCTATTACAGAAACAACTACATCTGGAAAAGATGCAAGCCAGAAAGTGTATAATCGAAATATAGTTAGCGGCTGCTAATACAAGGCAGCCGCATTTATTAAAACAATAAGTTAGTTATTACTGACCTGCGTTAGAATGGTGATTGGAGGAGATCTTATGGTTGAGATTATTCATGATGAAGCTCCTATGCCAGGTTCAAGAGCTAATTTATGTATATGTTTGCATGGGAGATGGCGTTCATTCCGCGCATTCACATTTTTTCAGTGTAGCATTGTAAATTTTTTCAGGATGATACGATCTGTTTGGGACTGCTTTCACCATTTCATACATTGCTATGGTATTTCGTCTTACTCCCAATTTAGCAGCGAATTTTTGTTGCGTCAAATCTGGAATTTCGTATTATTTTTTATATTTTTGATAGAAATGGCAAATCTTATTCGTACTATTAAATATAAAACAAAGTTTCCGGGAAGATTTGTGAGGAGGGATAGGTGTTGAAGATAGATAACAATAATTTTATTTATTATTTGTGTATCAAAAATGAGGATGCATTGATGTATGTAATTGATGAATATGGAGGCCTTATTAAGGCTGTAATCAGAAAAAATATGTCGTGCCTGAAACAGAAACAGGAGGAGTGTTTTAATGATGTGCTTCTTTCCATATGGGAGCATATAGAATCTTATCATCCTGACAGAAACAGTTTTAAGAACTGGATTGCAGCAATTGCGAAGTATAAATCGATTGATTATATGCGAAAGCACAGGTATGAGATGGATAAGATTGCTTCTGGCGATGTGGAAAACTATGAATTGCAAAGTGAAACCGGGGTGGAAATTCTGGATCATGAAATTTCAGAACGAATGGAAGAAATGTTGTCCGTACTCAAACCCAAAGACAGAGAAATTCTGATAAGGATATATGCGAATGAGGAACCGGTGGGACAGGTAAGCGAGGATTTGCATCTTGAAAAATCAGTGATCTATAATCGGATTTCACGGGCAAAAAAGAAATTAAGAACACAGAGAGGAATATAGTTATGGAAAATATTTATGAATTATTGAATCATGCAGAAATGAATCTGAAAGAGTTTGAAAATCAGAAATTATCTGATTATGAATGTAAAACTACCAAAAAGCACATTTTAAAAGAGGTTCGGACAATGAAAAACAGTAAAAAAATATGGAAAAAGACATTTGCAGCAGCGGCTTGTGCCTGTATCATGGTAGGAATGGGTACAACAATCAGTGTAGCTGCGGGATGGCTGTCAATACCGGATTCCTTTAAGACAATACTTGGAATCAATACAGACGAAAAATTAGAGGTGGCCAATACAATGGGAATTTCTACAGATATTGTAGCGGAAGATCATGGGTATAAGGTTTCGGCAAAAGGAATAATCGGTGATGGCAAAAATATGGGAATTGTTTTTCAAATTGAAAAATCTGACGGGAGTACCTTGTTGGATAATGGCACGGTGCCTGCTGCTGTCGATTTTAAGATAATAGATAGCGGGAATTATTCCCATGCTGTGGCTGGGAAGGTTGACGGCAGTAATTATGCAGACAGCATCGAATATTATACTGCATTTACTTATTGGGAAAGTATGCAAGAGCATGTATTTGTATCCCTGGAAGATATGCAGTTATGGGCGGATGATGAGCGGACAGATGTTTCAGGAAAATGGGAATTTGATATTCCTTTTGAAATACAGGACGTATCTGTTGATCTTGCTGCGGGACAGAAGTTTAGATATGGCAACAGCGAAGGAACAATAGACGAACTTATGATATCTCCGATAGGATTTTCTGTCAGCGTTACAACAGCGGATACGTTAACAGATAGCGATTTTATTGATATGCCAATGGAACTTCACTTAAAAAACAAAGAAGTGGTTGAACTTTATGGCGGATGCGGACCTGAGGATAATGCTGACGGGACCTGGTCCTGGAGAGAAGACGGCGTTTATGAGAATATGATACTTTTAGATCATATAGAAAGTGTTGTGATCGGAGATACAGAATTTGTAATGAAATAATGGAGTGTGTGTTATGTTTCGCTTCCAATATCAATAAGCCGCAATGAAAGATATATCTTCTCTTGTGAGTAGTTGCCCAAAATTTTTCAGCAGGCCAGAAGATATATTTTTTATTGTACCCTTTGCTTTCCGTATGCCGGGTCTTCCTTTTTCGGTTTTGCGCCCAGTTCGCAGCTGGTTTGATTTTTAGACAGGTGTGAACTGCAACACTTTTGGAGGACGGCTCTGAACGAGGGGGGGACTGTTATATAAAATTGCTGGGAGTTTCGGCGGAAATATGAAAAAAAGCCGGAACGCTGGAACAAAAAGATTCTTATTGTGAACAATTTCTAATAAAATGTTATCTTTAAGTATTCTATACCAATCTTTTATATTTTGCAATACTAATAAAAAAATTGTTAGTATTTACCAGTTTTTTTTCTGCTATATTCTTGAATTTATAAAAATACCACAAAAAAATGCAGCATATTTGATAACGATCCAAAACAAACGCATTTTGCAATTGCAAAAAATGATACTAATTTTCGGAAAGAATTTAGCCGCCAGATTTTTTAAAATCCTTTATTTTACAAGGCTTCCGGCGTATTGAATTACATCAGGAAGGCATAACAATATATTAGAAAATGTTATGCCCTATGGGGCATGCGATGTTTTAAAATATGTAGTTTTTTCCGGCATCCTGAAAAGATACGGCGTCCGGGGTAATTGGATGATAAGAGGAATCCTGTTACTGTAAGGCAGCAAAGGCATAAATGGCAGCAGTCTGGCTTGTATGAACCGTTACGGATGCAGATAGGAGGAAATGGGCGATGAAAGAATTAGATTATGGCAAAATTGGCGCAAGGATCCGGCAGGTAAGGAAAGCAAAAGGCTGGTCGCAGGATAATCTTGCTAAGAAGTGCGGAATCAGCATGTCGTTTCTTGGACATATTGAGCGGGGAACGAGGATTATGAGTATAGAGACTTTGAACGGCATCTGCGAAGCGCTGGATACCGGAGCGGACGAATTGCTCTGGGGATTTCCAAAAGGTCCGGAAACAGTGATGCAGGATTTGTGGAGCCAGCCGGAGAAGAAAGAAAACGACAGCTATGCTATGTATATAAGGATTATGAAATCTGTGGCTGAGATCATGGGCAGTGCATGATCCGCAGAATCAGTATTATTACAGTTACCCGCAACAGCGGGAAAGATATGATACAAACAATGGAATCCGTTCTGTCGCAGGAGTGTGGAGAAACGCAGCTGGAATACCGCATTATAGACGGCGCAAGCACGGACGGTACGGCTGCTATTGCCAGAAGCTATTGCTGCCGGATGAAAGAGAAGGGCATTCTATATGATATTGTCAGTGAACCGGACAGGGGGATTTACGATGCAATGAATAAGGGCATCCGCCTTGCCAGCGGGGATCTGATTGGATTTATTAACAGCGGCGACTGGTATGAGCCGGGTGCGCTGGAGCAGGTGCTGGAAACGTTCCGGACACAGCACTGTGATCTGATGTTCGGCAATATCCGCATATACAGGCGGGATGGAAAGTCTTTTGTAAAAAAAGCCAGGAAACGGAAATTCCAGACATCCAGGGACTGGAACCATCCGGCGATGTTTGTCCGGTCCGGGCTGTATAAGAAGTATCCGTTTTCCAATAAGGGCATTCATGACGACTATGGATTTTACCTGAGAATGCGGAAGCTTCCGCTAAAGATCACCACTGTGGATCGGGTGCTTGCAAACTTCCGGATGGGAGGGACAAGCAATCAGAAAGACATCCGGCGGATGTGCCGGCGGATTCATGACAGATACCGGTACTGCTATCGCGCAAACGGATACAGCAGATGGTATCTGATCGAATGCATTGTGACAGAAGCAGTAAAATGGATACTTGGGTAGGCTGCGGTAACCTGCATATGCAGGCAGCGGCACGATAGAGGAGGTCTTAGATGCGCATAGGAATCGATTTGCTCTGGGTGCGGACGGGAATCTGCGGAGGCACGGAATCCTATATCCGCAGCCTGCTGGATGGATTTGCCGGATATAGCTGGGAAAATGAATATGTGCTGTTTGTGGCAAGGGATCATGCACAGGGCTTTCAGAAATATGCGCAGATACCGCATATGCACATCCAGGTCTGCCGTGTGGAATCCAGAAACCGGGTGAAACGTATTTTATGGGAAAACAGGTATCTGGATGCGGCTGCGGACAGATGCTGTGTGGATCTGATGTTTGTGCCGGTATACAGCAAGCCGGCCGCGCATATCAGCGGGGTTCCTTATGTAAGTGTGATTCATGATTTCCAGGCACTGCATTATCCGGAGTATTTTCCGGCTGTAAAAAGGTGGTTTCTAAACGTTTCCTGGAAACGTACCATACGGACATCGGCTGTGCTCGTTCTCATATCGGATGCGGTAAAAAAAGACCTGGCCAGATATTTTCCATATGCAAAAGAGAAGGCGGTTACGATTTACAATCCGGTTGTAACCAGGCCTTCCGGCCTGTCTGCAGATGTGGTTGAGAAAAAATATGGAATACGGAGGATGGAATACTTTTACTGCGTCAGTTCCATGCTGCCCCATAAAAATCTGGACACCATACTGCGGGCAGTCAGGGACCTGCCCGGAACCTGCCTGGTGATCAGCGGTGTTGGCGGCCGGGATAAAAGCCTGCGGCAAAAACTGCTCAGATACCGGATCACAGAGAGAGTCGTGCAGACCGGGTTTGTGTCTGACCGGATACGGGACTGCCTGTATGAGAACTGCCGCCTGTTTTTGTTCCCGAGTGTGTTCGAAGGGTTCGGCATGCCGCCGGTTGAAGCGATGCGCAGGGGAAAAAGAGTGGTAATGACAAGATGCTCCTGCCTGGAGGAAGTAACACAGGGCAGGGCCGTCTATGTGGAAGATCCATATTCTGCGGAAGAATGGAAGGAAAAGATTCGATATGCCATGATTCTTCCGGAAGAAAAAATTCCGTTTCCGGAATATGGCCTGCAAGAAATTATCCGGCGGTATGAAAGCGTATTTTCCTGCCTGCAGGAAGGGAAAAAGATTCCGCAGTATGAAAAAGTATATGAAAAAATTTATGACCTTGTATCTGAAAATTACCGGAAAGCCGGAAAAAAACTGGAGTATGAAAAATCCGCGTTTTTATGCAGTGCAGGAGCGCATCCGCAGATCGTGGATGTGGCAGAATACACAAAGCTGCCCAATCCGGAATTTTACCAGGCGATTTATATGGCTGTATACCAGCGGCTGCCGGAACGGGAAGATTATGAAAAATGGAGAGCTTTTTTTAGCATGGAAACACCGGAGTTTCAAAGGAAACTGTTAAAAAGGCTTTCCGTTTCCAGTATGTCTGCAATGAACCGGATCCGTTTTATCCATAATCCGTATTTTTGCAGGCCCAGTGGGATCCGGTACAGGGCACTTGGGATGTTATACGGGCTGACCGATAAGCCTGCTCTCAGGCAGCTGGGAAAGAAAATGCCAAAACCGGTTCAGAAGGTTATCAGGAAGGTGCTTTTATGAAGACTTATATCGATGTGAGTGTCCTGGCAATGGCAGCATTTGTGACAGGTATCCAGCGGGTAACACGTGAAATCGTACTCCGCCTTGTGGCAGACCCGGCTATGGAAGTGATACTGCTGCATTATCATGCTGCAGGAAACTGCTATTACCGGATTGACAGCCAGGCATTTTACCGCAATTATACCGGACGTTTTATACGCAAAGAAAAGATGGTTACAAGGCAGAAGGTACCATTGTCAGAGATCAGACAGGGTACGGTATTTTTTGATCTGGATGCCGCATGGATGTGCAGGGCCAGGCGTAGTTATCTGCTCCCAATACTAAAAAAACAGGGGGCAGTGGTTGTCGCGCATATTTATGACATTATATCCATAACGCATCCACAGTATTGTCTGCAGAGGGGAGTCTGTCTTTTTATGGATTATATCGGCGCACACCTGCAGTATGCAGACGCACTGATTGTAAATGCACAGGCAACTGCAGCAGAGCTGGAAAGGCTGGCAGAACAGGCAGGGTGTGCGCTGCCGCCGTGCACGGTCGTTCCGCTGGGTGCAGACTTTCAGGAAAAAAAGGCAGTATCAGGAAGACGGATACGCAAAAGCCTGCGGATGGCAGTAAAAAGCTGCAGACCGTACCTTCTGATGGTAGGAACCATAGAGCCGCGTAAAAACCATAAGCTGTTGCTGCAGGCATACGAGGAAGGCCTGCGGGACATGGGATACAGCGTTGTATTTGCCGGGTATATGGGATGGGACATGCAGGCGTTTGAGCAGAAGATGAAACAGCATCCGGATTATGGCCGGCGGATCTTCTATTTTTCCGGTCTGAAGGATGAGGAAATCTCGTATCTGTACCAGCATGCGCGGTTTTTGGTTTTCTGCAGTTATACCGAAGGGTTCGGCCTGCCTGTACTGGAATCGCTCCAGCGCGGCACGCCGGTGCTGGCTGCGGATATTCCGGTAACCAGGGAGGCGGCAGGGGATGCTTGTGTGTATTTTGTCCAGGACAGTGCAGAGCAGCTCTGCAGCAGGGTATCTTATTTTGAAAGCCACAGGGAAGCATATGACAGGCTCAGGCAGCGGATCAAAGCATACAGACCTGGTGGCTGGAAGAGCTGTTATCTTAAGATGAGGCAGCTGCTGCGCCGGGCAGGAATGCCGTCTTCCCTCCGTGCAGGAGAAGACAAAAAAGTAGGAATTGTAATCCCAAGCCTGAACCAGGGAAAGTATATCGAAGAGGCGCTGCAAAGCGTTATCGCAAATAAAAAACACGCGGACATTGAACTTGCGGTTATGGACGGCGGCTCGCAGGATCAGACACTTTCTGTTATAAAAAAGTACGAAAGTGAGATCACCCTATGGCACAGCGGGAAAGACAACGGGCAGGCGGCAGCGGTGAACAGGGGCATACAGGAACTGGGGAACTGCCGTTATCTGATGTGGCTGAATGCAGATGATGTATACGAAGATGAATACGCGGTAAAAAAGATTGTGGATTATGCATTCAGCAGCGGCTGTGAGGTATGCTACGGACTGTCCCATTTTATAGATGAGAATGGGCAGGCGGCGGGAGAATATCCGGTGGAAACTTTTGACCGTGCCGCGCTGGGAGACCGCTGCTACCTGAGCCAGCCGGGTGTGCTGTTCAGCAGGAGGGCATATGAGCAGACAGGGCCATTGAATGAAAAACTGCAGATGTGTCTGGATTACGAATACTGGATCCGGCTTTCCGAAAAGTATGACTTTGGATTTATAAAGGAATATATCGGGGCTACAAGGATGCATGCGCAGACAAAGACGGCTACCATGCAGGCAGTGCATGCGAAGGAAGCGATCCGTATACTGTACCGGTACTATGGAAAGGTGCCGGTGCACTGGGTGGTTACAAAGGTGCTGGCGGACCATCCGCAGGGACTGGTACAGGCGGTTCCAAAGCGTCTGCTGATGCTGGTGCTGTATCCATGGAAAGGGAAAATAATAAAGGGCATCCTGATGGGGAACGATGATGATTAAGACATTATATACGAATCATTACCTGCTTAAGCAGCTGGTAAAAAAAGACATCCGGCAAAGATACCAGGGGTCTGTGCTGGGCGTTTTCTGGTCCATGCTTGTTCCCTTATGCATGCTGGTTATTTATACATTTATTTTCAGCGAAGTATTCCAGGCAAAGTGGAACATGGACACAACGGATACTTATCAGTTTGCAATGATGCTGTTCTGCGGGCTGAGCGCCTTTAATCTGTTAGGAGAGGTGATGAACCGTTCGGTAACGCTGATTGCATCGCATGCTAATTATGTGAAGAAGGTAATATTTCCACTGGAAATTCTGCCCGTAGTGTTAACGCTTTCTGCACTGTTCCACTGTACGGTCAGTTATGGGATTCTGATTGCCGCAAAACTGATCCTGTACCATGATCTGTCTCCCACGCTTTACCTTATTCTGCCGGTGATGTTTCCGCTTGTTGTAATCGCAGTCGGGGTCAGTCTGCTGATTGCGGCGGCAGCGGTATATTTAAAAGATGTGGGAAATGTGATTTCTGTAATTGTGACCGTACTGATGTATATCAGTCCAGTATTTTTTCCGCTGGATGCCGTGCCGGAAGATTTCAGGGTGGTTTGCGAGATGAACCCAATGACGTATATCATCGAAAATTTCAGAAATGTGGTCCTATACGGCAGGCCTGTGGACGGACACTTTTTTGCAGTCTCATGCGCTGCTGCATTTGCGGTATACCTGGCTGGATATGCGGTATTTATGCGTACGAAGGAGGGGTTTGCAGATGTCATATAATCCTGAAGAAACAGCGGTTCTTGTGGAACATGTGACAAAAGTGTACCAGCTGTTTGACACACCGGGGAAGCGGCTGGCCTATCATTTGTTCCATTGCCATACAGGCAGTGGTTTTACTGCCCTGGATGACGTCAGCTTTGCAGTGAAAAAAGGGGAAGCCTTCGGGATTATCGGCAGAAACGGAAGCGGAAAAAGTACAATGCTCCAGATTCTGGCAGGGATACTAAAGCCTACGTCCGGAAAGGCAGAGGCCAGCGGAAGGGTTGCAGCATTGCTGGAGCTTGGAAGCGGCTTTGACCCGGAGAGTACGGGATATGAGAATATATACATGAATGCCGCAATTCTTGGGGTTTCCAGGAACCGGACGGAGCAGAAAATCGAACAGATCTTAGAGTTTGCAGATATCGGCAGTTTTGCAGGGCAGCCGGTAAAAACGTATTCCAGCGGAATGTATGTGCGCCTGGCATTTGCGGTGGCGATTCATGTAGACGCGGATATCCTGCTCATAGACGAAGCGCTGGCTGTCGGGGACGTTTTCTTCCGGCAGAAATGCTATCAGCGGTTAGAGGAATTAAAAAAAGAAGGAAAAACGATCATCCTGGTCAGCCATGGAATGAATGAAGTGGAACAGTTCTGCGACAGGGCGCTGCTGCTTGACCGGTCAAAAGCGGTCATGCTTGGGGACAGCAGGGAAGCGGTTAAGCGGTATTATCTGCTGGAACAGCAGGCAGGGTATGAGGATGCGTCTGCCGGTGCGGCAGCAGACAAGGAACGAAGGGTCAGTCCTTTACCGGATACGGACAAGGCAGGGTTCTCCAATGGATGGAGCCTGAAAGAATCAGTATTTTTTGACCAGTCCCATGCGAAGGAAATCTCAAATGGAAAAGCAGGTATTCTGAGAATCGGCGCTTTTGATGAACATGGATACGCAAAGAACAGTTTTGAGCAGGGAGAGGTGTGTTATCTGTACTATGAAATCGGGATTTATGCGGATATTGCTATGCCTCTGGCAGGAATGGTGCTGACGAATCAGAAAGGGATCATTGTCCATGGCAAAGATCATCTGCAGATCTGCGCAAAACTGCCGGATTATGTGAAAGCCGGAACGCGGCTGAGGTATCTGCAGACGGTAAAACTGGATTTGCAAGTCGGGGAATATACGCTGGAAGCGGGCTTTGGGACGATGAAAAGGGAACTGTATGAGGTCAGGATGCATAAGCAGCAGGAAGAAGTCAATGCCGGGATGGAGCGTCTGGTAAATCTGATCGATGCAGGCCGGATAGCGGTTTTAGAGAAAAAAACAGGGATGCCTATGAAAAATATGTTTCATGGGATTTGTGATCTGGCAGGGGATATTTTTATCAGTGAGGAGTAGAAATGATGGAACAGCGGAAGTTGTGTGAGTATTTATACCTGGCTGCAACAAGGTGCAACTGCAGATGCAGGCATTGTACGCCAAAATTATATACGGGGAAGGATGAAACAGAGCTGACAAGCAAAGAGCTGATTCAGCGGTATGAAGAATCTTATTTCCTGCAGAATAATTCTGTCTCAGTAGCAGGCGGAGAGCCTTTTCTAAAGGAAGACCTTGAAGAATTTATTTTATATCTGGATCAGAAAAACATTCCGTGCATTATCAGTACAAATGGCTGGTTTACGGATAAAATAGAGAAATTGACAAATCAGCTGAAAGATACAGAAACAGTCCGCTTTTCTGTATCTGTGGATGGTATTGGACAGGTACATGATGAAATAAGGGGCTTAAAAGGTATTTATAACCGGGCATTGGAAAGTATAAAACTGTTAAAGGACAGAGGATTCGGCGTGCAGGTGAATTGCGTTGCACAAAAAGGGAATATGCATCAGATATCCGAGATGAAAGGGTTATATGGGGAAATGGATGTGCCACTGAATATTATACCTAAAATTTCGACAGGTTCAGAAGCATTTGAGTACAGTGAAGAGCAGATTCGTGAGTTGTATCCATATATAAATCAGGAGCGTGAGAAAAAGTATTTATTATCCAAAGGAAATTATGCCATTACAAAAAACTGCCATGCGGGAAATAATACATGGCTGCTGGATGCAAATGGAGATATTTATGCCTGTTATGGGAGTTACTACAAAGAAGGGAATGAGGAATATTTCATTGGTAATCTGCGCAAGTCTCCATTTGATCAGATTCTGTTATCGGATCATGCACGGGAAGTATATGAGAAAAGTGTGCAGAAATGTGAAGGATGCATTGTCCCTTGTGATATCGAGCGTGAAGTAACAGAGTTTGGATATTCTACAGAATACACCATAGAGGATGTCAGTGTGTTTAAAGATTCATTGTCAAATCACTGCCGGATGGAGGATATCAGCTGTGACAATTACAACTGGAATGATTATGAAAGCGATGCGGTGGGAGGATACCGCTGGATGAAACGTAAAAGTGCCAGCGTATTCTTAAAGGTACCGCAAAAATATGGCACGGTCTGTATTTCGGTATGGAATCTGCGTGAAAATACACCAGATGGTGAAAGAACCTGGATCAGCTGTGCGGTCAATGGAAAAGAACTTGGACAATATACGTGTGTACCAGGCGAAGGAGAATACAGTTTTCCAATCACAGACAGCAGTCTGGAACCGGAGGAACCAGCCAAAGTAACTATCCGTACCAACCTGGAGTGGGTACCGAAGGAAGCCGGTATCGGTGAAGACTGCAGAACGCTGGGGCTGGCAGTCAGAAGTGTGGAAATAAAAGAATGAAATGTCGAAGAGGGCAAAAGCCATGAAAGAATGCTGGTGTGGAAATAAAAACCTGACAGAATATTCGGAGCATTATTTCAAATGTGATGACTGCGGTACTTTGATATCGAAGCATCCTTTTGACCGTAAAATTTATGACGTAAGTGATGACGAGCAGGATTTTTATGGTAAGAATTACTGGGAATCCGCGATGACAAAAGCGGCTGGAAAAAATACTTTAAGCGAAGTGATCGACCTGTATCTGGCGGAGCGGGTTGTTTACTGGCTGAAATATATTCTCAAATATGTAAAACCGGGGGCATCGGTGGCGGAAATCGGATGCGGGCTCGGACAGCTGGCATATGTTTTAAAGCGTGCCGGATATGAGCAGACCGCTTATGAATTAAGCCCTGGAATTTGCGGCTATATACAGCAGGAATTAAAGATCCATGTGCATTGCGGAAGCTTTGAAGAAAAGAGGCATGCATATGACGCGGTCCTGGCATTTGACCTGCTGGAACATCTGGTGCAGCCATATGAATTTTTACAGCAGTGTTATGGGAGTATCAAAGAGGATGGTGTGTTATGTATACAAATGCCATGTTTTAATCAGAATCTGAATTATGAGGAGATGCTGACAGAATGTCCAAGATTTCAAGGTGCATTAAAAGAAGAACAGCATATCTTTTTGTATAGTAAAGCAGCAGCAGAGCGTATGTTAAAGTCTGTGGGATTTTGCCATATTGTTTTTGAACCGGCATTTTTTGGTGATGATTACGACATGTTTTTCTTTGCCTCAAAAGAGCCGATCCGGATCAATGAAGCACAGGAAATTGACAGCTGTCTGAATGCTGCCGCAAATGGCAGACTGATCAAAGCTATGATTACTTTGTTTGACGAGAAGCAGGATTTTATGCATAGATTTCAGACTGAACGGGAAAACAGTATCGCACGCCTGGAACAGGCAGAGCATCTGACAGAGATGCTAAAAGAAAGTGAGGCAGACCGTGCAGCGCGTCTGGAACAGGTGCAGAGACTGACAAAGATGCTGGAAGAAAGTGAGGCAGACCGTGCGGCGCGTCTGGAACAGATGCATAGTCTGACCGAAATGCTGAAAGAAAGTGAAGCAGACCGTGCGGCGCGTCTGGAACAGATCCAGAAGCTGACAGAAATGCTGGAAGAAAGTAAGTCCGGCTTTGCAGCCCGTCTGAAACGGATGCAGGGGCCTGGCAAAAATGCAGAACGCAGAAGATAATTTGAGGTTGACTTACATGATAATTGCAGTAGATGTACTGCCGGTCCGTCCGGATGGAAGCGCTGGCGGAGCAGCAGGATTTGCGGTAGAACTGATAACAGGCTTTGCAAAAAGGCCGGATATCGAAGTACTCGTTTTGTGCGGCGGATGGAATAAAGAATATCTGCAGAAAATGCTCCCATCATCCGTCAGGTTCCTGCAAATGGAAGGAAACAGAAAATATACGGGAATCGCAGCCGCTGACCGCTTCATTAACAAAGTGATGCGGCACTTAATGGACAGCAGCGTATTAAAAGCGAACCATGCAGATATTTTATACTGCCCGTTTGGCGCAGCCGTGTTCAAAGAACAGGGAATCCCGGCAGTAAGCACAATACTGGATATACAGCATGAATATTATCCACAGTTTTTTGATGCGGGGGAGCTGGAGCATAGAAGGAAGTTTTACCGGGATATTGTGAACCGTGTGGAACGCGTGGCATGCATTTCGGATTATACAAAAGAAACTTTCTGCAGTACCTATGGATTTGACCCGGAACGGGCAAAAACCATTTATATAGCGATTCAGAACCGTTTTCGGAAAAAGGATGATTCCATTCTGGAAAGGCTGCGTCTGACGCAAGAACGTTACATTGTATATCCGGCCAATTTCTGGGAGCATAAAAACCATAAGATGCTGCTGCATGCATTTTCCATGTATGCTGTGGAACACAAAAACGCAAAACTGGTGCTGACCGGGAATCCGCTGGAACAAAAGCAGTATTACGACAGGCTTCTGCAGCAGTTTCATATACAGGATCACGTAGTGATTACCGGATATCTCACAGAAGAAGAATTATACGCGGTTCTGGATGGGGCAAGGGGACTTATTTATCCAAGCCTGTTTGAAGGGTTTGGGATTCCCGTTGCAGAGGCCATGCATCTGCACAAACGAATCGCCTGCAGCAACCTTACAAGCCTGCCGGAGATCGGATGCAGCAGTATCTATTATTTTAATCCGAAAAAGCCGGATGAGATATATGACGGGATTGCATATCTGTATTCCGGCGAAATGACAGATGAAATGAAGCGGGAATATGATGAAAAATTAAAAACATACGAAACGGAAAACATGGTCAGCAGGTATCTGGAGCTCTTCCACGAGGCAATCGAAGATAAGGCATCCTATGTATTTCAGGAAGGGTGCGCAGGAATCTATCCGGATGGATGGAGCGGCAGGCAGGTTGAAATCTTTGTCAAAGGAAAGAAAGGGAGCACGCTGGAAATACAGCTTACCCATCCATCTTTTGCAGGGAAAAAGACGAAGATTGCTTATCGTGAAAATCATTATAAAAAAAGCTATACCGTGCAGGCAGGCCGGAAGTTTGTGATCCGGGAAAAAATACGGCAGGAACAAGCCTGTATTCTGCTGGCTGTACCGAAGACCTGGATACCGGCAGTGAAGCTGAAAAATGAAGACAGGCGGCAGCTGGGAGTTATGATACATAGACTGGTCATAGAGGAAACAGGCGGCGTACGGTACAGCATCACAGATCACGGACTGTCCGCAGAGGAAACGGATGGCAAAAGTTCAGGCAGTCCGGATGGACAGGATTAGGGCAGAGAGAATGAAGATTACAATCGTTACACCGTCATTCAACCAGGGGAAATATATCCGGCGTACGATCGAAAGTGTGCTGTCCCAGAACATAGAAGGTCTGGAGTATATCGTAATGGACGGCGGCAGTACGGATGAGACCATTTCGATCCTGAAAGAATATGACGGTAAGATCTTGTGGAAAAGTGAAAAAGACAAAGGACAGACAGATGCTGTGAATAAGGGGATCCGGTTGGCACAGGGTGAGATTATCGGCTGGCTGAATTCGGATGATATTTACTATCCGGGAGCTCTGCAGAAGGTACTTGCGGTATTTGAAAAATATCCGGACCGGAATGTGGTATACGCAGATGCATACCATATCGATGAAAATGACAATATGATTGAAAAATATTACACGCAGGATTTTGATTATGAACATCTAAAAGAGGTCTGTTATATCTGCCAGCCGGCGCTTTTTTTCCGCAAATCCCTGACAGGGCAGTACGGATATCTGGACGAATCCCTGCAGTACTGCATGGATTACGATTACTGGCTCCGCCTCGGAAAAGGAGAGACGTTTTACTATCTGCGGGAAGTACTCGCGGGATCCCGCCTGTACGCGGATAATAAGACGCTTGGCGCAAGGCGCAGCGTGCATGAAGAAATGCTCGTCATGCAGGAAAAAAATCTGGGAAGGGCATCTGAAAGATGGATCTATAACCTGGCGCATGTCATTGTAGATGAGATGAACATTCCAAGAAACATAGACGGGCGGACGAACCCGCAGTTTGCACATATGCTTGCCAAAGTGGCAATAAAGGAATTTTTAAAGCATTACAAATACATTCCGCGGACCGCATGGAAAAATATAAGAAACTGGTATTTTATGAAATAGCCGCAGCAGTAACGAAACAGCAGCAAATGGGGAAAAAAGAATGAAAATAGGATTTGACATCAGCCAGACCTGCGAAAATAAATCCGGGACGGGATTTTATGCAGACCAGCTGATCCGGGCGCTTGCAAAAATAGATAAAGAAAATACATATACGCTGCTGCCCTGGTTTTATGATTACAGGCCGCATGGCGTGGAACACGCAGTGAAAATCCGCCAGAAAAATTTTGAGGAAAAGCTGGTCCAAAATTTCAGTGATGTAGAAAGTACGATGAAAAAGCTGGATATTGTGCACTCCAATAATTTCCGCTATCCGAAAAACATTTCGGCGAAAAAGATTGTTACGATCTATGATGTCTGCTTTATGGACCATCCGGAATATACGACAGAAGCAAACCGGCTGTTCTGCTATCAGGGGACTCTGGACGCAATGCTGTTTGCGGACAAGGTGATTGCCATTTCGGATTATACAAAAGAGCGGCTGCTGCATTTTTTCCCATGTGTACCGGAAGATAAGGTGGAAGTGATTTATTGCGGGAACAGGGATACGCTTCTGACAGAAAAAGAGGACAAGGGAGTGCCGGAAAGGTTCCGGTTACATGCAGGGTCATATTTTCTGTCGGTAGGGACGATAGAGCCAAGAAAAAATTACGGGACGCTGTTAAAGGCGTACCGGTGGTATAAAGAGCATACAAAAGCATATAAAAAGCTGTGCATTGCCGGCGGATATGGATGGATGCAGGAGAATTTTGCACGGGATATTGCAGATATGGGGCTGGCGGAAGATGTCGTTGTGACGGGGTATGTCTCAGATGCCCAGCTGGCGAACCTGTACCGGTACTGCTTTGCGTTTGTGTATCCTACCTGGTATGAGGGGTTTGGGCTGCCGGTGCTGGAAGCAATGAACTTTGGGAAGCCTGTGATTGCCAGTAATGTGAGCAGCATTCCGGAGGTAGCGGGGGATGGAGCATTGCTGGCGGAACCGGGGGAGTGGGAGAAGTTTGCGGGATATATGGTGCAGTTGGAGCAGGAGAGAGAAGTTTATGAGTGTGTGATAGAAAATGGGTATAACAGTGTGGGCAGATTTACATGGGAGCAGTCTGCTGGGAAAGTACTGGATATATATGAGCGTGTTTTGCAGGAGAATATGAAAAGATAAAATGTGGGCGAATAGGATAGGAAAGGATTTTTGTATGGAAAGCGAGAACAGGGCAGGCGGCAGCCTGGCGGTATTCTTGAAGAAGAATAAAGATGTGGTTATTCTGGGAGCCTGTATTTTTGTACATACGTTGCTGCTTTATAAAATCTGTGATTTTGAAAAGGCTATGGAAACTTATGGGGACGAATTGATTTATTATAATCTGGCGCGTTGCATTTTCCGGGGTGAGGCATTGAAAGTGCATGGCGTGGCATTCTCGTTTCCAAGTCTGGCGTACTGTTATTATCTGGCTCCTTTTTTCTGTATTGCGGATGGAGTTCTGCGGATGCGTGTTATAACACTGGCAAACGCATTTTTAATGTCTCTGTGCGTCATTCCGGTCTGGCTGATCTGTAGGGAACTGGAATTAAAAAAAAGATATGCATGGTTTTCGGTTATTTTAATTATGCTTTGGCCGGATATGCTTACGGCTGGAACCCTGATGACGGAAAACCTGTACTGGATGTTATCGTTATTTGCAATGTATTTTTGTATAAAATCTATCGGTTCAAAGAAGAAAACGGTTGCAGCAGCCGCAGCATTTTTCTGTTATCTGTCGAATTTTTGTAAGAGTGTCGGTGTGTGTCTGGGGCTGGCATATATGGCATATATGGTAATTTATCCATGCCTTGACAGACTGTCAGGTAAAAGCAGGCATACTTTCCGTAAATTTATGAAAGACGGAGAATGGATAAAACCTGTCGTATTTGCCGCTGTGTACGGGATCTGCTATGTAGCTGTGCGAAAGCTGCTGCTCCATAATATGAATGATGCTGACTATACGGTGGAAACAGCCGTTTTTTCCAGCAGTTACCAGTGTTTTTATATGGTGTATGCGGTTTTATATTATGTACTGGGGGCGGCCATGGCATTTATGGTTTTTCCGGTGTTTTACCCAGTCCTGCATTACAGAAAAATCAGCCGGAAGACCCAGAATGCATATCTATATGCGGTGATTCTCCTGCTGGGTACGTTTCTGGTGGTTGTGCTTAAGATCACGGTAGTTGAGGATCTTGGAAAAAATATGCCGCGTGTTCATTTGCGGTATTTCGCTTCAATGGCTGGGCTGTTTCTTCCAGTATTCTTTCGGTCAGTTTCCGATACGGAAGGAGATTCTGCATATATGCGGAAAGGAAAGCTGGTATCCATTCTGTTCTGTTTTTTTTTCTGGGGAATCTGCATGCTGGGGTTTAAAGGCGTAAAAAGCGGGTGCATAACTGAAAATCTTGCGCTTTCCCTTGTGCAGTTCGCAGTAGGTAATCTGCAGGATGTTTCATTAGATACGGATGGTATGGTTGTTTTTCCTCTATCTGCAATTGCCGTCAGTATGGTAGTGGGAATTGTACTGGCCGCATGGAATCTGGTTCTATATTCAGGAAAGCTGAAAAAGTATTTTTCTCCTATCGTGTTTGTTTCCATGGCTTTTGTATGTATGATAAATGTCTGGCTTGCAATACCATATCTGCATGGTTACGATGCGAACCGCTCTGCGATAAATGAAATGTGTACGATTAGTACCTACTTTAGGGAGCACGGATTGGATGAATGTAATGTGCTTTTTGTATGTGAGAATGGATACGGCAAGGATGCGAAGATATATGATACGTATTTCGAAGGAACAAATAATTTTGAAACCAGGTATGATATGCTTTTTCGTGAAATGGACTTGTCAGGGCAGAAAGATAGTAAAATATCTGAAATGAACTTTACGGATTGTATCTGGGAAGGAGAATATCATATAGATATGGCTGACTATCTGATTTTTAATGCTCCAGAACAGGATATAGATCGTGTAATCGGAGGATGTGAAATTCTTCCTGAAATATCAGGGGAACATTATACAGTATACAGGAATACGGATCCTGAAAGGATCCGGTATCCGGAAAAAGCAGAAGTTTACCGCACGGGCGATATACTGGCGGAGATCCGTTTTGCAAGGGAAGGCTATAATGTTCCGTTATTTGTACAAAAAGGGATATCTTTATGTGAGGAAGATTTTTCATGGACAGATGGCAGTGAGATGGAGATCCGGGTGCGTGTTCCGAAAGAAACGGGGACTGTTACGGTCATGTTTGATCTGAAGGGAACCTATAATGGGAAACAGGGAGTAGAGATTTATCAGGGAGAACGTATGATTTATGATGGCGTGGCTGAAGGAGAGCAGAAGTTTTCCTTTGAACTGCATCCGCAAAATGGGGATGGTGGTTTTAAAGTACGTTTTCCTGATGCAGTGTCCCCGATGGAGATGGGTGTAGGCCAGGATGCAAGGAAATTAGCAGTGGCGCTGCACAGTATTACGGTTTCTCATGAATGATGGTTATCGCAGGACAGATGCAGACAGCATGAAACTGTCCGTGGTTTGCGGGCAGGATACTATGGTTAAAATAAAGAGGGATCAGGATGAAGGCACTTATCATTATTCCTGCATATAATGAGGAAGGCAGCATTGTACATACAATTGAGGATATTAAAAAAAACGTACCGGGGTTTGATTATCTGGTGATTAATGATTCTTCGGTGGACGGTACGCTTGGCATTTGCCGTGAGAAAGGGTTCAGCTATCTGAATCTGCCGGTCAATCTTGGCATTGGCGGGGCTGTGCAGACAGGCTACAGGTATGCATTTTACCAGGGCTATGATATAGCCGTGCAGTTTGACGGGGACGGCCAGCACCGGGCGGAATACCTGCCGTTAATGCAGGAAAAAATGATGCGCGAGAGGGCGGATATGGTTATCGGGAGCCGTTTTATCCGGATGGAAGGGTTCCAGTCTTCCTATTTACGGCGTATGGGGATCAGGTATTTTTCATGGCTTATTGGAATGCTGACTGGTAGTAAAATTACGGATCCAACGTCTGGTATGCGTATGGTTAACCGCAGGTTAATGGAAAAATTTATGGATGATTATCCAAAAGATTATCCGGAGCCGGAAAGTGTTGTGACAGTACTGTCTGGTCATTATAAGGTATGTGAAATGCCTGTCATCATGAACGGGAGGGAAAGTGGCGTATCATCCATATCAATGCTAAAAAGTATTTATTATATGATAAAGGTAAGTCTTGCTGTTATGATTGCAAGATGTGGGAGTTAATATCATGACTTTAAAACTACAGATAATTGTTGTCTGCATGGTAATCATACTTTATTTCTGCATGTTCCGCCTGATAAAAAAGAAAGAACTGGATCTGCGCTATGCTTTTGGGTGGATGATACTTGGTGCTGCTGTCATATTTCTGGCTTTATGGCCCGAGATGCTGGACAGGCTTTCTGTAGCAGTGGGTATATTAAGTCCTGTGAATATGCTGTTTTTCTTTGGATTCTGTATAAGTATGTGCATTATATTTACCTTATCCATGGCTGTGAGCCATCTGAATGATAAGGTAAAGCGGCTGGCGCAGGAACTGGCAATCCTGCGCAGGCAGGTATATGAATATTACGAAAAAAACGGGGAAAGGGAACAGGACCGTACGGCAGTAAAGAAGGACTGATTCCGGAATATGTGCATTGTAACGGAAGGAATGTCCGAAATTAAGGAAACGCGCGGAAAAGCGCTGTTATGAAAAAAGGAAAAAGGATATGGAAGGGAGGAAGGGCGGCATATGACAGAAAAACATGTGTTTGTAATTTGTGCATATAAGGAAAGCCCTTATCTGGAACAATGCATGCGTTCGTTAAAAAACCAGACGGCACCATCAGAAATCATACTGGCCACGTCAACACCGTGTGATTATATATTCGGCCTGTGCAGGAAATACGGGATACCGTGTCTGGTGAATGAAGGAGGGTCCGGAATTGTAAAGGACTGGAATTTTGCCTATTCCAGGTGTAAAAATTCCATAGTTACCATTGCGCATCAGGATGATGTGTATTCAAAAAAATATACGGAAAAATTATTGAAGTATGCCGGGAAATCCTCAAAACCGTTGATTTTCTTTTCTGATTATTATGAGATCCGGGATGGAAAAATGGTAACGGATAGTTTCCTGCTCAGGATTAAGCGTTTTATGCTGTTTGCCATGCGGTTTCCCTTCGGCCGGAAAAGTATTTTCCTGCGCAGGAGGATCCTGTCCCTGGGCTCCCCGATCTGCTGTCCGTCCGTGGCCTTTTTCCAGTCGAACCTGCCGGAGGTAATATTCTATGGCAGATTCAGGGCGGACGTGGACTGGGAGGCATGGGAGGCACTTTCAAAACTGGAGGGGGAGTTTATATACTGCAGGAAGCCGCTTGTTGCCCACCGCATTCATAAAAATTCGGAAACATCAAATGTGATCAGGGAAAACGTAAGAACCGGAGAAGACCTTGCCATGTACCGGAAGTTCTGGCCGGATCCGGTTGCAGGACTGCTGTGTGCACTGTATAAAAAAAGTGAGCGATCCAACATAGTATAAAATCAGAAAGAAGGGTTTTTTATTTGTGATCAGAAATGCCGGTTATCACTGCAGATGCAGATGGTGCTGAATACAGCCGGAAGTGTGTTTTATCTGGGATGCCAGTGGCTGATGACTGTCCTGGCAGTAAGGATATCGGGATATGGTGCGGCGGGTGAACTGACACTTGCATCCAGTATCACAAATCTGTTTTCCGTGATTGCGTTGTTTACAATGCGGCAGTTCCAGATTTCCGATCTGGAAAATAAGTACGGGGATAAGGAATATATAAGCAGCAGATACCTTACCTGTCTGGCAGCGTTTGGATTATGCCTGGTATATGTACTGCTTTTCTGTGAAGGCAGCAGACAGCGTTTCTGTGTGGCTGCCTTTATGGTTATAAAGGTGACGGAAGCGCTTGCGGACGTATTCCACGGCATTCTGCAAAAGCAGGTAAAATACCATGTGATATGCATATCCTATCTGCTGCGTGGGACAGTGCTGCTGGTGACCTTTATCCTGCTGCTGGCGGAAACGGGAAATACCGCCTTGACGCTGTCTGTTATTTCCGCGGAACTGGCGGTCATATGTTTTGCATATGACAGGAGGAAAATAAATACAGGCAGGATCCATACCAGTGACATTGACAGGAAGGGGCTGGCAGGGCTGCTGTGCGTCTGCCTGCCGTTGGTTATATATAATTTTATTATTAATTACATACCGGTTTTTCCGCGGCTGGTTTATGCAGGGTTATATGGAACGGAGCAGCTGGGGGTGTTTGGGTCCCTGTCAGCGCCCACAATGTTAATAAATGTTGTTGCCATACTGGTTTTTAACCCGCTGGTGCCTTTTTTCTGTGGTTACTATAAGAACAGGGACATGCTGCATTTCCGGGAGCTGTTTCTGAAAGTGGCAGGTGTGCTTGTACTGTCAGGGGCAGCTGCAGTTCTGGCTGTAAAGCTGGCGGGCAGTGCATTTTTGGTGTTTCTTTTCGGGGAAGGCATCATTCCGTATACAGGCCTTTTTGTGCCGGTTGCATTAAGCGCGGTCCTGATAGCTGCGGTCTGGGTTTTCAGCAATATATTAATAGCAATACGTAAGATAAAAACTTTATTATTCAGCAGTATTTGTACCGTGCTGCCGGAACTGTTTTTTTTAAGGAAAATGATTATATTATGGGGGATGGACGGGATCAGTTATTCCATAATTATTTTTTCAGGCATGCTGTCGGCTGCCTTATTTATGGAAATTCTGTTTTATATTAAAAAAAGGGGAAAGGAAAATGACGGACTGGAACCAGTGGAAATCGCGAAAGGATAATTTCGCAAAATATAAAATGTATAAATCCATACTGCTCTATGGAAATGATGACGCAGACTATGATTTTGCCATTATGATACCTACCTATAAACGGAGCGGCCTGCTGGAACAAGCAGTCCGCAGTGCCATTATGCAGACAGGCGGTATCAGGTACGGCATTTATGTGGTTGATAACTGCGCCGGAGGGGATACTGATACAGATCTGCTGATGAAAAGATACTGCAGGAAATACGATTTTATAAAATATTACAGGAACCAGGGAAACCTGGGAATGTTCGGGAACTGGAACAGATGCATCGAACTGGCGCCCGCCCCGTGGTTCTGTATCTTAAATGATGATGATTTACTGAAGAAGACGTTTCTACAGAATATAATTCCGGCCATAAAACACACGCAAGGCGGGCTTCTTGGGACATACAGGGATCTGTTGGACCAGCGGGGCCCGCAGGAAAAGAAAAACAGTATACAGCATGATTTTTTTACCAGAATCGGGATAAGGATGTTTATAAGGCTCAATGCAGGAAAAGTGATTCCCATGGGTATCAGGGATGTGGCATACAGCAGGCACTTCCCATGCAACCCGTTTGTGTTAAACAGAGAAAAAAGCATTGCGCTTGGGGGATTCAATGATGAATTCGGTCCGTTTGCGGATATGGTATTCCATGCAAATATGTTTATGGAGTACGGGGCAGGTATTCTGCCGGACAGATTAACGGTGTGCCGCTTTTCAGAGAATGCCTCAACAAAGACGGAAGCAATGCAGGCCATACTGGAAACGGGCCCGGCGCTTGCCGCAAAAGCTGCAGGTGAACTGGGGATGGGTGACAGGAAGACGGAGCGGGCAAGACAGAATGCTGTGGTTATTGAGTATAGTATTTTTCCAGGGGTTAAATATAAGATTGGTTTTGCGGAAGTATGGAAAAAGTATAAGCTGGACAGACGGTACTGCAGCGGCTTTTATAGAAAAATGATCCTGCTGGGATATAAATTGGGATGGGCAGGCCTGCTGTTCAGGAAGAGGGAAAAAGGAACAGGCTGGAAAAGGAGCAGGAAATGAAGGTTGTTATTTTGGCGGGCGGTTACGGGACAAGAATTTCAGAGGAAAGCATGGCAAGGCCAAAACCTATGATTGAAATTCACGGACAGCCGATATTATGGCATATTATGAAGGGATATTCCTGTTATGGTTTCCATGAATTCATTATATGCGCTGGATATAAACAGCAGGTAATCAAGGAATTTTTTGCGAATTATTACCTGCACCGGTCAGACGTTACCTTTGATTTTTCATCGGAAAATGCTATGACGGTCCATAACAATATTGCGGAGCCATGGAAGGTGACGGTTGTGGATACGGGAATGGATACCATGACCGGAGGCAGGATTAAGCGTATCAGAAACTATACCGGAGGGGAAACATTCCTGCTTACATACGGGGACGGGGTCTGTGACGTCAATATCAGGGAAGTGGTGGAATTCCACAGAAAACATGGGAAACTGGCAACCGTAACAGCAGTCCAGCCGGGCGGGAGATTTGGTGCTCTGGAGATCAATAATTATAATATGATTGAACGTTTTGCGGAAAAAAGAAAAGAGGACGGCGGATGGATCAATGGCGGCTATATGGTATTGGAGCCGCAGGTGTTTGATTACATTGCAGGTGACCAGACGGCGTTTGAGGCAGAACCGATGGAACGTTTATCCAGGGAGGGAAACCTTGCCGCATTCAGATACAGGGGGTTCTGGCAGTGCATGGATACCATGAAGGATAAACTGTATCTGGAAAAGCTACTGGCTGACGGCAGGGCACCATGGAAAATCTGGGAGGATTAATAAAAAGTATCCAGATTATCTGTTATATGATTCAAAGCCGGGGGAAAGAAAAATGTTTGAAAATATGAGTGAAAAAGAGGCAAGAAAGAAGATTTTAGAAAGTATCACTGAGTATTATCATTTATATAAAGAAGA
>CAOKJJ010000063.1 GCA_948468465.1 uncultured Eubacterium sp. | reverse complement strand
CTAGTCTGTCTGTTACAAAGGGATTTAGTAGTTGCTCCATAAAATCTTGTTCTTTCATGTTATTCTCCTTTCGTATTTGTTTATAGATACATATTACAGTATAGATACATTTGTAAGCATGTGCAAGTAAAACTTTGCCATCCATAATAAATTTATGGAGAGGTGATGAAATGGTTAGTTACAAGCCACTCTGGGAGACCATGGAAAAGCAAGGGATTACCACTTATACACTAATTGAAAAGCATGGACTGAATCCCAGAACAATCAATAATTTAAGACATAATAAAGGAATTACCGTTTATACACTGGAACGTTTATGTATCATTTTAAATTGCAAACCAAACGATATTCTGGAGTTTATACCAGATAAACAATAACGAGGAAACTAAAAACAGTGTTATAGTGTATGTGGTGGAAACTGTCAAGCGTGATTTTTTAGATATTGAATGGACTTTACTATAAAATAGAAAAAAGCAGCTTTTAACGCTGTGATTTCTGTGAGCTTGAGAAAACCAGCCAGGCCATTTCCCCCTCATCCGGCGTCCGCATAGCCACAAAAAAACGCAACACCATGTCAAAAGTGTCGCGTTTTTCCTTCATCCAGGTTACCGCAGCAGATTGCAAAGCTTTTATAATAGCCGATCTCGCAGAATATCTATGATGCAATCGTGTTTTTTCGTCTTTTTGTCGTATGCTATTCCAACAGCTAGGATTCTTCCGGTGTAGATTGGCTGTTCCTGCAGTTTTCCCTGAAAACGAAGTGCATATTGACGGTTTTTGATCTGTTCGATGGCTTTTGCCGGCGTTTCGCCTGCTTTTAGTTCCAGAATAATACAATCAGCTTTTTTATCTGTTTCCGGATAAAAAATGAAATCCACATATCCAATGCCAGCCTTGTCTTCGCGTTCGATCCGATAATGATCCCGTGCGGAAAGATAAACAAGATTTACGACTGCGGCCAGTTCTGCTTCATTATTATAGTGCAGAAGCGGTGTTTCTGTATGGTGTGCATATTCGAGGATCTCTGTCATGGTCTTTGTATCACCGGTCAGAGTGGCCAGCAGCATTTGTGTGGATTTTTTTGCAAGCCGATAAACATATCCAAGCGAAGGTTCTTTTTGCAGCATTTCTGTAAACTTACCCATCAGTTCCCGGTTAGGGATGCTTACATACCCATCCGCATAACGTAAAAAACCATAAACGACCATGGCGGAGAGGATCTCATCCCTTGTAGAAAGGTGCATGGATACGGCTGCATATTCCTGTATTTTGGCTGGGACGGGGATGTCAGCAGTCATAAGCGCAAGGTCATCGCGCACATCTGCGATATTTTTTTCTACATAATAAAATATTTCATCGTATGGGCCAGCGCTCGTCCAATAGTTTCCAACGTTTTGATTCTTAAGCGCCGCGACTACGGAGCGGGGGTTATAGAGCTTTTCGCCGGATTTGGTATGATAGCCGTCATACCAGACGCGCAGTTCTTCTCGTGTTATGGCCGGCGTACGGGATTGTGCGCAGTATCGTTCATACAGCGTATCTGTTTCCATGTCTGTAAAACCGAAGTAAGCTGCGTATTTTGCTTCGGATGCCATTGTATATTCATAAAACATATTCTGTTCCGAACCGCTGGAATATTTTGCGATAGGGAGGATGCCAGTCATATAGGCCATAAGTGCGTAAGGCTGGTTTTTTAACAGGCTGCTTAAAAAAGACAGATATTGCTTTTGGTCTTGTTCTGTTACAAAATCTTTGTGAAAAATAAAATCCCATTCGTCCAGAACAAAAATAAAGCGATTGGTTCTGTCTTGTTCGTAAATGCAAAAAAATGCATCCCAGAGCGCATCATCCATGCAAATGTCAGCCTGGGGATAAGCTGCGGACAGATCCTGCAAAAGCCGTTCTTCGATACGGGAAATATACTGTTCATAAGTGCTGCAGCGTTTGGGAATCTCGTTCATGGAAATGTGTATCACAGGAAACCTGTTTCGCATATTCTGATATTCATCTGATTTCGACACATAAAGCTGGTCAAATATTTCAGAGGCGTCATATGCGTTTGAAAAAAATGACGAGATCATGCATGCCATTACAGTCTTTCCAAAACGGCGCGGTCTTGTAATACAGATATATTTATTTTCTTTTTGACGGATAAGCGGAAAGAGTTCTTCCAGCATCTTTGTTTTATCTATAAAGTAAACCGCACTCGCTTCATCCTGATATATTGCAAGCGGTTTTGCGCTGTTTAAGTAAAATCCCATAATGGCGGCCTCCTTTCATGATCCGACTGTTACGAGTATATCATGAAAAAGCACATTCAGCAACCAAATCATATTGCCATCTTTCAGAAGTATGTGCTATAATCGTATCTGTTCAGTGAAAAAGCAAATGGAAGTACTGCGAAGGCTTGGAGTGCGGTTTTTATGAAGGAAAATAAAAGGAAGAGGATTCCGATTGGAATCGAGAGCTTTGAGGAAATTCGTCAGGGAGAGTTTTATTATATAGATAAGACAGCATGGATCAGAGAACTGCTTCAAAATCCGGGAAAAGTGAACTTGTTTACCCGTCCGAGGCGTTTTGGCAAGACTTTGTATATGAGCATGCTGCGCTGTTTTTTTGAATGCGGAAAAGATAACAGGAAGCGGCTGTTTGATGGGCTTGACATTGCAAAGGATCAGGAGCTCTGTGCGTCTTATATGGGTAAATTTCCGGTCATTGCGGTGTCTTTTAAAGATATCAACGGCCTGAGTTATGAAATGGCACGGGATATGACCGTCGTTATGATAGAAGAAGAGGTGCGCAGACATCAGTATCTTTTGGAAAGCAGCCGTCTGACGGACTATGAAAAAGAAAAATTTCGTACGTTATTAGGCGTTGACAGGAAGGAATCTGTGCTTTGCAGCAGTTTAAAGGTGCTGTCGGAATTTTTATACAAGCATTATGATCAGAAAGTGATTTTTTTGATAGATGAATATGATGTGCCTTTGGCGAAAGCGTTTGCAAATGGCTATTATGACCAGATGGCGCTGCTTATGCAGATGATGTTCGGACTGATATTAAAATCAAATGATTATTTAGAGTTTGCGGTACTGACCGGGTGTCTGCGTATTGCAAAAGAAAGTATTTTTACAGGGCTGAATAACCTGAAAATATTGTCTGTTACGGATGTTCGCTTTGATGCGTGCTTTGGATTTACAGACGAGGAGGTAAGAAAGCTTTTGGATGAGTTTGAACTGTCAGGTGCTTATGAACAGGTCAAAGATTGGTATGATGGATACCGGTTTGGAAATGCGCAGATTTATTGTCCCTGGGATGTGCTGAATTATTGTGATTTGCTGCTGGCGGACCGTCATGCAGCTCCGCAGGATTATTGGTCGAATACGAGCGGCAATGAAGTGATCAGGCAGTTTATTGAAAAAGCGCATAACGGGACGACAAAGCAGGAGATTGAGCGTCTTGTTGCCGGAGAGACGGTTGTGAAAAAAATAAAGAAAGATTTAACTTATAGGGATTTATATAGCTCTATGGATCATATTTGGAGCGTTTTACTTGCGACTGGATATCTGACGCTTAAGGAGCGACCGGACGGGGATTGGTATCGTCTTGTAATTCCGAATCTGGAAATCCGTAAAGTATTTACCGAGCAGATTATGGAATTTTTTGAAAAAAGCATCCGTAAAGATGGAAAAGCGGTGGAACGGTTTTGCAATGCGCTGAAAAGCGGGCATGCGCAGGAAGTTGAAACGCAGTTTGGCTTGTATTTAAAAAAATCGGTCAGTATTCGGGATACGTTTGTCAGAAAGCCGATGAAGGAAAACTATTACCATGGAATATTTATGGGGCTGTTAGCATATAAAGATGCCTGGGCAGTTTTTTCGAACCGGGAGTCTGGTGAGGGATATAGTGATATTCTTGTGGAGATTGAAGAAGAAGAGATCGGCATGGTAATAGAAATAAAGTATCCGGAACATGGTGATTTAGCAGCAGGCTGTCACGAGGCGCTTGCGCAAATTGACCATAATCGGTATGAACAGCAGCTGATCGAAGATGGCATGCGCACAGTGTTAAAATATGGCGTGGCATGTTACAAAAAGCGGTGCATGGTTATGATGAAGTGCATGTGTGAAAAATGAAATTATAAATGAGGGATAGAAAACGATGGAAACAAATAGCGGACAATATGAACGGGCGCTGCTTGTCGGGGTCCGTACAGATACAGATGAGCAGGAGTTTGCCCGTTCGATGCAGGAGCTGAAAAGTCTGGCAAAAGCCTGCAATATGGAACCGGCGGCAGTCATAACGCAAAATCTGGACCATAACAATAAGGCGTTGTATGTGGGGACGGGCAAAGTACAGGAAATAAAGGAAACGGCGATTTTAACGGGGGCGGATGTTGCCGTGTTTGACGATGCGCTGACGCCGTCGCAGCTTAGCAATCTGCAAAAGGAACTGGATATGCCGGTGCTTGACCGTACGACGCTTATTCTGGATATTTTTGCGATCCGGGCCAGAACAAGGGAAGCAAAGCTGCAGGTGGAATCGGCAAGGCTTAAGTATCTGCTGCCAAGGCTTGTAGGCATGCATGAAGCGCTGACCAGGCAGGGAGGCGCCAGCGGCAGCATGAGCAGCCGCGGGGCAGGGGAAAAGAAGCTGGAATTAGACCGCAGAAGGATTGAAAAAAGAATCTCGCAGCTGAATCGTGAATTAAAAGAAGTAGCCGCTGAAAGAGAAGTGCAGCGCAAAAAGCGGCAGGCTGCCAGAATCCCGCTTGTCGCGATGGTTGGCTATACCAATGCGGGAAAATCAACGATTATGAATGCGATGGTAGATCAGTATGTAAAAGACGATGATAAAAAAGTATTGGAAAAGGATATGCTGTTTGCAACGCTGGATACGACAGTGCGGCAGATTTGCACCGGAAACAATCAGGATTTTTTGCTGTCGGATACGGTAGGGTTTATTCATAAGCTGCCGCACAGCCTGGTCAAAGCGTTTCACGCGACACTCGAAGAGGTGAAAAACGCTGATTTGCTGCTGCATGTTGTGGATGTCTCGGACGTACACTACAAAGAACAAATGCAGACGACAGAAGAATTATTAAAAGAACTCCATGCGGCGAATCTTCCTGTTATTACCGTATATAATCAGGCGGACCGCTGCGGGCAGCCGGTCGAATATCCGAAAAGGGCCGGAGAGGATAAAGTATTTATATGCGCAAAGGAAGCATCGTCTTTGCGGCTGCTTGTCCAGATGATATTGGAATGGGTATATAAGGATTATGCAGACGCGGAATTTTTGATTCCGTATACGCAGGGAGCCGTTTTGGCTTATTTTATGGAACAGGCACACGTAACGGAGAGTGATTATACGGAAAACGGCGTCCATATCAAGGTAAGGTGCCATCGGGCGGATAAAGAAAAGTATAACGAATATTTCGTGGAGCACAAGTAAAAGGGAGAGTTTATGTCTAAGATTATGCAGAACATGCAGCCGGATGAATTTGACCAGGTATTTTCGATTATGGAACGCAGTTTTTCGAAAGATGAATACCGTACGTATGAAGAACAAAAGCAGCTGCTGGAAGATGGGCGGTATCATATTTATGTCATGCACCAGGCGGCAGGCAGCAGCGGACATGTGCAGGCGTTTTTGTCTGTGTGGCAGTTTGAACAGTTTGCATATATCGAACATTTTGCGGCGGAGCCTGAGGTTCGCGGGCAGGGGCTTGGCAGCAGGATTTTACAGGAAGCTGTGCAGAGGTTTCCCGGACAGATCTGTCTGGAGGTGGAGCTGCCGGAGACGGACATGGCCAAAAGACGGATTGCGTTTTATGAAAGAAATGGGTTTTATCTGAATTCGTATCCGTATATGCAGCCGTCGATATCCAAGGGAAAACAGGAACTGCCGTTGATGGTGATGACTTATGGGGAAGGCGTGTCGAAGGAGCGGTTTGCAGCAATCAGAAACACGCTTTACCAAGAGGTTTATAAGCAGGACGAGAGCTTTAGGACGGTATATCAGGCAAAGGAGTCGGATGTCAGAAAGTTTCTTACGGCATTGCTGCGTCAGGATGAAAAGCTTTTTTTGAGATTTAAGCTGATGGCCGATCATAGCATGGGACTGTCAGATATAGACAGATATAAAAAACAGGTAGATGATATCCTGCAAAAATATATGGAAAAAGACCGGTATATTCCATATAAGGAAACGTTTGAATTTGCAAAGGAAATCCAACAGATTTTGGAACAAGAAGTCCGTATGATGATGGAAAACGGGTATTTTGCGCAGGCGAATCTTTTGGTCTGCCATATATTTACAAGTGTATGGGCGGCGGATATGGATGACTCGAATGGTACGAAAGGGACGCTTGCGTTTCAATGCGCGTCTGTTTGGAAGGAGATTGAAACGCATGCGGACAGCCGGCTGCGGCGGCAGATGTATGAGTGGCTTACCGCACGGATGGGGCAGGCGGCCGGGCTGGAAGAATCTCTCGAACAGGTGTTTTTGGAAGCGTTTAGCGGAGACGATTTTTTAAATGAAAAGCTTGCGTTTACAAAACAAAAGGCGCAGGAGCAGAAAGCGGACGCGGACAGCTGGAGCGCCAGATATGAGACGCAGAAATGGGCGCTGTATCATATCCGGTTATTGGAACAGTCAGGCAGTGATTTTTCAGAGATTGCGGCATACTGCAAAGAATTTTGGGAATATGCGCAGATCAGGCAGTATTATGCAAAACAGTGTATTTTGAAGAAACAATACGAGGAAGCAGCCGCCGTGCTGCTGGAAAGCATTGCGATGGATGCCGGCACGCCCGGACGTGTCCGTCAGTTTCGTATGAGTTTGAAGGAAGTATACCGGATGAGCGGCAGACAGCAGGATTACAGGCAGCAGCTCTGGCAGCTGCTGACAAAAGACGATCCGGGAAATCCGGAGGTGTTTCATGAGTTCAAAAGCCTGTATGCACCGCAGGAATGGGAAAAAGTGCGCGAAGAAGTGTTTCAGGCGCTTCCAAAGCAGGCGCGTGTGGACCGGCTGTACAAAGAAGAAGCGCTGTATGACAGGCTTTTGGCATATGTACTGGCGCAAAAGGGCTTGTATGCGCTGCAGCAGTATGAAGATGTATTAAAAGAAGCATATCCGCGTCAGCTGCTGGAAAAATATACACAGGAGCTTACCGATATGGTGCAGCGCGCCGCGGACCGCAGACATTACCAGGAGTGGGCCGCGCATCTTAAGCGGATGACGCAGATTGCGGGAGGACAGGAAGAAGTGCAAAAAATTGTGTCGGACTGGCGGGTACGTTATAAAAACCGTCCGGCGATGATCGAAGAACTCAAGCAATTCTGACATTCCCTGTTGCATCCTGCCTGTAATATGATAGAATAGGAAACATGCACGATTTGTTTGCAAACGGAGGTAATAAAATATGGGCAAAACAAAAAAGAAAGCTTGCTATACAAAATGTAAGCGTGTGGCTGACCTGATCTTATCGGGTCTGGCCGTATGCCTGCTGTCTCCCGTGTTTTTATGCATCAGCATTGCGATTAAGCTGGACTCTAAGGGACCGGTTATCTTCCGCCAAAAACGGGTGGGCATACATAAATCTCATTTTGAAATACTCAAATTCCGTACGATGTATGCGGATACGCCAAAGGATATGCCGACGCATTTGCTGAAAAATCCGGACGCCATGGTGACAAAGACAGGAGCGTTTCTGCGTAAATACAGCCTGGATGAGCTGCCGCAGCTTATTAACATTCTGCGCGGGGATATGAGCATCGTAGGCCCGCGGCCTGCTTTGTGGAACCAGTATGATTTAGTGGCGGAGCGTGAAAAATATGGTGCCAATGATGTACTGCCGGGACTGACTGGATGGGCGCAGATCAACGGCAGAGATGAGCTGGAGATTCCGGCCAAAGCAAAACTGGATGGAGAATATGTTCAAAAATATGGATTATGGATGGATCTTCGGTGTCTGGCCGGAACGATATCCGCGGTGATCGGGCACAAAGGCGTAGTGGAAGGCGGCACGGGGGCGCTCTGTAAAAAACTGGAGCCAGCGTCAGAAAGGGTTTATAAAAGGCAAAAAGATTTTCTTTCTGAAAAGCCAAAAAAAGTGCTGATCACCGGGGCAGGCAGCTACATCGGGACGGCGGTCAGGCAGTGGCTGTCCGCTTTTGGCGGCCACTATGAAGTCACGGAACTGGATATGCACGGTGAGCAGTGGAAAATGCATGATTTTTCGAAATATGACACGGTTTTCCATGTGGCGGGCATCGCGCATGCCGATACAGGCAAGGTATCAAATGAGCAAAAACAGTTATACTATGAGATAAACAGAGATTTGGCGGTAGAGACAGCGAAAAAAGCAAAATCCTGCGGGGTAAAGCAGTTTATTTATATGAGCAGCATGATTGTATACGGGGAGAGCGTGCCGCCGTTTCAGGAAAACCGGCGGATTACAGCTGTGACAAAGCCGCAGCCGGCTAATTTTTACGGCAACAGCAAATGGCAGGGCGATTGCGGTGTACGACAGCTTTCCTCGCCTGACTTTAAGGTGTGCGTGCTGCGTCCGCCGATGATCTATGGAGCGGGCAGCAAAGGCAATTATAAAATGCTCTCGAAGCTTGGGGCATGGATGCCGGTGTTTCCGCTCGTAAAAAATGAGCGTTCGGTTTTGTATATTGACCATTTGTGCGAATTTGTACGGCTGATGATTGAAAACGAAGAGGCAGGCGTGTTCTTTCCGCAGGATGCGTCTTATACGGATACTTCCGGACTTGTTGCGGCCATTGCAATGTCGCATGGAAAAGGCGTATGGCTTACGAAAACGCTTGTGCCCCTTGTGCGTCTGGCAGCTGTGATGCCGGGGCGTATGGGCCGGATGGCGAATAAGGCATTTGGCAGTTTTAGTTACGAAATGTCTTTGAGTGAATATCCGAAAGGCGATTATCGGGTATATAATTTAAAACAGAGTATTTATTTGACGGAACATAATTTAACAAATATCTGAACGGTTGAAAAACAGTAATGGAGAAGAGCGAATGAGGAACATGGAATTGTGGATACGCAGGTTTTTTCTCGTATGTTATGATATATGTGTGGTAGTGCTTTCCTGTCTGCTGGCGCTGATGGCAAGATTTGACTTTCATTTTGACTGGGTGCCGCCGAATTATCTGGATATGTGCGTGCGGATCATGTGGATCGCGTCGCTGATTACGATCGTCAGCTTTACCGCGTTCCGGCTGTATTCGAGCCTGTGGTCTTATGCCGGTTCTACGGAGCTTTTGTATATCTGCAGCGCCTGTTTTGTGGATGATATTGCGCTGACGATATACGTGCATGTGCTGCATGCAAGTGCGACGTATCCGATGCCGCGCAGTTTTTATGTGTTTTACGGTCTGTTTTTAATGATCTTTACAATATTTGGACGTTATTTTTACCGTACGCTGCGCATGCTGCGGGCAAAAGTAACCGGACAGAAGACAGACCGCAAAAACGTACTGATCGTGGGAGCAGGCAGCGCGGGAAATCTGTTGATCAAGGAAATCGTAGACAGCAAGTATATCAATATGAATATTGTAGGCGCCGTAGATGACGACCTGATGAAAAAAGGAAGCTATATCCATGGGATTAAAGTATACGGCGACAGGCATATCATACCGGAACTTGTGGATATCCTGCATGTCAATGAGATTATGATCGCCATTCCGTCAGCATCGCCGAAAAAAATGAAAGAGCTTGTGGAAATCTGCAAAGAGACCGGATGTGAATTAAAGCGTCTGCCGGGCATGTATCAGCTTGTAAATGGTGATGTGAGCGTAACGAAATTAAAAGACGTGGACGTCAATGACCTGCTTGGCCGTGATCCGGTACAGGTAGATCTGGATTCCATCATGGGATACGTATCCGGACAGGTTGTCATGGTAACCGGCGGCGGCGGTTCGATCGGCAGTGAGCTGTGCCGTCAGATTGCTTCGCACAATCCAAAACAGCTTGTGATCGTAGATATTTATGAAAACTCCGCATATGATATTCAGCAGGAGCTAAGGCATCGTTTTCCGCAGCTGGATCTTGTAACATTGATTGCTTCCGTGCGTAATACAAAACGGATGGATGAGATTTTCGCCACATACAGGCCAAAGATTGTATATCACGCGGCGGCGCACAAGCATGTGCCTCTTATGGAAGACAGTCCGAATGAAGCGGTAAAAAATAATGTGCTTGGAACCTGGAAGGTCGTGCAGGCGGCGGACAAGTACAAGGCGCGCAGATTTGTCATGATATCTACGGACAAGGCAGTGAATCCGACCAACATTATGGGAGCTACAAAGCGGATCTGCGAGATGATTATACAGACCTATAATAACCGTTCCCATACAGAGTATGTTGCGGTCCGGTTTGGAAATGTCATAGGAAGCAACGGCAGCGTGATTCCTTTGTTCCAAAAACAGATAGCGGCAGGCGGGCCGGTAACGGTTACGCATCCGGATATTATCCGTTACTTTATGACCATCCCGGAGGCGGTGTCGCTTGTCCTGCAGGCAGGGGCGTATGCAAAAGGCGGCGAGATTTTTATACTGGATATGGGGGAACCGGTCCGCATTCTGGATTTGGCTAAAAATCTGATTTTGTTATCCGGGCATAAGCCGGGGGAAGATATCCGCATAGAATTTTCCGGCCTGCGTCCGGGTGAAAAACTGTATGAGGAAATGCTGATGGAAGAAGAGGGCATGCAGGAAACCGCCAATAAGCTGATTCATATAGGAAAGCCCATACAGTTTGACGAGGAAGATTTTCTGGGGCGTCTGGCACAGCTGCGCGATTATGTAGTAACTGAGCCGGAAGACATCCGTGACTATGTGCAGCAGATCGTACCGACGTATTCGATTCAGGACCAGGAGGAAGGGAACAATTTATGATTCGTATCGTAAAAAAATTTGCCGGCATTATGACGCATGAGCAGAAGGTGCGTGTAGTGATTCTCGGTATACTGATGGTCATTGGGGCTGTTTTGGAAATGGTCGGCGTATCGTTGGTATTTCCGCTGATGACGGCTGTAATGGACAAAAATTTTATGGACAAATGGTATATGCAGCTGGTCTGTGAGATTTTTAACATCCATACGTACTACCAGGCGATGATGCTGATTCTTGGCGCGCTCATATTTATTTATATTATTAAAAACGCGTTTTTGTTTATGGAATATTATCTGCAGTACCGTTTTGTATGCAACAATCGTTTTCTTGTACAAAGGCAGCTGCTTGAGGTATATATGTACCGCCCTTATGAGTTTTATTTAAACGCGACGACAGCTGAGATTATGCGCATTATCAATACGGATGTTGTCAATGCGTTCAGTCTGTTAACGACGGTTTTGAATTTTTTTACGGAGATCATTGTCAGTGCGGCGCTCATTATCATTATCTTTGTCATAGATCCAAAGATGGCAGCATTGATCGGGCTTGTGCTCGGCATGATTATGCTGCTCATTTTTAAAGCGGTAAAACCAGTGCTGCGCAGAGCCAGCCAAAGATTTATGAAAAACACGTCCTTATCAAATAAATGGCTGCTGCAGTCTTTAAATGGAATCAAAGATGTAAAGGTCAGCCATAAAGAGGAATATTTTATAGAAGAATATGCCGTCTATGGCAAAAAGGCGATTGACGCCGAAAAGATCAACAGTGTTGTGACGATGCTGCCGCGCCTTTTAATCGAAGCCGTCAGCATATCCGCGGTGCTGGGGGTCATTATGCTGCTGCTGGCGCTCGGACAAAGCATTGACGAGCTGATTCCGCAGCTGACAGCATTTGCGTTTGCGGCGGTCAGGCTCCTTCCGAGCACGACCAGAATCAGCGGAGCGGTAAACTCCGCCGCTTTCCAGGAGCCGATGTTAGACAACCTGATCAAAAATCTAAACGCGGCAAAGCAATTCGAACAGCTTAAGCAGCAGGAACAGGACGCGGCGGAAAAAAAGCGCGAAATGGCGGAAAAAAGCGGCCGAAGGCTTACGTATGAGAAGCAGTTTGAGCTTTCACACATCCATTTTGCATATCCAAATTCAGACGCAAAAGTGCTGGACGACGCGGACATGGTCATACCCGTGGGCAGCTCCGTCGGCATTGTCGGTACTTCCGGTTCCGGGAAGACGACGGCGATTGACTTGCTGTTAGGACTGTTAAAGCCGCAGTCCGGCCGTGTGCTTACGGATGGGATGGATATCCGGGAAGACTATTATGACTGGCTCTCGCATCTGAGTTATATTCCACAGACCATTTACATGCTGGATGATACAATCCGCGCAAACATTGCGTTTGGACAGCGCAAAGACAGTATCAACGAGCAGCGGGTATGCAAAGCAGTCGAAGAGGCACAGTTAAAAACGTTTATCGACAGCCTGCCGCAGGGTCTGGATACGAAGATTGGAGAACGCGGCGTGCGGCTCTCCGGCGGACAGCGCCAGAGAATCGGCATTGCAAGGGCATTATATACGGATCCGGAGCTTGTCATATTTGACGAGGCAACCTCAGCGCTTGATAATGAAACAGAAGCGGCGATTATGGAATCAGTCAACAGTCTGCACGGACGAAAAACGCTTGTCATTATTGCACACAGACTGACGACCATTGAAGACTGCGATTATATTTTTAAGGTGGAACAGGGAAAGATTATCAATGTACAAAAAGAAAATCAGGATGTGAGAAAATGAGTGGTTTAAAGCGTAAAGAAGAAGAAATCGGATTAATTGACCTGGATGCGGATCAGACAGATGACAGACGCGAAAAACAGGCAGCAGACCAAAAAGCAAAAGAACAGAGGACAAAAGCTGTGCGCATGGCTCTGGCAGCCATGATCGCAGGCGGTCTGGCGCTCATGCTGCTGGGGACATTTGTGTTCCATATATCGCTGATTACAGTTGGCTTTGTAGTCGTGATTGAAGCAGTTATTGCATCTGCATTAAATAATTCACCTTTCTGGCTCCATATCTGTATCATGGCGCTGCAGGTTGTGATGGGATTTTTTATGCAGCAGATACTGTTTTTAGCGCTGGCCGCAGCCTATTATTTTTTGCTTCTGCTGGCGATAAAATTATTGGAGGTAGAAGGCTGACAGGAACTGCCAGAGAAATGAAAAGAAAATGAAATGAATAAAAGAAGATTTATGTAAAAAAAATAAATAAAAATTTCATAATCTGTAAGAAATCTCCCTTCCGCCGCGGATAAATAAGTGTAAGACAGTACTGTTACAGTTTAGAGCATTTTTCAAACACGCTCTAGGCAGGCCTGCGTATCTACCGCGCTGACCGTATGTAAATATAGTGGTTGCGAGTATTATTTTTCTGAGGTGTACGATGATGAAAGCAGATGAAAAAAATTTTATTGCGTTAATTCGCAGAAAAAAAGAAGAAGGCATTCTTTATGTGATTGACACTTATGACAGTTATTTAAGGGCAATCGTACGAAGACGCCTTTTTTCTTTGCCCGATCAGGTGGATGAGTGTATGAACGATATTTTTTTGGGAATCTGGAAAAATATCAGCAGTTTTGATGAGACAAAAGGCAGCTTTTTGAACTGGGCCGCGGGCATTGCGCGTTTGGAAGCCATCGACCGTCTGCGCAGGGCTCACAGAAACTTTCAGACGGTCAGCCTGGAAGAGATGGAACTGCCGCAGGAGGATATGCAGCTGCGGCAGCTGGTGGAAAAAGAGCTGTCCAGGGAAACACAGGAGCTGTTATCCTGCCTGAAGCCAAAAGATCAGGAATTGTTTTTAAGAATTTATGGAAACGAGGAAGACCCCAGGCAGGTGAGCAAAGAAATGGGACTGACGACAGACAATCTGTATGTACGTCTTTTTCGCGGAAAAAAGAAAATGCGTTTGATGGCTGAAAAGAAGGGAGAATAAAATATGAAACAGGAATTTTATAAGCTGGCGAACGAAGTGGATTCTTCCTGCGAGCAGCTGGTGCAGGAGGAGCCATGGTCAGAATGCGCTGCCAGAAAAAAATGCAGGCAGGACGTGCTTCATGCGATACGCCGAGAAAAGAAAAACAAAAAACAAAAACGTCTGACGGCAGCCGCAGCCTGCCTGGCAGTTATAGCCGCGGCTACAGCGGTTTTTCATAATGAGGTACAGGCTGCGATTGAACGGATTCGCTACAGCCTGAGCATGGCGCTTGAAAGGGATGTGTCACACTATAGTGAAGATATCAATGCCTCAGCAAATGAGAAGGGATATAAAGTCATTCTGCAGGAAGCAATCGCTGCCAGAGAGGAACTGATCATCAGCTATACCGTACAGCGGGAAGACGGCCGCCAGATCGAGCTGGACGAATGGCATGCAGAGGGAAAGCTTTTTGTAAACGGGACGGAAATCAACGAAGGCTCCGGCGGGAGCATCATGCATCTTGACCATGAGCAGAAAATTTTAGGATGTGAGGCGTCATACCGCCTGCCAGGAGTGGATTTATCTCAAAAAAATAAATTTGAAATTAAATTCAAGGATCCGACGCGCGGGGCAGACGGAAACTGGAATTTTTCATTTGAAGCCGACGGTTCGCAATTGTATGCAGAAACGGTATGCATGCAGCTTGGAACCGCCTATACACTTCCGGACGGCACGGTGTTAACCTTAGACGAGCTGTCTGTCAATGAACTGAGTGAGCAGATTACATTTCATACTTCAACAGAAGGACTGTCGTATCAGTTTGAACTGCTCGCATGCGACGAGAGAGGAAGAGAAGCAAAATTTACGATCAAATCATACGGAACAAACAAAGGCGTGATGGAAAATATTTATAACAGGGAAGATCCGTCAAGAGAAGAAAGAATTGACAAAGACAGCAAATCGCTGACCGCAAGGTTATACATTTACCGGATGCCGGAAGAAGACGGGCAGATAACCGAGGAAGGAGAGCCGGTTGGAGACGCGGTTACCTGGGATCTGACAAAATCAGAACCTGTCAGGAAATAATTTTTTTTATTCAAAATACATGCAAGGATTGTTCGTAATGAATCGTATTATATACAAAAGATAAACATTCACAACAATCATACAGCAATCATGAAGGAGGGTTTTCATTATGAACATGTTACGCAACTGGAAAAAGGCGGCGGCAGCGCTGACGGCAGCCGTGATGCTGACAGGCAGCCTAACCGTACCGGTTATGGCGCACGGACACGGCAGCAGCCACCATAGTTCCGGCACTTATTGCAGTTACCACGGTACGACGCACAGAACAAAAAGCAGCTGTTCGAAATATTGTACCGTACACAGAACCACGCATAAGAATGGGGTCAGACATCATTCGTCAGGACATCATTAATGCCGATCGAAACTCCGGAGCTTCTTTGGGATGGCTCTGGAGTTTTTTGTGTACGTAAATAAACGCAAAACAGGAGAAAAGCGGATGATAACGATAAGATTTGCGAAAAATGTTTCTTTTCCGGTGCATCTAGGTCAGGATTCTCCAGCTGACTTTTTCTGCAATGACCGCAGTACCTTTCGATGAAAAGTTGTAAATATCTTCTTCTTTATAGTCAAACCAATAGAATAAATGATCTTTTTTTATTAGAGTCGTATCATAGATAACAGAATCCTGATCTTCTTTGTACGGCTCTAAGATTAATTTATGAATTTTGGAGAATTTTACCTCAAAAGATTGGCATTGGCAGCAGCTTGAAATGCTGTGAAACAGTATATATAAATCGCGGATGTCGTTTGCTGCATAAAGCGCTGTTCCATCTTCTGAATAACTTCCACTGACATATTTCATTTCTTTGATACAGCTGTCTGCAAAATAATTTATTTTTTCTAAAAAATACCTGATGTCTTGATTGGTAATTAATTCTGACCACGTATGTGCCGAATGATCTTCTTTATTTGGTAATGACATAAATAACATCTTCCTTCTTTGTTTTTTGATTGTTAAGTATATCACATTCAAAGTATAAAATCCAAGGAATAGCGTCGTCAAAAGGGTATCAAAATGCTGTTGAACTTGGGGCAGAAAAATGATATGATAGAGGCACAAAAAGGAAGGAAATAAGATATGGCAAATATATATGACGGGGCATTCCGGACAATATTAAATGACTGCCGGAAACTGATTATCCCTGTAATCAATGAAATTTTTGGCGAAACATATACAGGGGACGAAGAAATCCGTTTTTTTCCAAATGAACATTTTTTAGACCAGCAGGACGAAGCGGACAAGGAGCGGATTACGGACACGAATTTTACAGTTTTCGGGAAGATACCGAAGAAATACCATATGGAGTGCGAAAGCAGCCTGCCGGACGGAGGAATTACGATCAGGCTTTTTGAGTATGATGCGCAGATAGCACTTGACGAGGGAGAGGTTACGGAGGAAACGTTGACCGTGACATTTCCGAATACAGCTGTATTGTATCTACGGAGTTACCAAAAGACACCGGATAAAATGAAATATGTGATTGTTACACCGGGCGGAACCGTGCAGTATGACATACCGATTATGAAAATACAGGCGTATTCACTGGATGATATTTTTGAAAAAGGCCTGCTGATGCTGCTTCCATTTTATATATTTTCATATGAGAAAAGTTTTGCGGAGTATAATAAAAATGAGCAGAAGCTGGCGGAACTGCAGGCAGAGTATCAGAAAATATTAGAAAGGCTTGATGAACTGGAACAGCGGGGAGTGATAGGGGCGTTTGATAAACGCACCATTATAGAGCTTTCCGGTGATGTGATTAAAGAGATTGCACAGAAATACGAAAATGTGCAGAAGGGTGTAGGTGATATGATGAGAGGAGCATTGATTGAAACAAGTGCAAGAACTATTTTGAATCAAGGTATTAGTCAAGGTATCAGTCAGGGTATTAGTCAGGGTATTAGTCAGGGTATTAGTCAAAATCAAAGAGAAACGGCGCTTAGGATGTTACAGGATGGGGAACTGTCCATTGATAAAATTGCAAAATATGCCGGTCTTAGAATAGAAGATGTAGAACAGCTTGCGGGACTTCAAACGGTGTGAAACAGGAACAAAAATTGAATATAGAAGCCATAAAGCAGGGATTCGGGAGAGTTCCTGTTTTTTTGTGTGCTCGAAAGGCTTCTGTTCACCTGGCAGAGGGAAAGAAAACATGTGGTTGACAAACGCTTACTATAGTGTTATTTTATATTTAGTAGGCAGATGTCTACCAACATAGATAGGAGGAATGCAGATGAAACGAAAACTATCGGAAAGTGAATGGAGACTGATGATGCTGCTATGGGAAGAGTCGCCGCTTACCATCAGCCAGATGACCGCAGCCGTACACGAGGCAACGGGATGGACGAAGTATACCGTTATTTCCCTTCTCTCACGTATGGAAGGCAAGGGAGCCATCCGGCATGATGAGGGCGGCCGGTCAAAACTTTTTTATCCTGTATGGAAAAAGGAAGATGCGGTAGAAAGCGAAACCAGACATTTTCTCGACAAGGTATTTCACGGAAACCTCGGACTGCTGGTCAATACGATGATTGGTGCGAATGCCCTGACGCAGGAGGATATTGCCGAGCTGGCGGAGATTTTGGAAAAAGCGAAGGAGGGAAAGGCAAAATGAAGGATATACTTATTACCTCATCGGTACTCATTTTATTATTGCTTCTTATGCGGACGATTTTTCGTAATTATATATCTGCCCGGTTTCAGTATGCTTTGTGGGGACTGGTTGTGCTGCGGCTGCTGGTTCCTGTCAGCCTTCCGGCCTGGGACTTTTCCCTGCTGAGCGCAGCCGCACCCGTCGGGGAAGCCATAAGCGGCCGGGTGAATACTTATTTTCGGCCGGACCAGGCGGCAGCTCCTGAATTCGCGGCGCCCAGCCAGACAAAACCGTTATCCGGCACCGTATCGGGCCATGATACCGCGGCGGATCTGTCCGGGGATAAGCCGGTGAAGCCTGCATCAGATTGGAAGATGACAGATGTTCTTCTGCTTGTCTGGAGATTTGGCCTGGGACTGATGGCCGCTTTCTTTTTCTTGACGAATATGGCCTTTTGGAAAACGGTAAAAAAACACAGGAAACCGTATCAAAATGAACTGCCTTTCCCGGTCAAAAGAAACGTATACCTGCTGCCGGACGGGATATTGCCGTCCCCTTGTCTGTTTGGCGGCGCGATATATCTGCCGGAAAAAACGCTGCTCTCGAATAGATCTCTGCGCCATGTTCTTTGCCATGAGGAAATGCACGCACGTCATTTTGACACTCTTTGGGCACTGCTGCGCGCCCTGTGCCTAACGGTCTACTGGTTTGATCCGCTGGTCTGGATTGCCGCCATCTGTTCAAAAAATGACTGTGAACTGGCCTGTGATGAATCGGCGCTTGCTTATCTGGGCGAACAGGAGCGGATTCCATATGGAGAAACACTGCTTTCGCTGATACCGGTAAAAACATTTAGTAACCCGCTTCTCTCAGTCGCTGCTGTAACGGCCGGAAAACGGCAGCTAAAAGAACGCATGCGGCGCATTGTACAGGGCCGCAGACAAATGATCACGGCGGTTTTTGCCGTACTGCTTTTTACCGGAATCGTATCGGCCTGTACATTTGCCGAAGGACGCACTGATGATACCGCAGACAATACACAAAGCAGTTCTGTCAGTTCGCAGACGGACACACAGACGTTATCCAGCCAGTCGGAATCAGACGGCAGCGTACCGCTCTTAGGGGAAGAACTCCAATGGTTTAACGAGAATTTTTTTAATGGCAGAAACGGGGACTTCAATTTTCGGAACCAGTTTGCCAATCCGTTCATTCTTTACGCAAAGCCGGAGGAAATCAACCTGTTTGAATTGTTTTATATAGGAGTTGATTCTGCGGAGGAAGCCGGAAGCCGCGAGGTTCCATCAAATAAAGAAATCCGGGATATTTTAAAGAGCGACCCCGAAAACCTGGCCTGCCCGGCCTATAAACTGACCGCTTCCACTATAAACGGCTGTCTGCGGAAATATTTTGGCCTGTCCTTGGCGGAAACAGAACGAAAAGGCATGGATAACTTTACGTATGCTTCCGAATATGATGCATATTACTGGATGGCCGGTGATACGAATTACTGCGGCGATTTGTATTTCCTGTGCGGCACAAGAGAAAACGCGGACGATGGCAGCATTGTAAAGCTCTATCAGCGGGATGCGGCTGACTGGTACTGCGTAACGCTTGCAGCGGGCGATGGCGCATCTGAATACCGTTTCCTCTCCAATAAGTCTTGCGAAAGGCCTGCCATTCCTACGCCAATGCCGGAAAATGCCACGGTCGTGATTCCGCTGGCGGATCTTGCGCCTTACTCTGCGCCTGAGGTTGTGACAGAGCATCGTCCTGCTTCTGACTATGATAACAGCAGTTATGAAAACCAGCTGGCCTTTTGGAACTTTGACGATCATTTGATTCTGGCCTATCGGGCGAAAGATGGACTTACCCGTGTGGCAAAAGTAATGGAAGATGAAAGCTATCAGGTATTTCTTACCATGGAAGAAGGGCAGTTTGAGAGTTTGTTTTTTTATGACGATCTCTTAGGAAAAAGCGGATTCTATGTGGAGTATACGGCTCCTTTGGAAAATGGCGAAACGGATGAACTCTGGCCCTGCAGGGATTACTTTTATTTTGACGAATTCGACAGGATTACCTGTCTGTGCCGCGCTTACATGGACAGCTTTGGCGGGGCTTTTGCAATGGATTTAGCCGGGGACGGCACCGATGAGTTGCTCTGCAGAAAAAGCAGCGCCAGTGATCTTATCGGATACGATGTCATCCTCTTTGAGAAAGCCGGACAGATTTATGCGGCGGATATCAGGGAGCTGGTGCAAGACGCTTGTCCGGAACTTACAGACTGGACATTTGCCGCGTGGGACAGTTACAGCAAATCCTATCAGATCACCGGCCTTTCTCAGAAAACAGCCAGTCCATGGAAACGTGTCCTGTATTTTGACGGAGAAAATCTGCGGGTATATCCGGCAGCCGGAGCATAACAAACTATTTGCCTGATTAAAAAAATAAAAAGTGTAAAGCATATTTACGATGGAATAGGCTTTACACTTTTTTTGCAGGATGCGCGGATTTTGCTTTCAAAAGATAGTCAGACATGCTATACTTAGAATTGGTTCCAAAACTATTTTAGTACAATCTTTTGCCAGTGACTGACTGGCAGACAGAGGTAGATGAAAATGAGTGAGATTTTTTCAACGCGTAACAAAGCGGTTACGCTGCCGTATGCAGACGGGCGGATTTCAAAAGAAGGAATGGAAATTTTTACATCTGCGTCACTGGTGCATTATTTTGTCAGGCCGGACGATTATTTTGCGCTCAATTCCCTGGAATTGGTGACGGCAGATGTTTATATGTATCGGTTATTGAAAACCAGCGGGTATACAGCTGTGTATTTTGTGGAAACAGAGGGGACGGGGTGTGCCGTCTATACATATGACAGGCAATCAGAACTGACATTTGCAAAAAGCAGCGGCTTAAAACAAAATCCGGATCCGGACAACATGCAAAGCTGCGGCAGAAAAAAGACAGGTCATTTTTCTGTGGATGCGGGAGCTAAAATGAAATTTGCGGAAACGGTAAAAAATATACTGAATGACAGAGAACACAAAACGGCAGTCGTGATGCCTTTAAGGATGTTTGAGATAGTTGGTTATTGTACGGATGCGGTTACGGAGCTGTTTGGCAGCATTGTAAAATATAATGAAACAGATAATATGCTTTTACTTGTTATGACGAGAAAAAGCGACTTAAAGGATTGTTTTTTAAGGAAACAGGCACAGCTGCATGACTGGACAGGCCAGGTGTTAGATGAAGCAGGGGATTTATCTGACCGGGAACGGCAGCATATGGCGGAGGATTTGCTGATAAAATGCGGCCGGCTTGTCGTTGCGGATCAATATGAAACGGATGAATTTGCAAACCTGTTGTTTCGAAAAATTTTTTTAAAAGGAAACCGTAAGCTTGCTGCGATGGAAACGGCCAAAGTTTATGCGGCGGCAGAATCCCTGTGCGATTATTTTATGAACAGAAATACAGAAGAAATATATACAACATTAACAAAAATCGGAGGGAATATCATAAAGGAGCTGAACAGGCAGCTTGAGAAAGAGAATGTCGCGCAGGAGATTGTAAAAAAGGCTTCGAAGCTGCGTGCTGTAAAAATTGGATATACCGATAAGCTGCATCCTCTTTACCTAAAAAGGGTATATCATCATGATATGGACAGATATAAAAATGAGTATGCGCTGCAGGATGCCTGTATGCGGTTTGACCAGTTTGTGGGCGAGGAGATGCAGGAGGTTCTTGCACAGCTGAAAGAAATCGTCAGATGCTGGGCAGCTGAAAAAATGCGCATCCAGGAAAATAAGGATGCAGGGCTATCAGCGGGACAAATGCCGCATATGAATCTAATGTTTTTAGGGAATACAGGCACAGGAAAGACGACGCTTGCGAAGCTTGCTGCGGGTTATATGAAGGCAGCCGGCATTCTGCCTTCAGGCCGCTTTGAATATATGGCAGCCGGCAGCCTGACCGGAACTGGCGGGCAGCCGGCAGCGAAGATTCGCGCAGCAGCAAGGCGTGCCGCTGGCGGAGTTTTGATTATAGATGATTTTCATAAATTTGATCGTGCCGGCCATGACGGTAATACCGCGCAGGAAGCAATGGCGGCGCTTGCATCTGTTGTAAATGCGCATCGGGAAGATCTGTGTATCATTCTGATCGGGCATAAGGATCAGGCAGATAAGGTTTTAAGCTATGGCGCAGGAGAAGGGAACAGATTTCCAAACCTGATTGTTTTTCAGGATTATGAAGTGGAAACGCTGTTTCTTATTTTAGAAAAGTGTTTAGAACAATCCGGCATAAAGATGGAAGAGGATGCCAAGACATGTGTAAAAAAAGTGATTGCACATTATAAACAAGATGCGAAAGACTCCTTCGATAATGCCGGATTCATCATAGATAAGCTCTTGCCGATGCTGAATCAAAAACGGCTGAAGCGGGAAAAGACAGATACATGCATCCGTCAGGATGTGACAGATGCTTTTCCGGAAACTTTTAGATATGAAGAAACATAATTATGTAAGACAGGACTATTGTACGAAAGGGGAAGTTATGACGGAAAACACGAAAATCGGGCTGGATTTTGGGACGACCTATTCTGTACTGTCCAGGCTGAAAAAGGGAAAGGACGGTCATGTGGAGCCGGAAGCATGCGCCCTGCGCGAGGGCGGTTCAGGGGCGGAAATACAGGACTCCATCGTCCTTAAGGATCAAAACGCGAAACTGTTTTTTGGAAGTTCCGCACGCAACAGGGTCGGCAGAAAAAGAACGACGGCTTATACAGGATTTAAAATTATGCTTGCGGAAACAGACCAGGAGATTTTAAGACAAAGGAATTATGACGAAACTTATACACCGGAACGGATTGCGAGTGAGTATATCAAAGATTTGCTTACAAAATACAGGGACACCGAGAACAGCCGGCAGCTTGTGATCGATAAGCTCGTGGTGGGAGTGCCGGAAATATGGTTCGAAAGCACCCGCACGATTGACTGCCGGAAAGTTTTAAAAGATATGATAAAAAGTATAGACGGTGTCCGGGAAGTGGAAATTGTAAGTGAGCCTGCTGCAGCATGCGCTTATTTTGTGCACAATTATTTTATCAAAAAGCAAAGAAAATATAAAGGCAGAATTTTAATTGTCGATTATGGCGGAGGTACGCTGGACATTGCATTGTGTGAGGTAACGGAAAACGGGGGATCGAATGACGTTAAGGTTGTCGAAAGGGCCGGAGCCGGCTGGAATACACAGAAAAGCGCAGGCAGGGCGGGAATGGCCTTTATGGAAGAGATTGTAAAAACAGCCTTGAAGCAGGCAGGGCTTGATGAGGTACAAATCGCATCAGACCAGGTGTTTTACAGAAATGTCCAGTATATTGAGCAGGACCTTATGAATGGCGTGGAGAGTATTAAACGCACATTTCAAAAAAATGTATTCGAAGAGCCGGAAAATATCACGGATATTTTTAGCACGATTGAATACAGAGACGACGAATATGATGTAACATATGGGATGATTGCACAGGCTTATAATCGGGTGATCCGGGATCTCTTAGATGGGGAACTCAATAAAATAATTCGATATATGGATAAAAAGGGGATTGACTATTCCGGAGAAGGGGAAGAGGATGACTTTAAGATTGCGCTGGCTGGAGGGTTCTGCAATTTTTATTTGACAGAAAAACAGATCCGGGACAAATTTAAAGATGTTGCAGAGGACAGAAGATTTCAGGACATCCAATCTGGCCGCCGTGACTGTGAAAAGGCGATCTCCTATGGTGCGGCGTTAATTGCAAACGATGTGGTTGAATTTAAGTCGGTTGCTCCGTATTCCCTGGGATTTGCGTCCCGCCTGCAAAAAGATAAACCTTGGTATGCGATTCATAAAGGGGAAGATATTGAATATGGAAGCGTAAAGATGTTTCTCGGGCCTGACGGCAGGGAACTTTTATTTCGGGGGAGTACCATACCGCTGATTGTTTTTAACTTTGACGATGACCCGGAATACGCCGAAGCCAGGGAGCCGCTGCCCGAATTCCAAAAGAAGCTGAATCTTGAGGAAGATAAAATATATAAATTTGGATATTCCCTGGATCAGTCGATGGTCATTACGTTACATAAGTGGGTAGTTCCTAACCGTCAGCATCCGGAGGTGACAGAAGATGAAGAAACTGTTGTATTGGAAAACATTTATAAAATGATGGGTGACCTGATGGCGATAGGAGGAGAACGATGAGTCTGGAACGTACCCGCAAAAGTATTGCAAATCTGGAAAAAAAGCTGCATATTACGACAGCGCAGATGTTTGATGTCATTACCCGGCTTGTAAAGGAAACATTTGAACATAACGGAGCTGAAGACATTTCGCAGATGGCACAGGGCAGCCGGGAAGACCTGATTATCTATGCATATGCACTGAGCGAAATGCTTTTGTCCACCGTAAAACAGAATCAGGACACGATACAGGAGCAGGAGGATTCGGCCGAGCTGCAAAACGTTTTTTCACAGATCGAACAAGTGCGGGCTGACTTATCCGAAAAAATCCAGGAGATTAAAAATCTGCAGAGCAGAAAAAATATATTGTCAGAAGAAAAGCAAAGGCTTGAACAGAAAAACGATGAGCGGGAAAAATTAAAGGAAGAATGTGAGGCGCTGCAAATAAAGATAACTGCAGAAAAAGCGGCAGCAGAAAAAACGGAAAAAGAAAAATTACAAAAGCAGCTGGAATATGACAATATACTGGCAAAAAAGAAAGAATTGGAAGAAAAAGTGCAGTATTATAAACAGCAAAAAGCGGAATGTGACGCCTGGATTTTAAAATATGAAACGGAGCATGCAAAGATCATGCAAAACTGTGAGGAATATGCAGCGAAATATGCGCAGATCTATACGGCGATAAACAGTATCTTCCGTGAGCAATACTTGAAAGAACATCTGTATGCGATGACAGACAACGGAGCAGAACTGACGCCGGACAATTACCCGGAGATTGCTTTGTTTCCAGAGCGCATAGACAGTCTGGATACGTTTCAAATATGGCAGGATGCCATGCAGACACGGATCGAGGGCTTGCTTACGGTATATCAGGAAGCATTACAAAAGCTTGCGGAATGCACCAGCCGCATGACGGCGGATAGATAAGGGGGACTTGGCAATGAATAATGACAGAAGATGCGCATGCTGTAAAAATACGCTGGAAGGACAGTTTTGCGGATACTGCGGATTTATGAATATAGCTGCCTTTGACAAAACAGCAGAGCAGGAAACAGCGGCAGAAGCCAGGGAATGGCGAAAAGAGCTGATTGGACAGCTTTCCGATTACGGTATCGTCAGCTATGAATATGGATGGAAAGAAGAAGTGTCAGAATTCGGATTCATAAGCACCAAAATCAATATACTTGCCGATGGCAGGCAGTGTGACGGCAGTGTTTTCTGGGCGGACAGGCAGTTCGGACAGCTGCTGGAGAATGGGACAAAGCCCATAACCATAAGGCTGACGTACAAATTTAATGGAAAAGAAAATAAACTGAACTGCGAAATAGCTTCGGCAGTGTGTGAAGATTTCTGGCGGATAGGGCTGGAAATCACAGAGCAGATGCGGCTGGTTGTTTATTTGGGGAATGAACATAAATTTGCAAAGAGCGACCCTCTGGCGCTGAATCTTTCGTAACGCTCCAGGAAAAAAGCGATTTATGGACAGGAAAAGAGACATGGAAATGGATTGTCAGAATGGAAAGTATAGGAGAAAACGGGGATGAAATGTCTTAATTGTGGAAAAGAACTGGTTGGGTTTTGCTGCACGGGCTGTGGGGCGGATTTAAAAAAAGACCGGTTTCGTTATATGATGAAGTTGGATGGGGATAGATTAAATGATATAACACGGTATGTGCAGAAAGAGTGGGGAGAAGCGTATTACAATGGAAAAGGAGTAGAGCAGGACTTTGAGAAAGCAGCTGAGTGGTATTTGAAAGCAGCAGAGCGGGGAGACAGCTTTGGACAGTGTTGTCTGGGATATATGTATGACTACGGAAAAGGAGTAAAGCAGGATTATGCGAAGGCTGTATATTGGTATGAGAGAGCAGCGGAGCAGGGATACAGCTATGGTCAAGACAATCTGGGATGTATGTATCGGGACGGCAAGGGAGTGGAACAGGATTATGCGAAAGCTGCGGAATGGTATGCGAAATCGGCCGAACAGGGACATAGTAGAGGTCAGAACAACTTGGGTTGTATGTATGAAAGCGGCAAGGGAGTAGAGCAGGATTATGCGAAGGCCGTGGAATGGTATGAAAAAGCAGCCGAGCAGGGAAATAGTATAGGTCAGAATAATCTAGGTTGTATGTATGAAAGCGGCAAGGGGGTAGAACAGGATTATGCGAAGGCTGCGGAATGGTATGCGAAATCGGCCGAGCAGGGATATAGCAGAGGACAGTGTAATCTGGGCTATATGTATGAAAGCGGCAAGGGAGTAGAGCAGGATTATGCGAGGGCCGCGGAATGGTATGCGAAATCGGCCGAACAGGGATATAGCAGAGGACAGTGTAATCTGGGCTATATGTATGAAAGCGGCAAGG
>CAOKJJ010000062.1 GCA_948468465.1 uncultured Eubacterium sp. | reverse complement strand
CCGAAATCCAGGCCCCGCCCCTCATCCAGCTGATTTTGACTGGCTTTACAGAAATTATGGCGTTAAAAGCTACTGTATTTTTGCATGGTTTCGCCGTTCAGGTATTACGATGACTGCCAGGAATATCGGCCAATCTTTGTATATATTACAGATGGAATGCTTTTTATGCAATCATTTGAATCTTCTGCGAGATTAAAAATTGCAGTTTCTTTCACAAATGTTCGCGAATTTACATGTAAGCCTGAGAAAATCAGCCGGGTGAGGGGGAAATGGCCTGGCTTGCGGCGACGTTGGAAGAATGTATAGAAGTTCTTGGCATTCTGCTCAGTAAATCAGGGGCGTAGCCCAGCGTCGCTTTTAGCCACTGGCGTTTAGCCAGGGGCGGATTACGCGACGCGACCGGACGGGGCCACAGCGTCCATGCAGAATGCCTAGCACTTCTTAGCATTCTGGAGTAGGAGCCGCAAGCCAGGCCATTTCTCCCTCACCTGGCGTCCGCATTCCCAATTTGTTTATAAGATCCCGGAGGATGTGATATATGGATTTATTTGATTACATGAGAGAACAAAATCTGAAAAAAGATTCTCCTCTTGCATCCAGGCTGCGGCCTGTGACGCTGGACGAGGTCGTTGGACAGCAGCATATTATCGGTAAGGATAAGCTGTTATACCGCGCGATACAGGCAGATAAATTAAGCTCCGTCATTTTTTACGGCCCGCCCGGTACGGGCAAGACAACGCTGGCCAAAGTCATTGCAAATACGACAAGTGCACAGTTTTTGCAGCTGAACGCGACTTCTTCAGGGAAAAAGGAAATGGAGGAGATGATCGCCCAGGCGAAAAATAACCAGGGCATGTACGGTAAAAAGACGATTTTATTTATCGACGAGATCCACCGTTTTCATAAAGGGCAGCAGGACTATCTGCTTCCGTTTGTGGAAGACGGGACCATTATTTTGATCGGGGCGACGACGGAGAATCCTTATTTTGAAGTAAACGGTGCGCTTTTATCCCGGTCGGTTATTTTTGAACTGCATGCACTGTCGAAAGATGATATTTTAGTGCTGCTGCAGCGTGCCGTTTCAGATACGGAAAAGGGGCTTGGTTCGTATCAGGCGGTATTGGAAGAGGATGCCGCGCAGTTTTTGGCGGACGCGGCAAATGGGGATGCAAGGGCGGCGCTGACAGCGGTGGAGCTTGGCGTTCTGACGACGGAGAGGAGCGCGGATGGCAGAATCCATATTACGCTGGAGGTTGCGTCGGAATGCATCCAAAAACGTGTGGTGCGCTATGATAAAGCGGGGGATAATCATTACGATACGGTATCTGCGTTTATTAAAAGCATGCGTGGTTCTGACCCGGATGCGGCAGTGTATTATCTGGCGAGAATGCTCTATGCCGGAGAGGATATCAAATTTATTGCAAGAAGGATTATGATCTGTGCGGCTGAGGATGTCGGAAACGCTGACCCGCAGGCGATACAGGTGGCGGTTGCCGCTTCTTTGGCCGCAGAGCGGCTTGGCATGCCGGAGGCACAGATTGTGCTGTCGCAGGCAGTGACCTATGTGGCGTCAGCGCCAAAGAGCAATGCGGCCTGTGAAGCGATCGGAAATGCAATGGAAGCAGTGCGGACGGTAAAGACGCCTTCGGTGCCGGCGAATCTTATGGACGCACATTATAAATCCAGTGCGAAGCTCGGAAGAGGGAGCGGCTATAAATACGCGCATGCTTATCCGGATCATTATGCGGCGCAGCAGTATTTGCCGAAAGGATTGGAGCATATGGTATTTTATGAGCCGACAGACAATGGATATGAAAAGCAGATTCAGACGTATCTTGCACAGGTAGCGGAATGGAAAAAAGATGGACTGCACGATTAGAAGCGATTTATGAGGAGGATGTTATGAAATCTTATTTGGAAATGACACGTGAAGAACTGACAGCAGAAAAACAGGCTTTGGAGGCGGAGTTTGAAAAAATAAAAGAGCTTTCTTTAGACTTGAACCTGACCAGGGGGAAACCGTCGCCAAAGCAGCTGGATCTTTCCATGGGGATGTACGATATGATCAGTTCCAAGTCGGTCCTTAGGACAGAGGCCGGAACAGACTGCAGAAATTATGGGAGCCTGGACGGCATTGACGAGGCAAAACGTCTGATGGCCGGGTTTATGGACTGTAAAGAGGATCAGGTTATCGTCCATGGAAACGCCAGCCTGAGCATTATGTATGATACGATTGCAAGAGCGATGATTCATGGCGTATTAGGTTCCACACCGTGGTGCAGGCTGGACAAAGTAAAATTTTTGTGTCCGGTGCCGGGATATGACAGGCATTTTGCGATTACGCAGTATTTTGGCATAGAGATGATCAATGTTCCTATGACAAAGACAGGGCCGGATATGGATGTTGTGGAACGGCTTGTTTCGCAGGATGCGGCTGTGAAAGGAATCTGGTGCGTGCCGAAATATTCCAATCCGCAGGGCATTACGTATTCAGACGATACAGTCCGCCGTTTTGCTGCACTAAAGCCGGCAGCTTCGGATTTCCGCATTTACTGGGACAATGCGTATGCGGTTCATGATCTGTATGAGGATGACAGGGATGAGCTGCTGTCAATTATGAAAGAATGCGAAAAAGCAGGAAGTCAGGATATGGTTTATGAATTTTGTTCCACTTCCAAAGTAACATTTTCCGGTGCAGGCATCTCCGCCATGGGAATGTCGGAGAAAAACCGGAATGATATGTTAAAGCAGATGTCCGTACAGACAATTGGCCACGATAAGATCAAGCAATGGACGCATACGAGATATTTAAAAAATATGGACGGCGTCCGGGCGCACATGGCAAAGCATGCCGCGATCATCCGGCCGAAATTTGAGATCGTAGATAAAATTCTTACAAAAGAGATTGCGCCGCGCGGAATCGGAACATGGATCCGGCCAAAGGGAGGATATTTTATCTGTTTTGAAGCTATGGAAGGATGCGCAAGGGCAATTGTGGCAAAGGCAAAAGAAGCCGGCATCGAACTGACAGCGGCAGGAGCGCCGTTTCCGTACCGGATTGACCCGAAAGATTCCACGATCCGCATAGCACCGACATTTCCCGATCTGGAGGAAATGGAACTGGCCGCGAAAGCATTTGCATGCTGTGTACGGTTCGTCAGTGCGGAAAAATTATTGTCATTGATGGAATGATGTTAATCATTTGTTTTGTACGTAAAAAAATACAATCGATAATTTGCAATTGTGATAAAATTATAAACAGGAAATAAACTGTTTATAAAAAAGAAGGGGAGAAGATGCTTTATTAGGGGAAAGTTCCGCTCTTTTTCTCGGACAACAAAAGAAAGGAATGTGAGGTTACATGTTTGCAAATTTGAAAGTACGTACAAAACTAATTATTCTTACAGCTGTCGCAGCAGTATGCATGTGCATGATGAGCTTCCTCAACATGAATGGCATGGATCAGTCTTATGAGCAGTCTGTGGCCAGCATGAAGCAGGTGCTGTATGATGATTATGATGCCCAGATTAAGGGACAGGTGGAAAATGTAATTTCTCTGCTGAATGAAGAGTACAAGGAGTTTCAGCAAGGAATTTGTACAGAAGAAGAAGCAAAGGCATCAGCAGCGGATCATGTCAGGGAACTTCGCTATGGGGAAAGCGGATATTTTTGGATTGATACGTATGAAGGAGACAACGTTGTGCTTCTTGGGGGAGAAACAGAAGGAACAAACCGTCTGGAAACAAAAGACAGCAACGGATATCAGATGATTAAGGACATTATTCAAAACGGCCGTCAGGCAGACGGAGGATTTACGGAATATTATTACCCAAAAGAGGGAGGCACAGAATCGTTTCCAAAGCGTGCCTACAGCAAAGCATTTGAACCGTGGCAATGGGTAGTCGGCACCGGCAATTATGTGGATGAGCTGGAAGTGCGTGCGGTAAATAATAATGAACACGTAAAAAGCATATTTCAGAAAACGAGAAATCTTTCGTTGAGTTCGATTGTCGTAGCGATTGTGCTGCTGATCGTAATCGCTCTTTTAATAGTGACGGATATTGCAAAATCTCTGAAAGCTGCGATCGCACAGATGAACTGCATGGCAGAAGGAGATTATACGCAGGATTTCATGAGAAAGTTTAAAAAACGCAAGGATGATTTTGGCGATCTGGCAAGATGCATTAATGATATGAAAGCTGCCATGGTACAGCTGATCAGCCACGTACAGACCGAATCAGAGACGATCAGCGCCGCCGCCGGCTCTGTCAACGAGTGTGTGGCCAAGCTGAATGATGATATTTCAAGTGTTTCCGCCGCAACACAGCAGCTGTCTGCCGGCATGGAGGAAACCGCTGCTACAACGACGATGGCAAATGAATCCGCAGGAGAAGTACATACTGCGGTACAGCATATTGCAAGCCGTTCCCAGGATGGCGCAAAAGGCGCCGCAGAGATCAAAGGCAGGGCCGAGGATACAAACCAGAAGATTAAAAGCGCAAGGGAAAAAGCAGTGCAGCTGAAAAAAGAGATTCAGCAGGATCTGGAAACATCACTGGAAGACGCAAAAGTCATTGACCAGATTTATGAACTGTCGGGCGTCATTATGAACGTCGTGTCCCAGACAAATTTGCTGTCATTAAACGCTTCGATTGAAGCAGCCAGAGCAGGAGAAGCCGGCAAAGGATTTGCGGTCGTCGCAGGAGAGATCGGTGCGCTTGCGGAGCAGTCCAGGCAGACAGTTATAAAAATACAGGAAGTCACGCAGGAAGTTACGCAGGCAGTGGAAAATCTGTCTATGAATGCCAGAAAGCTGCTGGAATTTGTAGTGCAGGATGTAACGGCGGATTATGAAGGATTTCTTGAGATTGGAGAACAGTACGACCAGGACGGCACTTCCGTAGATACGCTGATGCGTGAATTCAGTTCTATCGCACAGGAATTGTTTGACAATATGGAAGGCATTAAAAATTCGATGAGCGATATTTCAAAGGCAGCGGAAGAAGGCGCGGAAGGCACGACGGAAATCGCACAGCGGGCAGCCGTTATTGCGGAAGAATCAGAGGAAGTATTACAGCAGGTTACAAAGACAAAGCAAAGTGCGGAAACACTGCGCGCGGAAATAGGAAAATTCCATGTAAGCAGTGAGAAGTAAATGCAGATGCAGTTCCATCCCCAGCGGAACATTTACTGTTTTGCTGGGGCCCGGTGGCTTTTGATTCCATCTGCAATTTCAAGGAATATGCCTAATTCTGATGCAGTGAAGAGCTGTATTTATTTAAAAAGGAGAAAAATGAATGCACAAAAGGGGTTATATGCCACAGATAAAATTAGCAGATGCACAAAAAGAAAAGCTGAGAGAAGAGATCAGAGCATTCTATTTGGATGAGCGGGGCGAAGAAATAGAGGTCATTGAACAGATGCAGCTTTTGGAGCTGTTTGAACAGAAGCTGGCGCCGATCATTTACAACAAGGCTTTAGATGACGCAAAAAAATGGTATATGCAGATGATGGATAATTTAGACGCGGATTACTATGCGCTGTATAAAAACGAAAATTAGTATAAAACAATTGACATTTCAAAAGATTGCGTTATAATAAATATGTTCTGTAGAAATACTATAAAAAATAAAGGCAGAGAGCGTAGCAATACGGTTTCTTGTTTTTTTATCGCAATTAACTACTATATTCCTACGGGAATACTATGATAAGAAACAAAAGGAGGGATTTCACCAATGGATAAGCTGATATATCTCGATAATGCGGCTACAACAGCACTCAAGCCGGAAGTTTTTGAAGCTATGAAGCCGTACTTTTTAGAAAATTACAGCAATCCGAACAGCATCTATACATTTGCCCAGCAGAGCAGGCAGGCGGTGGAAGAAGCAAGGGAAAAGATCGCGGGCATGCTTGGGGCCAGGCCAAACGAGATTTATTTTACCGGCGGCGGCAGTGAGAGCGATAACTGGGCGCTCAAGGTCTGTGCTGAAGCATTTGCTTCAAAAGGAAAGCATATCATTACAACGAAAATCGAACATCACGCCGTGCTGCATACCTGTCAGTACCTGGAAAAAAAAGGCTGTGAGGTAACTTATCTGGATGTGGATGAAAACGGCATGATCTGTCTTGAACAGCTGGAAAATGCAATTCGTCCGGATACGATTTTAATCAGCATCATGTTTGCAAATAATGAGATCGGAACGATAGAGCCAATCCGTGAAATCGGGGAGATAGCAAATAAGCATGGCGTATGGTTCCACACGGATGCGGTTCAGGCGTTTGGGCATGTGCCGATTCAGGTGGATGACCTGCATATAGATATGCTGAGCGCCAGTGCGCACAAGTTCCACGGTCCAAAAGGGATCGGGTTCTTTTATATGAGAAACAGCGTAAAGCTGGGCGCATTTGTACACGGCGGCGCACAGGAACGTTCCAGAAGGGCAGGAACGAGCAACGTTCCAGGAATTGTAGGCATGGCAAAAGCAGCCGAGCTTGCAGTGTCGCATATGGAGGAGAACAGTGCGAAAATTACGGCAGTCAGAGATCATCTGATTGAGCGCGTTTTGGCAGAAATTCCGTACGCGAGGTTAAACGGGCATCCAAAGAAGCGTTTGCCGAATAATGCAAACTTTTGCTTTCGATTTATTGAAGGCGAATCCTTATTGATTATGCTGGATCAAAAAGGCATCTGCGCGTCCAGCGGTTCGGCATGTACGTCCGGTTCTTTGGATCCTTCGCACGTATTGCTGGCGATAGGGCTGCCGCATGAGATTGCACATGGTTCCCTGCGCCTGACGCTTTCAGAAGAAACGACGATGGAAGATGCGGACAAGGTAGCAGACAGCTTAAAAGCCATTGTAGAAAGGCTGCGGAGCATGTCGCCGTTATATGAGGATTTTGTGAAAAGCCAGTCGTAAAAGGCAGCAGGAAACAAAATGAACGAAATATATGAGAAATGAAGGGAAAACAGAAATTCAGTTTAAGAAGAAAAGTTAAAACCAAATATATTTAAGGAGGAAGAGCGTATAAGCATCAGGCTCAGACGTTCGTTGCATTAGAATGTATAGTGAAAAAGTAATGGATCATTTCAACAATCCGAGAAATGTTGGCGAGATTGCAGACGCAAGCGGCGTAGGTACGGTTGGAAATGCAAAGTGCGGCGATATTATGAGAATATATCTCGATATTGACGAACAGACAAAAGTAATCAAAGAATGCAAATTTAAAACATTTGGCTGCGGAGCTGCAGTGGCAACGAGCAGCATGGCGACAGAGCTCGTAAAAGGCAAGACGATTTATGAAGCGCTTCAAGTGACGAATAAAGCCGTAATGGAGGCATTAGATGGACTTCCGCCAGTGAAGGTGCACTGTTCTCTTCTGGCAGAAGAAGCCATTCATGCAGCATTATGGGATTATGCGCAGAAAAACAATATCGAAATAGAAGGGCTGCAGCCGCCGAAAGAAGATATCTCAGAAGAACCCGTGGAAGAGGATGAATAGATATAGATATAGTTATGATCTTGGAACAATCCGCAGAAGAAGAGGATAAATATGCCAGGGAGAACTTAATATGAAAGAAAAAGTGGTTGTCGGCATGTCCGGCGGTGTGGATTCTTCGGTTGCGGCTTATCTGCTCAAAGAACAGGGATACGACGTCATCGGCGTAACGATGCAGATCTGGCAGGCAGACGATGCGCAGACTGCGGAACGAGAAGGAGGCTGCTGCGGACTGAGCGCTGTAGAGGATGCACGCAGGACAGCGGCCCAGCTTGGAATCGCGCATTATGTGATGAATTTCAGGCAGGAGTTTCAAACACATGTCATAGATTATTTTATTGCGGAATATGGTCTGGGAAGAACGCCGAATCCATGTATCGCATGCAACCGTTATGTCAAATGGGAATCACTGCTTCAGCGGAGCATCGGCATAGGCGCCGATTTTATTGCAACCGGTCATTATGCACAGATTGTAAAGCTTTCCAACGGCAGATATACATTGCAGCAGTCCGTTTCTGCGAAAAAAGATCAGACATATGCACTTTACAATCTGACACAGCAGCAGCTTTCGCATACATTGTTCCCGGTAGGGGCTTATACAAAAGAGCAGGTGCGCGAAATAGCAAAGCAGGCAGGACTGCATGCGGCGCAAAAACCGGACAGCCAGGAAATCTGCTTTGTACCGGACAATGACTATGCGGCTTTTATTTGCCGCAGCACCAAACGGCAGGAACCTGAAGGAAATTTTGTTACGGAAAACGGCAGTATTTTAGGACGGCATAAAGGGATTTCACATTATACCATCGGTCAGCGAAAAGGCCTTGGACTGGCGCTTGGAAGACCTGTATTTGTAACGAAAATCAGGCCCGATACGAATGAAGTCGTAATTGGAGAGCATGCAGATCTGATGGCTGCGGAACTGGAAGCAGAGCATATGAATTATATGGCAGTGCAGCATCTGGAACCCGGACAGAGGATGATGGCCAAAATCCGGTATTCTCACAAAGGTGAAGATTGTGAGATTGCAGATGTTTCAGAAAACGGGGACCAAATCAGACTGAAATTTGACCATCCGGTACGTGCCGTTACGCCTGGACAGGCCGTAGTATTATATAAAGACGGTTGCGTGATGGGCGGAGGCACGATTAAATAAGAACATTTCATAAAAGCGGTCTTTCATAAAATGAAATCAGAATTTTATAACGAAGCAATTTTTGCAGACAGAAATAAGGAGGAAGTTGTTATGGCTGAAAATCAGTGCAGCGGATGTCCAAGCGCATCCAGCTGTTCAGCTGAGCAGCGTGAAAGCTGCAGCTCTGGCCAGGGACCACAGAGCATGCTGGAACCGGCAAACAAATATTCAAACATTAAAAAAGTGATCGGCATTGTCAGCGGAAAAGGCGGCGTGGGCAAATCATTTGTCACCGCGTCTCTTGCAGCGGCAATGAAAAAGGCCGGACATGCGGCTGGCATTATGGATGCGGATATTACAGGCCCGTCAATTCCGAAAATGTTTGGCGTACAGGGCGAAGCATATGGCAATGCGGAAGGGATGATTCTGCCGTTGGAGACAAAAGAAGGCATCCGGCTGATGTCCATTAGCCTGCTGATGGAAAATCCGGAAGATCCGGTAATCTGGAGAGGTCCGGTCATCGGCGGCGCAGTGAAGCAGTTTTGGACGGACGTTGTCTGGGGCGAGCTGGATTATTTGTTCATAGATATGCCGCCTGGCACAGGAGACGTACCGTTAACCGTCTTCCAGTCACTTCCGGTAGATGGCATCATTGTCGTTACGTCACCGCAGGAACTCGTACAGATGATTGTAAAAAAAGCATTTCGCATGGCCGCGATGATGGATATTCCAGTGCTCGGCGTAGTGGAAAATTTCAGTTATCTGAAATGTCCGGACTGTGGAAAGCAAATCCGATTGTTTGGAGAAAGCCATATAGATGAAGTAGCCAAAGAACTGGGAATCCCGGTACTTGGAAAAATGCCGTTAGACCCGAAAATGGCAGAAGCCGCAGACGCGGGAGCCTTTCATGAAACAGAGCATCCATATCTGGATGAGGCAGTTAAGATTTTGAGCAGCTTATAATCGAAAGAAAAGCGCTGCGAAGATTTAAAAAATATCCGAAAACGTGCGGTTGCGCATGTTTCCGGATATTTTTATAGGCTGCTTTTAAAAGCCGTGTTATTGAGCCATATCAATCTGCTGCATCGTTCCGGCCGTTCCGTTCTCATATAAAAACATTCCAGTCTGACGTACGACAGCATTTGTCTTATTATCTTCCATAGAGTTTAAGGAAAACTCTGTATTTACATTTCCAAGATAAATCGCTCCGACACCAGCCGCGCCAAGCCCGCGCAGCACGTCTTTTCCGTTTTCGTCCTTCTGCCAGATGAGCAGCTTGTCAAAAATCTCATCCGCTTCGTCAATCCAGCCATTCCCGTCTTGGTCATACTGCGCCAAATCAGCAAATCCATTGCCGCTTGCGGTACCAAACAGTTCACTGCCGTCATTGATGATGCCGTCTCCGTTTTTGTCCAGGGCCAGAAAACCGCTGCCGGCATTCAGGCGTGAGATTTGTTCCTGATGTCCGTCTGCATCCAGATCAAAATAAAACTTTTGGTCTGAGACAGAAGCCACCTCTGTGTCCAGATTAATAACAAGCGGATCCGTCAGCTTTATGCTGCTGAGATCTAAAAAAGAAGCAGTTTCTTCATAAAATGAGCGGGACATAGATACCTCTACCTGAAAATTAATTTCTTTGCCGGAAGCGGTAACGACTTTCCCCTGTGTGGCAAAATCGGTCTGTTCCGATTCAAAATGATTTCTCTGGCCGAACATCATCAAATGGCTGCCGCCTGAATAATCCCCAAGCAAAGCCGAAAGAGGATCTAATGTTTTCGTACCTTTCCAAAACATCTGGTGCAGAATATAGCCAATGGATTGTCTGCGTATGACATGCATGCTCTTAAGACCCCGGCTGCTTTTCATCGTAGCGGAGCGGATACCGCGGCTGTGGGAAAAACGAGCCATCAAATCATCATCCGTATCAGTCGGAGCCTGTTTGCCCTCTTCCTGATCCGGATCTTTGTCCACTTTGTTTTTTACAGCAGAAGAAGCGGTATGCGACAGCTGCCCTAAAAATCTCGTGCTGCCACCCAGGTTGGATATCGAGTGGAATTTTCTTTGCGCATGCATATTAACTGTACTGGATGAAATGATCATAAGCATAAACCTCCTTAACACATATGTATAAAAATGAAAATATCAAAAAAACGGCATATAATACACATGCTGCATTACATACCGTCCGTGGCCTGATTTTTATGATACAATCCCTGTAACTAAAAAAGTTATCGGAAGAAACAGCAAAATAGTTAACGATATAGTGAGGTACTTGCGTGGCTATTCATGACATGTGTGTGGAGGGGGATGTGGGTGTGGGTGTGGATTCCCGGACGCTGGGAGAGGGGTTTTGCCTTGTCTGTCTGTGGCTTTTACAGAATATTAAGAACCACTAAGCATTCTGCATATGAGCTATGACAGCCGGACGGTCGCGGCACCTAGTTCGCTCTGGCTAACGCCAGCAGCTAAAGGTGCCGCTTGGCTTCGCCCCTGGTTATTTAGCAGAATGTTAAGTGGTTCTAAATATTCTTCCAACGCCGCAGACAGACAAGGCAAAACCCCTCTCCCAGCTGATTTGCGATGCCTCTACGTTAACATAGATGTGCTTGGCATTGCGATTTGCAAATGATCAGTAAAGAATGCTTTATTCGCAGCGGCAGGAGCGGTTATATTATCACGTATCGTTTGTGAATGCCAGCTGAGTGGCAGGAGCGGTTATACTTTCCGTATCGCTTGTGAATATCAGCCGAGCGGCAGGAGCGGTTATATTATCACGTATCGCTTGTGAATGCCAGCCGGGTGGTGGGGGAACGGCCTGGTTTCCTGTGACGTTGGAAGAATGTTAGAAGATCTTAGCTTTCTGCTAAATAACCAGGAGCGAAGCCAAGCGGCACCTTTAGCTGCTGGCGTTTAGCCAGAAGCGAACTAGGTGCCGCGACCGTCCGGTTGTCATAACGTATATGCAGAATGCTTAGATATTCTTACATTCTGTAAAAGGAACAGGAAACCAGGCCGTTCCCCCACCACCCGGCGTCCGAGAGGCCACTATCCGGCGTCCGAGAGGCCACTATCCAGCGTCCGAGAGGCCACTATCCGGCGTCCGAGAGGCCACTATCCAGCGTCCGAGAGGCCACTATCAATCGAATTATGAAAATGATTTTGCACATACAGCCTCATCGCATGCAATAATTTGCAAATGGGACTTGCAAATCTGCTTTATTGTGCTAAAATATACTTAAGTTACCCAGTTGTGAGATAATTTGCCAAAAAATGCAGATGCAGGGTGCTGATTTTTGGGGGATGCAACATGGGGATACTGGCGGAGAAAAGTAATGAAATGCAAGGAGGAGATTTGGAATGATGTTAAAAAAAGGAAAGATTGAAAAAAGACTGAAAAGGTCTTTTTTTGTTGTCTCGTCAATTACAGCAGTTGCAGCTTTAATTGCGTTGATTGCGGTGATGGTTATATCCGGCAGATATTCTTATGCGTTGAACAATTATGGGTTTGCCCAGGGGGATATTGGCCGGGCAATGTTTGAGTTTGCAGATATCAGGTCTTCGCTTCGTGCCGCGATTGGCTATGATGAGCCGGATGCGATAGAAGCGGTTGTACAGCAGCATAAGGATACAAAAGCGAGTTTTGAAAACAGCTTAAAGCAGGTAGAAGCTACGATTGTATCTAAAAGCGGAAGAGCAACGTATGATGAGATACTTGCGGATTTAGAGGAATATTGGAAGCTGGACACGCAGATTATGGATCTGGGTGCGACGACGGACAGGGAGCTTTGCAGACAGGCACAGGATATTGCTCTGAATGAACTGGCAGGCATCTATAATGGAATATATGAAAACCTTGAAGAACTGCTGGATGTAAAAGTAGCAGAAGGGAACAAGGTGGCGTCGACACTTTCGGTGCTGAAATGGATCCTGGCGGCTGTAATTGTAGCGGCAATTGCGGCAGCGATGGCGTTGGCTATGCAGATTGGAACAAAGATTGCAAAGGGAATTGCGGTTCCGCTGAAGAAACTGGGGGATCGTTTAGAGACGTTTGCGGTCGGAGATTTGTCTGGTGATTTTCCGGAGATAGATACCGGGGATGAAGTGGAAGACATGGGAAAACATGTCGTACATATGGCAGACAATCTGAGTATGATTATTTATGACATTGAAGAAGTGTTGGGTGAGATGGCGGGAGGAAATTATACGGTCAGCTCTAAAATAACGGAAAAATATACAGGTGATTTTAAGAAAATGTACGGCTCCGTGAAGGGACTCAGAGATCAGATGACAGAGACATTATGTGCGATTGGAGAAACTTCCAGTCAGGTCAACTCAGGGTCGAATGATGTCGCGGCAGCGTCGCAGAATCTGGCAGAAGGCGCTACAGAGCAGGCAGGAGCGGTACAGCAGCTGCACGCTACGATCAGTGATATTACGGGCACGATGCAGAAAAGCGCGCAGAATGCGGACGAATCTTATCGGAAAGCACAGCATTATGCGGCTGAGGCGGATAACAGCAGGGAAGAGATGAACACGCTGATGCAGGCGATGGAACGGATCAATGATGCGTCTACAAGGATTGGAGACATTATTTCTGAGATTGAGTCTATCGCATCACAGACAAATCTGCTGTCGTTGAATGCTTCGATAGAAGCTGCAAGAGCCGGAGAGTCCGGACGAGGATTTGCGGTTGTGGCGGCACAGATCAGGGAGCTGGCAGACCAGAGTGCGAAGGCGGCAGTGGATACGAGAAAGTTGATCGAGGGCTCTGTACACGAGGTGGAACAGGGCAATCAGGCGGCGCAGCGGGCATCTGTGGCTATACAGGGAGTCGTGGACGGCATCAAGCAGATTGCAGATTTTTCCAAGAATCTTAAAACCATGGTGGAAGATCAGGCGGAGGCAATGCGTCAGGCTGAAATGGGAGTCAATAAGATATCAGAGGTCGTATCGACAAATGCGGCAACAGCGCAGGAAGCTTCGGCGACGAGCCAGGAATTGTCTTCGCAGTCGATTGTATTGGATGACCTTATCGGACAGTTTATATTAAAGAAAGACAATAGAGATATGCAGGAGCAGAATCTTGTTCTGGCAGAGTAAGGGAAGTGTGTTTAGCAGCTGTGTTTCATTTGGAACATGGCTGCTTTTTCGCTGAAAAAAGTGCAAAGCCAATGGAGGGAAGCAAAGATGGAAATATGGCTGCTGTATTTGGCGCCGGTTTTACTTTTGGCGTCAGGAGTCTGGGTGTGGAATGTACGCCGCCGTATGCGAAAAATGCTGGAACAGATGGATCATATGCTGGAACAGGCATGGGAAGGAAGCTTTCGGGAATCCGTCTATGATGAAAGCCTGCTGTCTCATATAGAAACTAAGCTGGCGCATTATTTGGCCGCGTCCGAGGCATCCGCGCAAAATCTGACAGAAGAAAAAGAAAAAATCAAGCAGCTGATCGCGGACATTTCCCATCAGACAAAGACGCCTGTCGCAAATCTGCTGCTGTACGCGCAAATGCTGGAAGAAAAAGAACTGCCGCAAGAAGAACAGGCATTTGTACAGGAGATTAACAGACAGGCGCAGAAGCTGAATTTTTTGATCGGTTCTTTAGTAAAGACCTCACGTTTGGAAACGGGAATGCTGGTGCTGCATCCAAAGTGGGAAGATGTAGATTCGATGCTGGAAGAGGTGATGGGACAGCTTGCAGCGAAAGCGCAGAGTAAAGGACAGACGATTGAGTTTACACCGGGCGGCTGCTTTGCCTGGTTTGACCGGAAATGGACAGTGGAAGCTATTTATAATATTGTGGATAATGCGGTGAAATACACGCCGGATGGTGGGAAAATCAAGCTGATGCCGACAGCCGCAGAGTTGTTTGTACGGATTGAAATCATGGATACTGGCATAGGCATTAAAGAGGAAGAAACAGCAAAAATATTTCGGCGGTTTTATCGCGGAAACTATGCCAGCGGGCAGGAAGGCGTAGGGATCGGCCTGTATTTGGCACGCCAGATTTTGGCGGGAGAAAATGGTTATATCAAAGTAAAGTCCGTGGTGGGAGGAGGAAGTTCTTTTTTTGTATATCTGCCGGTTCTAAGGCAGTCGTAGTAACCGATCTTTTGCATCCAGGCGGAGTTCTGTAAGAAAAAAGTTTAAAAAGAAGAAAGAAGATGCTATAATAGTAAATAATAATTGTTTTGGTACGAACATGATGTTGGCACAATCGAAACAAATCAGGATGAAGGCGGTGATAAGTTGGGGAAAAAAGATACCGTAACAAAGGAATATATGCGTAATCCAACTGTGTTTGCAGATGCGTTTAATAAATATCTGTATCACGGCAGGCAGGTGATAAAGCCGGAGTGTTTAAAGGAACTGGACGCCACGGAGATTGCCGTACCGTATGGGAGCGGTGATGCATCCGTGCCGGAACAAAGATACCGGGATGTGGTGAAAACGGTTATGACCGATGGAAACATGGCATACTGTATCCTTGGGATAGAAAACCAGAGCGACATCCACTATGCCATTCCCGTGAAAAATGGTCTGTATGATTTTATGCAGCTCGCACATCAGGTGACGGAAACAGCTAAATCACATAAGCGTGGGGAAAAAAGGGATAATAGTATGAAAAACCGCACATTTTCACAGGATGAATACCTGAGCGGCTTCTATAAGACTGATCGGCTGCTTCCGGTAATAACGCTGACTGTCTTTTATTCTGCAGAAGAATGGGACGGGCCGCTGACACTGCGGGAGATGTATTCTGATCTGGATGATGCAGTTATGCAGTATGTACCGGATTACAGAGTGAATTTGATTGCTCCGGGAAATATGATGGAACAAGAAATAGGTGAATTCCAGTCTAGCTTAAAAGAAGTTTTTTTATACATCAAGTATTCCAAGGATAAGGAAAGACTGCAGGAAGTGACACAGAAACATGAGAATTTCCGCAGACTGGAACGTCAGGCGGCAGAAGTGATCAATGTAGTAACGAATTCGAAATTGAAATACCAGAAAGAACAGGAGGCGATTGATGTGTGCACGGCACTTGAAGAAATGAAAATGGACAGCGAAAGAAAGGGTGAGCGAAAGGGTGAAATCAAAGGTTCTGTTGAAACTTATAAGGAATTTCAATGTTCATTGGAGGATACGATTCAGCGCATAGCCGAGAAATTCAGCCTTTCTTTACAAAAGTCAGAAGAAGAAGTTAAAAAATACTGGAAATAATGAAAACCTTGCAGACATAGAGCCGGACTTTAGAGACCGGCTTTTTTGTTGACATGTTTTTCAAAACTTGGAGATGGTTTTTCTACTATTGAATCAGCTTAAAGATTATGGTATACTGTATCTATTTACATCGGATACAGCTGTTTTGCAACAGCCTGGAAGAATAGAATTATGAAAAAGAGAGGTGTTTCATCATGGATCAGCAGCTGGATGTACTGATCATAGGGAGCGGCCCGGCGGGACTTAGCGCGGCAGTATATGCAAAACGGGCAGGACTTAGCGCTCTGGTGCTGGAAAAAGAATACCGCGGTACCGGACAGATTGCGGAGAGCGATCAGGTAGATAATTATCTGGGACTTCCGAAAATGAACGGATATGATCTGGGAGAAGCGTTTTTAAATCATGCGCAGGAGTTGGATATCCAGTTTCAGGAAGGTGCGGCAGATGATTTTGAAAACACAGAAGATGGCTGGAATGTGCATCTTGAAGATGGGAACTCGATCAGTGCAAAGACGGTTATTTACTGTGCAGGAGCCGCGCATCGGCGTCTGGGCGTGGATGGGGAAGAGGAATTTGCCGGGAAGGGAGTTTCTTACTGTGCAGTTTGTGACGGCGCGTTTTACAAAGGAAAAGAGACGGCAGTGATTGGCGGCGGAGATACTGCGCTGGGAGATGCGTTGTATTTATCGGATTTGTGCGATAAAGTCTATTTAATTCACCGCCGTGACCAGTTCCGGGGCGCAGCGTCTGCCGTACAGCAGCTGCGGGAAAAAGAAAATGTAGAAATACTGACAAGCGCTGAGCCGGCGAAAATTGTCGGAGAACAGACCGTCACAGCGCTGGAATTAAAAGACGGCCGGTCACTTCCGGTACATGGGGCGTTTGTGGCAGTCGGTATGCAGCCGCAGACGGAACCGTTAAAAGGAGTTGTGGATCTGGATGATGCCGGATATATTATTGCGGATGAGACGGGCATTACGTCTGCGCCGGGTTTTTTCGCAGCGGGAGATGTGCGTACAAAAGCGCTGCGTCAGGTTGTGACAGCCGTTTCCGATGGCGCGAATGCGGCGGTTTCAGCGCTGGAATATATACAACGGCTGCAGGATAAAGAGTGGCAGTAGCATGTCATGCGTTTTCAGATGATCTGCTAAAGGGGGTTTGTATGAATAACTTTCAGAATATGTGGGATTTTGAGGTAAAACAAGGTGTTGACTTTATGCACTGCAATCGGGTGCACCCCCTGATGCAGACAAGAGTTCAGCAGATACTGCAGGAGCTGTCTGAGGATCAGAATATAAAAAAAATTGTATTATTTGGCAGTTCATTGGAATTTCGCTGCAGCAGCTACAGTGACATCGACTTATATATTGAGAAGGAAGATCCTGCACTGCCGCTGAAAAAAGAACCTGTGTTAGACTGTGAGCTGGATCTTGTTATGGATCTGGATCATGGGAATCGTCTTTATAAGCAGATCGACCGTACAGGGCTTGTGCTGTTTGAAAGGAGAACGAAAGATGTATGTTGCAGAATACGATCAATGAATCAAAAACTGCACCAGCTGAAACAGAATCTTAAAGCATACGGACATCTGGCAGTTGCATTTTCCGGCGGTGTGGATTCCGCGTTTTTATTAAAAACAGCATTCGATGTGTTAGGCAGCCGTGTGCTTGCGGTAACGGTACAGTCGGATATCTTTCCTGAGCGGGAAGGTAAAGAAGCAAAACAGTTTTGCGAGCGGTACGGGATTCGTCAGATCATATGCAGCGTGGATGCGTTACATATACCGGAATTTGCTCAAAATCCCAAAAACCGCTGTTATTTGTGCAAGTATAAAATGATGGAAACAATTGAAAAAGCCGCCGGAGAGCAGGGGATGTTCCATGTGGCGGAAGGCTCGATAGCAGACGACGCGGGAGATTACCGCCCAGGACGGCTGGCAGTGGCAGAGTCAGGAGTTGTAAGCCCTTTGCTGGAGGCCGGGCTTACCAAGGCCCAGATCCGTGCATTATCCGAACAGATGGGGCTGCCTACATGGAATAAGCAGTCTTTTGCGTGTCTGGCATCCAGGTTTGTATATGGGGAGGAAATTACAAAAGAAAAACTGTCTATGATCGACCAGGCGGAACAGCTGCTGCTGGATCTTGGCTTTCGCCAGGTCAGGGTTCGCATGCACGCGCAGATGGCAAGGATTGAAGTATTGCCGCAGGATTTTGAACGTTTGCTGCAGGATGCGGTACGCCGTCAGGTGACAGAAAAATTTTATGAATATGGTTTTACTTATGTTACTATGGATTTGCAGGGCTATCGTACGGGGAGTATGAACCAAGGGGTAAATCTTTAGATATAGCTATTTTAGAAAAGGAGAAGAAAAGTTATGCCGGAATTTAATTATGAAAAGGTCAAAAATCCGCAGTATTATGCAGAAGGCAGGATAGAGGCGCATTCGGATCATGTCTGCTATGCAAATGAGAAGGAGGCTGCGGCAAAAAAAACGAGCCTGCGCTATTCGCTGGACGGTATCTGGAAATTCCACTACGCACGTAATTACAAACAGACGATACCAGGGTTTGAACAGCCGGATTATGACTGCCGCCCGTGGGCGGATATCCGTGTCCCGGCGCATATCCAGATGGAAGGATATGACATACCGCAGTATGCGAACGTACAGTATCCATGGGATGGCAGGGAAGAGATCTGGACGGATGAGATACCGTCTGCATTTAATCCGACAGCCAGCTATGTAAAATATTTTACGCTGCCGCAGGGGTTTGAGGGGAATCCGGTCTACATTTCTTTTCAGGGAGCGGAAAGCGGCATCGCGCTGTGGCTGAACGGGCAGTTTGTCGGCTACAGCGAGGACAGCTTTACGCCGTCTGATTTTGAACTGACGCCGTATTTAAAAGCGGGAGAAAATAAACTTGCCGCATGTGTGTTTAAGTGGACTTCCGGCAGCTGGTGTGAGGACCAGGATTTTTATCGGTTTTCAGGCATATACCGAAGCGTATTTTTATATACTGTACCAAAGACACATGTATGGGATCTGAAAACGGAGCCCGTAGTAGAACCGGATTTGGTTCACGCGGATTTGAAACTGACGCTGAAGACACAGGGTGCTGGGAATGTGCATATTAAAGTATCAGATAAAAACCATGTGCTTCTTATCGACGAGACCGCAGCGCTGTCTGCACAGACAACACTGTCTTATCCGGTGGAGAATCCGCAGCTTTGGAGCGCGGAGGAACCGTATTTATACGATATGTTATTGGAAGTGTATGATGAATCCGCGAATCTGACCGAAGTGATTCCGCAGAAAATCGGATTCCGCCGCTTTGAGATGAAAGACGGGATCATGTGTCTGAATGGAAAGCGAATTGTGTTCAAAGGAGTAAACCGCCACGAATTTTCATCCAAAACAGGACGTGTGGTTTCAGACGCAGAGGTCCTTACCGATATCATTACAATGAAACGCAATAATATCAATGCGATTCGTACCTGCCATTATCCGGATGATTCCAGAATTTACGAGTTATGTGATACATATGGACTGTATTTGATCGCGGAAAACAATCTGGAGTCGCATGGCTCCTGGGACGGCGTGGAGCAGGGATTGGATGCGCCGGAAACGGCAGTGCCGGAAAACCACGAAGAGTGGATGGGCGCGATGCTTGACCGTGTAAATTCCTGCTATCAGCGGGATAAAAACCATCCGTCCATTTTGATCTGGTCATGCGGCAACGAGTCTTACGGCGGAAAAGTCATTTATGAAATGTCACAGCTGTTCCGCAAGCTGGATCCGCACAGACTCGTACATTACGAAGGCGTGTTCCATGACCGCCGTTACAATCAGACAAGCGATATGGAGAGCCAGATGTATCCATCCGTAGAAGAGATCCAGAGCTTTTTGCAGGAGCATCCTGACAAGCCGTTTATCTGCTGCGAGTATACACATGCGATGGGCAATTCATGCGGAGGGATGCATAAATATACAGACCTTTCGGATACGCAGCCACGGTATCAGGGCGGCTTTATCTGGGATTACATCGACCAGTCCATAAGCAAAAAGAATCGCTATGGGGAGACGTTCCAGGCATATGGCGGCGATTTCGGCGAGCGTCCGACAGATTACAATTTCAGCGGAAACGGTATTGTATACGGTGAGAAACGAGATGCATCACCAAAAATGCAGGAGGTAAAGTACAATTATCAGAATATCTCCGTAACATTTGATACAGATACTTTTACGGTAATCAATAAAAATTTGTTCCTGCATACAGACTGCTACCAGTGCGTGGCGGTTCTGCAAAGAGACGGTGTGATCATAGAAGAAAAACCGCTGGATGTCAGCGTAGCGCCTCTGTCCCAGCAAACGTTTGCTTTGCCGTATGAGAATCAGGATGACGGCGAGTATGCGGTCACGATATCTTTCCGCCTGAAAGAAGATACCTGCTGGGCAAAGGCAGGCCATGAGGTAGCGTTTGGACAGAAAATTTATAAAAAACCATTTGTATGGCCAAAGAGTGAAAAACAGCTGCAGGTCATTCACGGCAAGCTGAATATCGGTGTGAAAGGGGAAAACTTCGACGTGCTGTTTTCCAAACTTCATGGCGGATTGGTGTCTTATCGCTATGCAGGCAAAGAAATGCTGGAAAAAACGCCGATGCCGAACTTCTGGCGCGCGCCAGTTGACAACGATCTTGGAAGTCTTGCGACAGCCCGCTATGCACAGTGGAAAATTGCGAGCATGTATATCAGCCATAAAAGCATTGATGCCGAAAAGGATGATGCATACCATACGGCATTTGCAGACAATCCGGTAAAAGTGACAGAAGAAGACGGAACCGTAACCGTTACATTTTTATATCATATGCCGACAACGCCGCACAGCACCTGTGAGGTTGCGTATACGGTATACGCAGACGGAGCGGTTCGGACAAAGCTCAGTTATGATCCGGTGAAGGAACTGGGTGATATGCCGGAGTTTGGAATGCTCTTTACGCTGAACGCGGATTTTGACCACGTAAAATGGTATGGACTCGGCCCGACGGAAACATACGCAGACCGCAAAAGGGGTGCAAAGCTTGGCATATATGAAAATAAAGTTACCGACAATCTGGCAAAATATCTTGTTCCGCAAGAATGCGGCAATAAGATGGGCGTGCGCTATGCGTCGGTTACCGATGACAGAGGCAGAGGCATGCTGTTCGCCGGAGATGAAATCAGTTTTTCAGCACTGCCTTATACGCCGCATGAGCTGGAACAGGCAGCGCATGCCTATGAGCTTCCAGGCATACATCATACGATTGTAAGGGCTGCCATGGCACAGATGGGGGTTGCCGGAGATGACAGCTGGCGCGCAAGAGTACGCCCGGAATTCCGGATAGATGTGAGCAGGAAGCTGGAGTTTGCGTTTGTATTTAAAGGAATTTAATTCCAATATGATAATTTCTGCAATTACCTACTTGTCATATGGCGCAACTTACGGTAAACTATCTGTATTGAGGTTAGTGACAGAAAAATTTATACAGGAGGATTGTTCAGGCGTTATGGTAGACAAGCATACGCGGCGGAAGGCTGCGAATACAGATGGGGTACATAATCACAGCAGAAAGAGAAAAAAAGCTGCCATATCTGTTTTGTGTCTGGCGTTTTTTCTGAATCTGTCCGCACAGACCGTATCAGCATGGGCAGAGGCGGCAGAAAAACAAACACAGGACATACAGACGGCAGATGAACAGACTGAAAATAACCAAACTGAAAATAACCAAACCGTAAATAATCAGATTGAAAATAGCCAAGCTGGAGATAATCAGACTGGAAATGGTCAAACCGAAGAAAAACATGCGGTGACTTTTTCAGAACTGAATGACGAGGAAGTATTTCTCAAGCAGTCACAGGCACGCGTATGTACGCTTGCTGCGAGTACAATGATGATCCGCAGGGCGGCCATGCTTTCCGGCAATACAGACTGGAGACAGATTACAGAAAAATCTGTCCGAAAGTATGCATGGGCGGAGAAAACCGGCCTGAAATGGAATTTTACAGCGGCAGGCATATCCGTGGCGCATAAGACGCTTGCTTCTAAAAATGAGCTGATACAGCTGCTGGGTAAACATCCTGAAGGGATAGTCATTTACAATTCGCGCAAGCCGCATGCAATACTTGTAACAGATTATACAAATGGGATTTTATACTGTTCAGATCCTTCGAATGATAAACCATCCGGCAGATATCCAATTACGCAGGCTTCTATTACGGCAGAGTCTGCAGGCCGGTGCTGGTATGTAAAACATCCGGTGGACTTAACAGTAGTGAAAACAGATGAGCAGCAGTCCGAGCAGGCGGTGAACGGGCTTTTGTATCGTGTGTTAGATCAGGAAAAAAAGACAGCAGTCTGTACCGGGCGCATCGCAGAAGATACCGTTGTTACCGTGCCGGAAACGGTCATGCTCAACGGTATGGAATATCAGGTTGTGCAGATTGCAGAAGGGGCATTTGCGGATTCCGGTAAGCTGAAAGAAATTACGATCGGAGCGAATGTAGCTGAAATAGAGCCAAAAGCATTTTTCCAGTGTAAAAAACTCCAGAAAGTGACAATACATGCGGACAATCTGAAAAAAATCGGTACGGACGCTTTTGGAAAGATCCATAAAAAGGCCCGGATTTTAATTATCGGAGAACAGATGGAGACGTTTGCGGCTCTGCTTTCCGGCACAGCTGTTCCGGTTACGGCGACCATAGGCGCAGGAAAGCAATAGTTAGGGATCCAGGAGATAAAATGGAAAAGGATCAGAAAGGAAAAGGATCAGACGGATATTATGGTTGTGAATTCTGTAGTAAATGCGGACGGCACTTTGACACCGGTTGGAACGGAGCAAAATACAAGTACGTCAGGTACATATTTTTCCAATTATATCAATCAGCAGTCTCAGGATTATGGAAACTATCTGGAGCAGATCTTTCAGAAAGCTTCAGATACTTATCACGTATCCAAAGATTTGCTCAAAGCAATGGCAAAAGCAGAGTCTAATTTCCGGGCCGATGCGACGTCTCATTGCGGCGCAATGGGAATTATGCAGCTGATGCCAGGCACAGCCGCTTCTCTTGGCGTAACAGATGCCTATAATCCGGAACAAAATATTATGGGCGGTGCACAATATATCAGCCGTCTTCTGGAAAAATACAACGGCAATTTGTCCTATGCGGTTGCGGCTTATAACGCAGGGAGCGGTAATGTGGATAAATACGGCGGGATTCCGCCTTTTAATGAAACGCAAAACTATGTTGTAAAAGTATTACAGTATCTGGAAGAAGGCGTAACAATACCGAACAGCTCCGTGACAGGCACTGGCACAAGCGCGGCCTCTGTCTGGCCATCGGCGCAGACAGCAGGTTCTTCAGGCGATACACTGCAAAAGATTATGAACCAGTATTTTGACTATGACGATTATCTGGAATTCTTGCAGCTGTTTACAAGAGTGATCTACGAAAAACTGACAGGTGAGACGGCAATGCCGCAGCAAACCGACGACAAGGAACAAGACAGCGGCAACAATGAACAGAGCAGTCCCATACAGCCGCAGCAAGTGCAGGAACAGCCACAGGAGCCTGCAAAAATTCTGACGATGAAAGTTAAGGATGCAAAGGGAATCGTGAACACGTATCAGCAGGAGGATTCTGTGCAGGGAGATGCACATCAGGCATTCGAATATATGACAGCAGGCGGACAGAACAGAATGGCAATATTTTTAAATAAGACGGTATAAAAAATGTGAAGCGTACAGAATCTGTATGCTTCACGTTTTTTATACCGTCTTAATCATCATAATGCCCTTTGCATGATATGATTTTAATATTCTGCAATTCATCAATATCATACACTAATCGGTTTTTTTCATCAATTCGTCTGGAATATCCGTGGCGGTGTTTCAGCGGCTCTGGCTTTCCAATGCCTCGCATTGCCCCGTTTCGTTTAATATCCACTAATAGAGTATTGATCCGTTTCGCCGTTTTCTTGTCTTGAGACTGCCAATAAACGTAATCAGAAAATGCTTTATCTGTAAATGTAAAATCATTCATCTTTATGTTTCATCCGTTCCATCCAATTTAATACTTTTTCGGTAGGTTTCCAATCATCGGATTCCATTGCCTGCAGTTCTTCCATGCTAAAAGAAATGGTTTCTCCATTTTCTAACTGGTTATAACTCCTGTCCAGCATAGCCAGATATTCTACATTTCTTTTTGCTTTTGCCATTTCGTTGTACTCTTTTTCGGATACAATTACTACATTTTCATTTTTAGGCCGTGATACAACAAGTGTTTCACCGCCGATTACTTTATTGCACCATTCCTTAAAATTTTCGCGTACATCCATGCTTTTTACTGCCAACATAGTATCACCTCATAATTTCGTATGGTATTTCATATTTTTATTATATATGGTTATGATTCGTATGTCAAAATATTTTGTGTTAAAGCGTGTTTGCAAATTGCTTTTGCGTTACTCATTGTATTTTTATAAAGAAATCATTGTATATTCCAACTGGTACATTTTCGCCAAAAGAATATTCCTCCATCGTATTTTTTTCAAAGTTATATACTATAATACGATTTTTCTCATGGTCTGCAATCCAATATTCCCGGACGCCTGCAATGTTGTATTTAATCATCTTTTTAATATAATCTCTTGATCGGCTTGATGGTGATACAATCTCTATAATCCAATCCGGCGCTCCATGGCATCCCTTTTCATCCAGTTTCGAAATATCACAGATTACACTAATATCTGGTTCTAAATAAGTTTTATCGTCATTTTCATTTAAAAATACTGCAAACGGAGCTGGAATTACTTCACAATTTCCATGATTAGTTTTTATATAATTATAAATTTCATTATTAAAATAATTTAATATTCTTTGATGTGTTCTGCTTGGCGGCGCCATATAATAAATCTGACCGTCAATTAATTCAGCTCTTTGTCCATCTGGCAATGCATAAATATCGTCTATTGTATAAAATCTTTTATCGAATTCATTTAGCTTTATTGCATCCATGATAACCGCGCTCCTTTTCATATATAACTATAATAACGTGGAATGGAGGATATATCAAGTGAAATCAAACAAAAACAAAGGCCTTTCAAAGAGTAATTTCCTTGAAAAGCCTTTATTTTCAAACATTTTAGAGCTGCTAACCGGAATCGAACCGGTGACCTCAACACTACCAATGTTGCGCACTACCGACTGTGCTATAGCAGCTGAACTTCATTTATTCTACTATAAATCAACCGATATGTCAATATATAAAATGAAATTTTTGCCTTCGAATAAATTGCATTGTGAAAATAGTTGTGATAAAATAGGCAAAGATTCCTGCCGGAACTGTGTCCTGTATGCAGTTGCGGGCAGGCCGCGTGAAAATATTCGAAAAGAAAGAGGGAATTTGAAAAATGAATCAGAAGGATGCAGTATTGGGAATGGATGAATTGCAGGATATCCTTATGCGCAATCCGTTTGCGGTCAGCATCGGGATGGAACTGTTAGAAGTATCGCAAGGCTATGCACGCGCGCGAATCCAACTGCAGCCGCATCTTCAGAATATTTATGGAGGCATGCACGGCGGCTGTGCGTTTTCCCTTGCAGATACTTTGGCAGGAATGGCGGCGTCGACGTATGGAGGCCATGTAACGACATTAAATGCTTCCGTTAACTATATGAGGCCGGTTGCAGAAACACAATATCTTTATTGCGAAGCCAGAGTGCTTAGAAATGGTGGAAAGATTTCAGTCGTGCGCACAGAGCTGACTGACGACGATGGAAAGCTGCTGATCGACGGAAGTTTTACCTATTACAACCTGCGAAAAATATAAAAATAAAAAATTTGTAAAAAGTTGTTGACAAATGGAAAAAAAGATTGTATTATATGTCTTGCGTCGCGGACAGCGAGGCATACCTTACAGCAAAAGCTGGAGAGGGGCTTATAGCTCAGCCGGTTAGAGCGCACGCCTGATAAGCGTGAGGTCGGTGGTTCGAGTCCACTTAAGCCCATTTTGCAGAGTCTTATACTGGCAGAGATTGGGAGATATCAGAAACAGGAAAAAGAATTTGCAAAAAAATAAAAAAGGTATTGACAAGTGAAGCACAACATGCTATACTTTCAGAGTTGCTGTTGCAGCGAGTGAGACAAATGTCATTAACGAAATACATAATTATTTCTTGGAAAATGTAATAAGAAAAGAAATAAAAAACAAAAAAAAGTAAAAAAGTTCTTGACAAACAGAAAAAGAACTGCTATAATGACAAAGCTGTCAAACACAGCACAGCAAACAAACAGAACCTTGATAACTGAACAGTGAAATAACCTTGAAAGATT